>JACPCH010000236.1 GCA_016179875.1 Candidatus Rokuibacteriota bacterium | reverse complement strand
GTCGAAGTAGCGCAGCGGCACGAACTCGACCCGGCCGCGGCGCCGCGCCTCGTCGAGCTTCGGCGACATGTGCCAGGTCGCGAAGCGCAGACCCGCGTGCTCCGGGCGCGCGAATGGATAGTCCCCGAGGTGAATCCCGCCCATCAGGGTGAGGTCGTGCAGGCGGTCGGACTGGCGGCAGATCTCGGCGACGAGCGCCGCGGGCTCGCCGCACCCGGGCGGCAGCAGCACCTTCATCGCCGGCCGGAGACGGCCGACGGCGTCGGCGAGCGAGAGCTTCGTGTAGGCGCGCGGCATGGAACCGGCCGACTCACTCTACCCGATCCCGCGCTACAATGGCCCCGTGAATTGGCGCGCGCGCTTCCTCGCCAATCCGTCGCGCGACTACGCGGAGGGCGACAGCCCGTTCTTCTGATGGCCAGCCCGAAGCGAGTCGCCCTGATCACCGGCGGCGGCCGCGGCATCGGCCGCGAGATCGCGCTGGCCCTCGCGCGCGAAGGGTGCGCGGTCGCGGTGGCGGCGCGCTCACGCGAGGCGGTGGAGGCGGCGGCGGCGGCCGCCCGCCGGCTCGGCGTCGAGGCGCGGCCGGTCGCGCTCGACGTGACGGATCCGGTCGCCGTGACGCGCGCGGTGGCGGAGACGGTCGAGACGCTCGGGCCGGTGGACGTCCTCGTGAACAACGCCGGCATCGCCGAGTCGGCGCCGCTCCTGAAGACGGAGCCGGAGCTGTGGGAGCGGCACTTCCGCGTGAACGTCACCGGGCCTTACTTGATGACCCGCGCCGTGCTGGCGGGCATGCTCGAGCGGCGCTGGGGCCGCGTCATCAACGTCGCGTCCCTGGCCGGCCTCTACGGCGCGCCCTACGTCACCGCCTACACCGCCTCGAAGCACGCCCTCGTCGGCTTCACGCGCGCGCTCGCGCTCGAGGTCGCGGGCAAGGGCGTCACCGTCAACGCGATCTGCCCGGGCTACGTCGCGACCGACCTCGTGTGGAACGCGGCGCGCACCATCGAGGCCAGGACCGGCAAGTCGTTCGACGAGGCGGTGGCGGCCATGGCCCGCATCAACCCCGGCGGGCGGCTGATCGAGCCGGCGGAGGTCGCCGCGGTGGCCGCCAAGCTGCTCTGGGACGACGGCACCAACGGCGAGACGCTGATCCTCGACGGCACCCCCGCAGCCTGAACCCCGATCCGGAGGAGGCGCCCATGCCCCGCGAGCTCCAGTTCCACAACCCGCCGGCACTGATGAAGGCGGTCGGCTACACCCACGGCGTCGAGGCGCGCGGCGGGCGCCTCCTGTTCTTCGCCGGCCAGGTCGCCAAGGACCGGGACGGGCGCGTCGTCGGCAAGGGCGACCTGGTGGCGCAGTTCGGCCAGGTCTGCGAGAACCTCCGCACGGTCGTGACGGCGGCCGGCGGCCAGCTCACCGACGTCGTCAAGCTCACGATCTACGTGCTCGACGCCGACGAGTACAAGCGCCAGGGCAAGGCCATCGGCGGCGTGTACCGCGAGTACTTCGGCCGTCACTTCCCGGCGATGACGCTGGTCGGGGCGCGCGACCTCTACGACGCCGCCGACGGCTGCCTGATCGAGATCGACGGGTTCGCCTGCCTGGCATGATCCCCGACGTCCGGGACTCGCTGCCCCCGCCCGAGCTCTGGCCCGAGCGCGTCTACACGCTGCCCGAGCTGCGGTACCCGCTGAAGCTCAACCTGGGCGCCGAGCTGCTGGACGCGAACGCCGAGGGCGGCCGCGCCGGGCGCCCGGCGATCCACGCCGGCTCCCGCACGCTCACCTACGGCGAGCTGGCGGCGCAGGTGAACCAGCTCTGCCACGGCCTGCGCTCGATGGGGCTCGACCGCGGCGATCGCGTGCTGCTCCGGCTGCCCAACGTCCCCGAGTTCATCGTGAGCTGGCTCGCCTGCCAGAAGCTCGGCATCGTCGTGGTGGCCACCATGCCGATGCTGCGCGCGCGCGAGCTCGCCTACGTCGCCGGCGACGCGGGCACGAAGGCGGCGATCGTCTGGGGCGCGCTGCGCGAGGAGCTGGAGCGCGCCCAGCCGCGGTCGCCGGTCCTGAAGCGCCTGATCGTCGCGGGCGAGGCGCGCGCCGGCGACACGACGCTGGCCTCGCTGATGTCGGGCGAGTCCGCGCGCTTCACCGCCGTCGCCACCGACCGCGACGAGATGGCGATGATCGCCTACACCTCGGGCTCCACCGGCGTGCCGAAGGGGTGCGTCCACGTCCACCGCGACTTCCTGGCCTCGGCCGACTCGTACGCGCGCCACGTGCTGGCGCCGTCCCCGGAGGACCGCTTCGGCGGCCATCCGACGCTCGCGTTCACGTTCGGCACCGGCGGCCTCCTGATCTTCCCGTTCCGCTTCGGCGCCGCGACCGTGCTGAGCCCGCCGTTCACGCCCGAGGGGATGCTGGGCGAATTCGCGCGGCAGCGCGTCACCGTCAGCTTCTGCGCGCCGACGTCCTACCGGCTCATGCTCGGCGTGCCCGACCTCCGGACGCGGTTCGACCTCGGCAGCCTGCGCCTCGGCGTGTCGGCGGCCGAGCCCCTGCCCGCCGCCACCTGGGAGGAGTGGCACAAGGCGACCGGCATCGAGATCCTCGACGGGATCGGCTCGACGGAGATGACCCACATCTTCATCTCGTCCGTGAAGGGCCGCGTGCGCCCCGGCGCCACCGGCGTCCCGGTGACCGGCTACGACTGCCGCGTGGTGGACGAGACGGGGCGCGAGGTGCCGCCGGGGCAGCCCGGGCTCGTCGCCATCAAGGGCCCGACCGGCTGCAAGTACTGGCGCAAGCCCGACCGCCAGGCCGAGTACGTCCGCTTCGGCGGCTGGAACGTGACCGGCGACGTCTACGTGCGCGACGAGGACGGCTACTTCTTCTACCAGTGCCGCTCCGACGACATGATCGTCTCGGGCGGCTACAAGATCCCGGGGCCCGAGGTGGAGCACGTGCTCGACGAGCACCCGGCCGTGGCCGAGTCGGCCGTCGTCGCCGCGCCCGACGCGACGCGCGGCTTCATCGTCAAGGCGTTCGTCGTGCTGAAGCCCGGGCGGGCGCCGGGACCCGGGCTGGTCACGGAGCTCCAGGAGCACGTCAAGCGTGAGCTGGCGCCCTACAAGTACCCGCGCGCCGTCGCGTTCGTCGAGAAGCTTCCGCGCACGGAGACGGGCAAGATCCAGCGCTTCGTGCTCCGGCAGTCGGACGTCATCCCGTACGACCCGAAGCCGTAGTGGCGCGGGTCCGCCACCCCCTGCCGCCGGTCCGCTGGCCCACGCGCGAGGAGGCGGCGCGCGCGCGCTGGTTCTCGCCGATCGTGCTCGGCCGGCGCCTCACCGCTCACCAGCGCACGTGGGTGCCGGCGATGGTGCCCTGGCGCGCGACCGACGACGGCGTCGTGACGCAGGACGTGCTCGACTGGTACGGGCGGTTCGCCGAGGGGCAGCCGGGAGTCCTCGTCGTGGAGGCGACCGGCATCCGCGATGTGCCGAGCGGGCCGCTGCTCAGGATCGGCGACGACCGCTTCATCCCGGGGCTCCGGCGGCTCGTCGAGGTCGTGCGGGCGCGGAGCGACGGGCGCACGCGGCTCTTCATCCAGGTCCTCGACTTCCTCAGCGTCCGCCGCCGGCCCGAGCCCGGGACGTTCTTCGCGCGCCACCTCGAGATCACCGACGCGCACCGCGTCCAGCTCGCGCTCTGGCTCGACGACCGGCGCTGGCGCGAGGCGCCCGAGGCGGAGGTCCGAGCCTGCCTGGGCACGGCCGACCGGGTGACGCTCGAGACCGTGCTCACCGACCGCGAGCTCGAGGCGCTCGACTACGGCTACCGCGAGCGCGTCTGGGACACACACCGGTCCCACATCCGCGAGCTGCCGCGCGTGCTGCCGGGCCTCTTCGCGGACGCGGCGCGCCGGGCGTGCGCGGCGGGCTTCGACGGCGTCGAGCTCCACTACGCCCACGCCTACACGCTGGCCTCGTTCCTCTCGCGCCTGAACACGCGCGCCGACGGCTACGGCGGCACGCGCGAGGAGCGCGTGCGCCTGCCGCTGGAGGTGCTCGCGGCGGTGCGCGCGCGGGTCGGCGACGAGTGCGTGGTGGGCATCCGCTACCTCGGCGACGAGGTCGTCGCGGGCGGGAGCCGGCTCGAGGACGCGGTGTGGTTCGGGGTGCGCTTCGCCGAGGCCGGCGCGGACTACCTCTCGGTCTCCAAGGGCGGCCGCTTCGAGGACGCCAGGCAGCCGAAGATCGGCGAGGCCGTCTATCCCTACACGGGCGAGTCGGGCTACGAGTGCATGCCGACCGTGCTGTCCGACGCGCGCGGGCCGTTCGGCCGCAACGTGCCGCTGGCCGCGGCGATCCGTCGCGCCGTCCGCGAGGCCGGCCACGTGACGCCCGTCGTCACGAGCGGCGGGATCGCGAGCTTCGAGCAGGCCGAGGCGATTCTGGAAGACGGCGAAGCCGACTGCGTGGCGGCGGCTCGCCAGTCCCTGGCGGATCCCGACTGGTTCAGGAAGATCCGCCTGGGCTACGGCCACCTCGTGCGCCGCTGCGAGTTCACGAATTACTGCGAGGGGCTCGACCAGCGCCACAAGCAGGTCACCTGCAAGCTCTGGGACCGGAAGCTCGAGCCGGGCGAGGCGGCCGTCACGCTCGCGAGCGACGGCAAGCGCCGGCTCACGCCGCCGGCGTGGTCGCCGCCGGCGGGAGGCGAAGTGCCGGACGCCCCCGAGGGCGCCGAATTGCCCGGATAGCCGCCTTGTCGCTCCCGGGGCGGGCGTGCTACCTTGTGGCCCCGTTTCTGAGGGGCGACCAGGGAGGACGACCGCCATGCCGTTCGTCAACATCACGATCTACGAGGGCCACGGCAAGGAGCGCAAGGACGAGCTGGCTCGCCGCGTCACCGACGCGGTCTCCGAGGTGTGCAAGCTGCCGCGGGAGGCGATCTGGGTGGTGTTCAACGAGGTCACGCCACCCGACTGGTACGTCGCGGGCAATCCCGGCAAGAAGTGAGCGACCGGTTCGAGCGGCTCGGCACGGGGTTCCTCTTCACCGAGGGTCCCGTGTGGCACCCGACGGGCAAGTTCCTGCTGTTCAGCGACATGCCCGGCGACCACATGCGCCGCTGGTCGGCGACCGACGGCGTCGCGACGTTCCGCAAGCCGTGCAACATGTCCAACGGCCTCACCTGGGACCGCCAGGGGCGGCTCGTCGCCTGTGAGCACGCCTCCAGCCAGGTCACGCTCACGCGCCCCGACGGCACCATCGTGCCGATCGCGACCCACCACCGCGGCAAGCAGCTCAACAGCCCGAACGACATCGTCTGCCGGAGCGACGGCGGGATCTACTTCAGCGACCCGCCCTACGGCCGGGCCAAGTTCTACGGCGTCGAGCGGCCGCAGGAACTCGGCTTCCAGGGCGTCTACCGCGTGGGCCCCGACGCGAGATCGCCCGAGCTGCTCGTGGACGACTTCGACCGCCCGAACGGGCTCTGCTTCTCGCTCGACGAGCGGCGGCTCTACATCAACGACACCGCGCGCC
>JACPCH010000235.1 GCA_016179875.1 Candidatus Rokuibacteriota bacterium | reverse complement strand
AGCACGGGCTGGGAGCGCGCGCGCGGAAGAACCCGAACACCGGCGAGACGGTGGCCGGGCCCGAGACGCTGCAGGCGGAGGAGCTGGCGAAGCACCGCACCGAACCGCACCTGGATCTGCTGGCGCACCCGCTCGACGACGCCTGGCACCGCCAGCGCTCGGCCGATCTCTCGAAGGTCACGATCCCGTTCCTCTCCTGCGCCAACTGGGGCGGGCAGGGGATCCACCCGCGCGGCAACTTCAACGGCTTCGTCGAGGCGCCGGCGGCGCAGAAGTGGCTCGAGGTCCACGGCGAGTCCCACTGGGCGCTGTTCTCCAGCGGCTACGGTCTCGCACTCCAGAAGCGCTTCTTCGACCACTTCCTGAAGGGCGTCCCCAACGGCTGGGAGAAGACGCCGCGCGTGACGCTCAACGTCCGCCATCCGGGCGAGAAGTTCGTGCCGCGCCACGAGAACGAGTGGCCGCTGGCGCGTACGCGGTGGACGAAGCTCTACCTCGACCCGGCGAAGAAGGCACTCGGCGCCACGCCGCTCGCGGCACCGGCGCAGGTCGAGTACGAGGCGCTCGGCGACGGTGTCACCTTCTCCATGACGGTGGAGAGGGAGACCGAGATCACCGGCCCGATCGCCGCGAAGCTCTTCGTGTCCTCGTCCACGAAGGACGCCGACCTCTTCCTAATCGTGCGCGTCTTCGACCCGCGGGGGCAGGAGCTGACGTTCTTCGGCTCGACCGACCCGAACGCGCCGATCGCCAACGGCTGGCTCCGGGCCTCGCACCGCCGGGTCGACCCGGCGCGCAGCAAGCCCTGGCAGCCCTGGCATCCCCACGACCGGGTCGAGCCGCTGGCGCCGGGCGAGGTGTACGAGTGCGACGTGGAGATCGTGCCCTCGTGCATCGTGGTGCCCGCCGGCTGGCGGGTGGCGCTCACGGTGCGGGGCAAGGACTACGAGTACGAGGGCGAGATCGGCGAGTTCGGCAAGAAGTTCGTCTACGGCACGCGGGGCACGGGCGGCATGACCCACAACGACCCGATCAGCCGGCCCCGGGACGTGTTCGGCGGCCGGGTCACGCTGCACGCGGGCGGCGGGCGCGACGCCTACCTGCTGCTGCCGATCATCCCGGGAACGTAAGGGAAGGCGGGGACGACCATGGCGAAGCTGACGAAGCAGGACGTGCTGAAGAAGGCCGAGGAGCTGAAGAACTGGGGCAAGTGGGGACCCGACGACGAGCTGGGCGTGCTGAACTACGTGAGGCCCCAGGACATCGTGAACGCCGCCCAGCTCGTGAAGAAGGGCAAGATCTTCCGCCTCGGGCTCAACCTCGACGAGAACGGCCCGCAGCGCGGCATCTTCGGCGGGCGCTGGAACCCGCTGCACCAGATGCTGGCGACCGGCACCGACGCCATCGCCGGCAAGCACGACGTGACGCCGGGCTTGCGCTACGCCGACGACGCCATCAACCTGCCGACCCAGGCCGCCACCCAGTGGGACGCGCTCTCGCACGTGTTCATCGGCGAGCAGATGTGGAACGGCTACTCGGCGGCGCTGGTGGACTGCAAGGGCGCCCACAAGAACGGGATCGAGAAGTTCGCCGACAAGATGGTGGGGCGCGGCGTGCTGCTCGACGTGGCGCGCTACAAGCAGGTGGCCTGCCTCCAGGACGGCTACCCGATCACCGTCGCCGACCTCGACGGCACCGCGAAGGCCCAGGGGGTCACGGTGCGGCGCGCCGACTTCGTGATCATCCGCACGGGCCAGATGGAAGATCGCCTGCAGAAGGGCGAGTGGGGAGGCTATGCCGGCGGCGACGCGCCGGGCCTGGCCTTCGAGACCCTCGACTGGATCCACGCCAAGCAGCTCGCGGCGATGTGCAGCGATACCTGGGGGATCGAGGTGCGGCCGAACGCCAGCGGGCCGGACGTGTTCCAGCCCTGGCACTGGGTCACGATCCCGGCGATCGGGATCGTGCACGGCGAGATCTTCTATCTGAAAGATTTGGCCGAGGACTGCGCCGCCGACGGCGTCTACGAATTCTTCTTCTGCGCGCCGCCGCTCGTGATCACGGGCGGCACCGGCTCGCCGATCAACCCGCAGGCGATCAAGTAGCCGTGGGGCGCGCCGGCGCGATGAAGGCGATGGTGCTGCCGGCGCTCGGCGCGCCGCTCCGGCTCGAGACCGTCCCGGTGCCGACGATCGGCCCGAACGACGTGCTGCTGCGCGTGCGGGCGACGGGCGTGGGCCTGACGGTCGTCATCATGACGGCGGTGCCGGGGCGGGTGACGTCCTTCCCGCGCATCCCCGGGCACGAGGTGGCGGGCGAAATCGCCGAGGTCGGGGGCGAGGTCGCCCACGTCAAGGTCGGTGACCGCGTGACCTGTCATTTCTACCTGAGTGAGCGACCTCGACGCGGCGATCGCCGCCGACGCGATCTGCACGCCCTACCATGCCTGCCGCGCGGAGGCGCGCGTGGGGCCGGGCGACACCGTCCTGATCGTCGGCGCCGGCGGCGGGGTCGGCATCCACGGCGTGCAGATGGCCAAGCTCTGCGGCGGCTGGGTGGTGGCGGCCGACGTCACCGACGACAAGCTCCAGGCGGCGAAGGACTGCGGCGCCGATGTTCTCGTGGATTCCCGGAGCGGCGACCTCGCCGAGCAGGCGGGCGGCTCGTCATCATCGGCAGCCGCCCGAAGGCCGTCTTCGGCGTGGAGGCGCACTTCACGGTGGACCCGGGGCGCATGCTCTACGACATGCTCGAGATCCACGGCTCGCGCTACGTGAGCCTGGCGGAATTGCAGCAGACGCTCGAGCTGCTGCGCCAGAAGCGCGTCCGCGCGATCGTGAGCCGCACGTTCCCGCTGGAGGGCGCCGAGGAGGCGCACGAGCTGCTGCGCAAGAACGCCCTGGTGGGCCGGGCCGCGCTGCTCCAGGGCGGCTAGAGGAGGAACGCAATGCAAAGGCGATGGTTGATGGTGTTCGTCGTCCTCGCGCTCGCCGGCGCGGCCCTGTGGCTCCCGGGCCCGGCCGCCCCGGCCACCAAGCTCAGCTTCGGCATGCCCACCACGCCGCCCAACATGGTGCACATCGGCCCCTGGGTGGCGAAGGAGCAGGGGTTCTTCGCCGAGGAGGGGCTCGACGTCGAGATTTCCACGTTCGAGGGCGGCGTCTACGTGATCCGCAACGTGGTGAGCGGCGCGCTCGACGCCGGCCCCGGCGCCGGGGCGTCGGTCGCGGTCTCGATCGCCCGCAAGGCCGGCATCAAGGGCATCTACGGCCTGGCGCCGCGGTTCGCGTCCACGATGACCGTGCGCTCGAACATCAAGACGCTGGCCGACCTCAAGGGCCGGAAGTTCGGCGTCCAGGAGATCGGGGGCTTCGCGGACATCCTGAGCCGGATGGTGCTGCGCAAGGCGGGCCTGAAGCCCGACGAGGTCAGCTTCGTGCCCATCGCGTCGGCCGACGTCCCGCCGCTGCTGGCCGGCGCCATCGACACGGCGATCCTGCACGTGGACCAGATGATCATGGCCCGGCAGAAGGAGCCCACGCTCCATCCGCTGGTGAAGTTCTGGGAGCTGGAGCCCAACCAGCTCTTCATGGTCGTGGTCGCCCAGGAGAAGAAGCTGGCGGCCGAGCCGGCGAAGTACCAGGCGCTGATCCGGGCGCTGGCCAGGGCGAACCGGTTCATGTACGCGAACCGGGCGCGGACGGTGGAGATCACGGTGAAGCACGCGAAGATCCCGCGCGACGTCGCCGAGCAGGCATACGACGAGCTGGTCGGGGGCCGGGTCTGGTCGCAGAACGACGGCCTCTCGCGCGAGAAGGTGGAGTACACGATCAACCGGATGGTGCAGGTGGGCAACATCAAGCCGGAGGCGCGGCCGAAGTACGAGGACTTCGTCGCCCTGCCGCTCGTGCAGGAGGCGCTCAAGACGCTGCCGCGCGTGCCCGAGTACGACTGATTCCCGCCGCCATCGCCGTCCGGAACCTCGCGAAGCGCTTCCCCGAGGCGGGGCTCACCGCCTTCGAGGGGCTCGGCTTCGAGGTCGCCGAGCACGAGGTGGTGTGCCTCCTGGGCCCCTCCGGCTGCGGCAAGACGACGCTGCTGCGGGTGGTGGACGGGCTGATCGTCCCCGACGACGGCGAGGTGACGATCGGCGGGCGGCGCGTGACCGGCCCCCGGCCCGACGTCGCGATGGTGTTCCAGCAGTTCGGCCTGTTCCCCTGGAAGCGCCTGCGGCAGAACGTCGCCTACGGCCTCGAGCTGCGCGGGCGGCCCCGCGCCGAGATCGAGCGGGCGGTGGCGCACTACACCGCGCTGGTCGGCCTCGGCGGCTTCGAGCAGGCCTATCCCTATCAGCTCTCGGGCGGCATGCAGCAGCGGGCGGGGCTGGCGCGCGCCCTCGCCGTGAACCCGTCCATATTGTTGATGGACGAGCCCTTCGGCTCGCTCGACGCGCAGACGCGGGAGACGCTGCAGGAGGAGCTGGCGCGCATCCTGGCGCGGGAGCCCAAGACGGTGCTGTTCGTGACGCACTCGATCGACGAGGCGATCTTCCTCGGTGACCGCGTCGTCGTCATGTCGAGCCGTCCGGGCCGCGTCCGCGAGATCCTGACCGTCGGCCTGCCCCGGCCGCGCGACCTCAACCAGGTCCGCGCGGACGCGCACGCGATCACGCTGCGCGCCCACATCTGGGAGGAGCTGCGGCGATGAGGCGCCGCGCCGTCGCGGTCCGCCTCGCGTCGCTGGCGGTGGTGCTGACCGTCTGGGAGCTGTACGGGCGCTCGGTGAACCCGATCCTCTTCACGTACCCGACCGCCGTCGCCGAGGCCTTCGGCGAGCTGGCCGGGAGCGGCGAGCTTGGAGCCTATCTCGGGCAGAGCCTCCAGGTGCTCGCGTACGCGCTGCTGCTGGCGGTCGGGGCGGGCATCCCGGCCGGGGTGCTGATGGCGCGCTTCCGGACGGTGGAGCTGGCGACCGACCTCTACGTGAACGCGCTCTACTCGACGCCGATGGTGGCGCTGGTGCCGCTCATCGTGCTCTGGTTCGGGTTCAAGGTCCCGGCCAAGGTCGTGATCGTCTTCCTGTTCATGGTCTTCCCGATCCTGATCAACACCGAGCAGGGCGTGAAGAACGTGGACCGCGGGCTGCTGGAGGTCGCGCGCTCGTTCTGCTCGACCGAGCCGCGGCTCTGGCGCGACCTCGTCCTGCCCGCGGCGCTGCCCTTCATCGCGGCCGGGGTGCGGCTGGCGATCGGCCGCGGCCTGGTGGGCATGGTGATCGCCGAGTTCTACACCTCGATCTCGGGGCTCGGCTACATGATCGTGCGCTACGCCAACGCCTTCGAGACCGCCAAGCTCTTCGTGCCGATCGTGACGCTCATGGTGACCGGCGTGCTCCTGATGAACGGCGCGCGCGCGCTCGAGCTGTGGCTCGCGCCGTGGCAGCGCCGGGCCGCCCGGGAGACCTGACCCCGCGCGGCCCTCGCCCGCATTGTTCACGAACGGCGATGGCGCGACCGGGCGGGTGGTGCAGGGCGCGGTCCCCGCGGGGCCGTGCGTAGTGGGACCCCCTCGTCCCGTGCGCCGCGCGCAGCGCGGCGCTCGGGCGAGTGGGTGACGGAGCCGGACCCGCGGGGGCTGCGCCCTGCGCCAGGACCCGCCCGCCGCACGCGACGACCGTTCGTGAATAATGCGGGCTAGAGGCCGGCGCGGTTCCTGGCCTTCACCGCCTTGTTGACGACGTTGACGGGCCACTCGCCGGTGAGGACCCGCCGCACCTCGCCGGGCGCGCCGGCCTGGAGGCCCACCATGGCCTGCTCGCTGTACCAGGCGGCGTGGGGCGTGACGGTCACGTTCTCGCGGCCGCGCAGCGGGTGCGGGTCGGGCAGGGGTTCGGGATCCGTCGTGTCGAGGGCGCACCCCGCGATGCGCTTCGCGTCCAGCGCGCGGACGAGCGCCGCGGTGTCCACGATGGGCCCGCGCGAGCAGTTGATCAGGAAGGCCGTCGGCTTCATCCGGGCGAAGGCCGCGTCGTTCATCATGCCCCGCGTCTCGGGCACGAGGGGCGGATGGAGCGAGACGAAGTCCGACTCGCCGAGCAGCGCGGCGAATTCCCGCTTCTCGCCGGGAACCGGGAACTGGCCGTCCTTGACGAACGGATCGCTGTAGAGGACGCGCATGCCGAAGGCGGCGGCCCGCACCGCCACGGCGCGGGCGATGTTGCCGAAGCCCACCAGGCCCAGCGTGCGCCCGGCCAGCCGGAACATCGGCTTGCCCGGCGGGACCTCCCAGCGCCCCGCGCGCACGAGCCGGTCGTAGAACGCCACCTTGCGCGCGCTGGCCAGCAGCAGGGCCATCGTCTGCTCGGCGACCTCCTCGATGCAGTAGGTGGGGTTGTTGGTGACGATGATGCCGGCCGCGGTCGCCGCCTCGAGGTCGATGGTGTCCACGCCGATGCCGTAGCGGGCGATGATCTTGCACTTCGGCATCCGGGCCATGACCTCGGCGGTGATGGGGCCCGCGTAGGTGTTGAGGAGCGCGTCGCAGTCGGCCGCCTCCGGGAGGAACTCCGCGGGCGTCTTGGTCTTGAGCGCCACGAGGCTCGCCAGGCCCTCGAGCGTCTTCTGCTCCACGTCCAGCGACTCCCACACGTAATCGGTCAGGACCACCTTCGCGCTCGCCATGGGCGTCCTCCTGTCGGTGCCGACATGGTAACAAGGCTCGCCTTGTCGTATCATCCGTTCGCTTCGGCGCGGAGCGCCGGGGCGCACGGAGGGCACGCATGGAGGTCTTCGATCTGAGGGCGTCGAAGGAGTTCTCGCCTGACCGTCACGTCTACAAGACCCTGGCGGAGACCCTGCACTGCGCGATCAGCGTCGTCGGGTGGGAGCCGGGCCAGACCTCGCCCATCCACTCCCACCCGGGGGCCGACGAGATCTACCACGTCCTCGAGGGCGAGGGGCTCTTCGACGACGGACGGAAGGAACGACGGCTGGGCCCCGGCGACACCGTCGTCTTCCCGGCCGGCGAGGTGCATCGCGTCCGGAGCGTGACGCGCATGGTGCTCTACCGCGTCCAGGCCGGCGCCGACCGCCACCCGGAGTTCGTGGACGCGTGGCCGGGGAGATCCGCGTGACCCCGGTGCGCGTGGCCGCGGTCGGCGTCGGGATGTGGGGCAAGGCGCTCGCCGACGCGGCGGCGAAGGGCACGGGCCTCAGCGTCGTCGCCTGCACCAGCCGCTCCGCGGAGAGCCGCGCGGCCTTCGCGAAGGCCCACGGCTGCCGGGACCTGCCGGGCTACGAGGCGGTCCTGGCCGACCCCGAGGTGGAGGGCGTGCTCATCACGACGCCCCACTCCGTCCACGCCGAGCAGGTCGTGGCCGCCGCCCGAGCCGGCAAGCACGTGTTCGTGGACAAGCCGTTCACCCTCACGACCGCCGACGCGCGGCGCGCGACGGACGCGTGCCGTCGGGCCGGCGTCGTCCTCGCCGTCGGCCACCAGCGGCGCAAGCAGGCGGCGAGCCGGGCGCTCAAGCGGTTGCTCAACGAGGGGGCGCTGGGCCGCGTGGCCCAGATCGAGGGCAACTTCTCGGCGGCCGCCGGCTTCGTCATGGTCAAGCCGGGCGCCTGGCGCGCCGTCCCCGCCGAGACGCCGGCGGGCGCGATGACGAACCTGGGCATCCACCACGTGGACACCTACCAGTACCTGCTGGGCCCCATCGCCCGCGTGACGGCGTTCTCGCGCCGGGTGGCGCTCACGGGGGTCGAGACCGACGACGTGACGTCCATCCTCTTCGAGTTCGCCGCGGGCGGCCTCGGCTACCTCGGCACCTCGTGGGTGCACGCGAACCGGACGGCGGTCATCACGCTGCACGGCACCGACGCGCAGGCCTGGCACGAGGCCGACGGCGAGCGCCTGTTCCTGGCCCGGCGCGGCCAGCCCGAGCGGACCGAGGTGCCGCTCGCGCCGGCGGACCCGGTCGTCGAGGAGCTGGCGGAGTTCGCGCGCTGCGTGCGGGACAAGGCCCGGCCGGAGGTCGGCGGCGAGGAGGGCACGGCCAACATCGCCGTGCTGGAGGCGATCGTCGAGTCGGTCGCGACCGGCCGCGCCGTGGCGGTCGCGAAGGCCTGACACCTTGACAGGCCTCGCGCGCCTGTGATCTGCTCCGGGCACCAGCGGGAGAAGGCCGAATGCGGATGGCCGCGTTAGCCCTGAAGCGAAAGCAGTGGGAGCCGTTCGCCTTCGCCTCGCCCTCGCTCGCCCTGATCGCCCTCGTCATCGTC
>JACPCH010000234.1 GCA_016179875.1 Candidatus Rokuibacteriota bacterium | reverse complement strand
AGTATCCCGTGTACTTCATCGGCTTCACGCCGGGCCTGCCCTACATGACCGGCATGCCCGAGCGGATCCACCTGCCGCGGCTCCAGACGCCGCGCACGAGGGTGCCGGCCCAGAGCGTCGGCATCGGCGGCATCCAGTGCTGCATCTACTCCGTGGACAGTCCGGGCGGCTACTGGGTGCTCGGCAAGACGCCGCTCCGCCTCTACGACCCGGACGCGCCGGAGCCGATCTTGCTGAAGCCCGGCGACCGCGTGCGCTTCCGCCCGATCGGCCGCGCCGAGTACGACCGGATCAGCGCCGCGGTGGAAGCGCGCACCTTCAGGCCGGTGATCGCGTGACCGTTCACGTCCTCGACCCCGTGGACCGGGCCGCGTTCGTCGTCGCCAACCGGCTCGCCGGCAACGACGACACGGCGGCCGGGCTCGAGTGCACGTACATGGGGCCGCGCTTCCGGGTGGATCGGGCGTGCGCGATCGCCGTGGCGGGCGCGCCGGTGCCCCTGACGGTGAACGGCGCGCCGGCGCCCCGCTGGACGACGATCGTGCTCCACGCGGGCGACACGGTCCGGGTCGGGGCCCCGCGGGCGGGGGTGCTCAGCTACATCGCGTTCTCCGGCGGGCTCGACGTGCCGGTGGTCCTCGGGTCGCGCTCGACGTACATCCGGGGGCGCCTGGGCGGCCTGGAGGGACGCGCGCTGCGCCCGGGCGACGTCCTGAACGTGTTCGATGGCCCACCGCCGCTGGTGCGCTCGCTCGCGACGCCGCCGTCGGTGGGCGGGGAGGACGAGGCGATCGTGCGCGTCGTCCTGGGGCCGCAGGCGGACCGCTTCACCGACGAGGGCGTCCGGACGTTCCTCGGCTCGGTGTACGAGATGACGCAGCAGTCGGACCGCATGGGCGCGCGGCTCAAGGGACCGCGCATCGAGCACGCGCGCGGTCACGACGTCATCTCCGACGGCGTCGCGCTCGGCTCGATCCAGGTCCCCGGCGACGGCCAGCCGATCGTGCTCCTGGTGGACCGGCAGTCCACCGGCGGCTACACGAAGATCGCGACGGTGTGCTCGTTCGACATCGGGCGCCTCGGCCAGGTCAAGCCCGGAGGGGGGCTCCGCTTCAGCGCCATCACGGTGGCCGACGCGCACCGGCTGCTGCGCGAATCCGACGCGTCGCTCGACGGCGTCGTCAGGGAGGACAACGCATGAGTCTCGACAAGGAAGTCGCCGAGTACACCGCCAAGACCGCCCGCTCGCGGGCCCTGCACGAGGAGGCGCTGGCGGTGATGCCCGGCGGCAACAGCCGCACCACGACGTTCTTCGACCCGTACCCGTTCTACGCGGCGCGCGGCCAGGGCGCGCACATCTGGGACGCCGACGGCAACGACCGGCTCGACTTCAACGGCAACTACACGAGCCTGATCCTCGGCCACGCGCCGCCCGACGTCGTGAAGGCGGCCCAGCAGGCCATCGAATCGGGCCTGTCGTTCCCGGGGCCGACCGAGTGGGAGGTCCGCCTGGCCGAGATGCTGACGCGCCGCGTGCCGTCGGTGGAGCAGGTGCGCTTCACCAACTCGGGCACGGAGGCGACGATGAACGCCGTGCGCCTGGCGCGCGCCTTCACCGGCCGGCCGAAGATCGCGAAGTTCGAGGGCGCGTACCACGGCACCCACGACTGGGTGCTGGTGTCGGTCGCGCCCGACCCGAAGACCGCGGGCAACCGCCGGCACCCGAAGCCCGTGCCGGCCTCGGCCGGCGTGCCGCCCGCCGTGCTCAAGCACACGGTGGTGCTCCCGTGGAACGACGCCGAGGCGTGCGAGCAGATCCTCGCCGCCGAGGCCGCGAACCTGGCGGCCGTGCTGGTGGATCCGCTCCTCGGCATCGGCGGCGTCATCTCGCCGGCCGACGGCTTCCTCCAGCGCCTGCGCGAGATCACCGAGCGCCACGGCATCGTGCTGATCTTCGACGAGGTGATCTCGTTCCGCGTCGCCTGGGGCGGGGCGCAGGAGCGCTTCGGCGTCCGGCCCGACCTCACGACGTTCGGCAAGATCATCGGCGGCGGCCTCGCCGTCGGCGCCTTCGGCGGCCGGGCCGACCTGATGAGCTTCTACGACCCGCGCCAGGGCGCCGCGCGCATCAGCCACGGCGGCACCTTCAACGCGAACCCGGCGACGATGGCCGCGGGCGTGGCGACCCTCAACGCGCTGACCCCGGAGGCCTACGCGCGGCTCGACGCCCTCGGCGAGCGCCTGCGCGGCGGGATCACGCGCCTGCTGGCGGGGACGCGGCGCAAGGGCCAGGTCTCGGGCGTGGGCTCGCTCTTCTGCCTGCACTGGACCACCGAGCCGCTCACCGACTACCGCTCGAGCCGGCCGAAGGACGCCGAGCAGCCGCTCCGGATGTTCGTCGGCCTCCTGAACGAGGGGATCCTCCTGACCCAGCGGGGGCTCGGCGCCTGCTCGCTCGCGATGACGGACGAGGACGTGGACCGGTTCGTCAACGCGCTCGCCCGGGTGCTGGCCCGCCAGTAGCGGCGTGCTAAGCTGCGGGTAACGCCGACTCCAGGGAGAGGCTGACGATGGCGACGAAATACATCGACCTCAACTGCGACATGGGCGAGAGCTACGGGCGCTGGACGCTGGGGGCCGACGAGGAGATCATGCCGTTCATCTCCTCGGCGAACGTCGCCTGCGGCTTCCACGGCGCCGACCCCCACGTGATGCGCAAGACCGTGGCGCTCGCGCTCCGGCACGGCGTCGCCATCGGCTCGCACCCCGGCCTGCCCGACCTCATGGGCTTCGGCCGCCGCGTGATGGACGTGACGCCGCAGGAGATCAAGGACTACCTCTGCTACCAGACCGGCGCCCTCCGCGAGTTCGTGCGCGTGGCCGGCGGCGCGCTCCAGCACGTGAAGCCGCACGGCATCCTCTACAACATGATGGAGAAGGACGAGCCGCTGGCGATCGCGGCGGGCGAGGCCACGCTGGAGTCGGGCGGGAAGGACCTGATCCTGATGGCGATGGCCACCGGCAAGTACGACCGGGCCTGCCGCAAGATGGGCGTCCGGGTGGCGTCCGAGGGCTTCGCCGACCGCGCCTACAACGTGGACTGCACGCTGGTGTCGCGCAAGATCGCGGGCTCGCTCATCACCGATCCCGCGCGGGCGGCGGCGCAGGCCGTGACGATGGCGACGGCGGGCAAGGTCCGGACGATCGACGGCGTCGAGATCGACATCGCCGTACAGACGATCTGCTGCCACGGCGACACGCCGGGGGCGCCGACGATCGTCCGCGCGGTGCGCGAGGCGCTCGAGAAGGCGGGCTGCCAGGTGAAGCCCCTGCGCGACTGGCTCCCGAAGGCCTGACCCGGGCCGGCACAGCACGAGACAAGGAGAAGCTCGATGAAGCGATTGTTTGCGATGGCAGCGATCGGAGCGGTCCTGGCGGGGTGCGCGTCGTCGGCGCCGCCGCCGCCGTCCGTCTACGTGGCGCCGCTCAAGGGGCAGTCCGGCGAGCAGCAGGTCCGTGACCAGAACGACTGCATGTTCGTCGCCAAGCAGCAGACCGGCTACGACCCGGCGATGGACACCGCCAAGGGCGCGGGCGTGGGCGCGCTGATCGGCGCCGTCGGCGGCGCCGCCGCGGGCGCGGCGATCGGCGCCGCGACGGGCAACGCCGGACGGGGCGCGGCGATCGGCGCGGCCTCGGGCGCCACGGTCGGCGCGGTCGGCGGCGGCGTCTACCAGTACAGCAAGAGCAAGGAAGGCTACAACCAGGCCTACGCCAACTGCATGATCGGACGCGGCTACAGCGTCCGGTGAGACGCGCGCTGGCGGCGGCGCTGGCGGGCGCGCTCCTCGCGGGCTGCGCGACCGCCGACGCGCCGCCGCCGGCGCCCATCGCGTCGGGCGCCCTGACCTCGGAGGAGCGTCAGCGTGAGAGCGACGCCGTCGAGTGTCGCCGGCTCGCGCGCGAGCAGGCGGGCGGGGGCGAGCCGCGCGACACGGGGCGCTCGGTCGGCGCGGGGATCATGCTCGGCCTCCTGCTCGGCCCGGCCGCCGCGCTCTTCATGGCCGGGGCGACGGGCGGCGCCGTCGCGGCCTACACCGGCGCCGCCGCCGGCGGTGTCGCCGCCGGCTTCGAGTCCGAAGCCGCGAAGACCGCCTACGAGGACGCCTACGCGCGCTGCCTGAGGGATCGCGGCCACACGCTCCCGCACTGACCCGGCTTTCCGCAACCCGGCGCGCCTCCTCGGCCTGACAAGGTCAGATCTGACCGTCGGCGCCGACGGCTGGTAAGTTTCTTGCCAGCTAGACGGCTTAAGATCCCGTCCAACCAGACCGTTTTTGGGTGCCCCACGCGTGTGGCATCGGGCGTGCTGACAGTCCTCTCGATGATGACTGCCGCCCGCTCACCGAAGCCCGCGCCGAACACCGCGCTCCTCGATGAACTGGGGCGCCTGCGCGCGCGCGTGGCCGAGCTCGAGGCCCGCGAGCCGGGCGCCGCGCCGTCGGGGCCCGACGAGGCCGGACGCTGGGCGAGGGATGTCGGCCGGCTCCTTTCTCAGACGCTCGATCCCGACGCCGTCGTCAACCGCATCGCGCTCGGCATGCGCGTCGTGCTGCGCGCGCGGATGTCCGCCATCTTCCGCCTCGACGGCGCCGCGGGCGACCTGATCGCGATCGCCGTGTCCGGGAGCGTCCCGCCGGCCTTCGGCGGCCGGCTCGTGCTGCCGGCTGACGCCGGAGCGATCGGCCTGGCCGTGCGCACGCGCCAGCCGATCGTCTCGGCGAACGTCCTCGACGATCCGAGACTGGTGCTGCCGCCCCAGGTGCGCTCGGCCCTCGAGACGGCGTCCTGTCTGGCCGTGCTCGCCGTGCCGCTCATCGTCCAGCACCAGGTGGCCGGCGCGCTCGAAATCGGCGACTCGGAAGGGCGCGCCTTCACCGAGGCGGACGTCGAGCTGGCGCAGACGCTCGCCGACCAGGCGACCGTGGTGCTCGAGCACGCCCGTCTCTACGCGGAGGCGCAGCAGCGCGTGCGGCAGACCGAGACGCTGCTCAACGTGAGCGCCGCGGTCGGCTCGACACTCGACCTCACGGAGGTGATGCGCCGCGTGGCCCGCGAGACGTGCCGGGCGCTGGGGGCCGACATGGTCGGCGCCTTCCTGCCCGACGCCGCGGCGCGGTGCCTCCACCCGATCGCGGGCTACCACGTGCCGAAGGAGATGGTCGAGGCGTTCCTGGCGTACCCGATCCCGCTCGGCGGGCATCCGATCCTCGAGGAGGCGTGGGCGCACCAGCGGCCGGTGTGGTCGAGCGACGTCGCCGGCGATCCCCGGGTGGATCGCGACGCGGTGCACCGCTTCCCCCACCGCGCGAGCCTGTTCTTCCCGATCGTGGTGCGGGGCGTGCCGGCGGGCGCGTTCTTCGCCGCGTGGTTCGCCGAGCGGCACGTGTTCGGTCCCGAGGAGATCCGGCTCGTCGAGGGGATCAGCCATCAGGCGGCCGTCGCCCTCGACAACGCGCGCCTCCACCAGGAGACGGAGGCGCGCCTGCGCCAGGCCGAGACCCTGTTGCGGACGGCCCACACGATCACCTCGGCCCTCGACCTGACGGAAGTCGTGCGGCGGACCACGCGGGAGATCGTTCGCGCGCTCGGCGCGGACCGCGGCGGGGCGTATCGCTTCAACGCCGACGAAACCGAGATCGTTCCGATCGCGGGCTACCACCTCCCGAAGGAGCTCGTGAGCGCCCCGCCGCCGGTCCCGCCGGAGACGGTGCGGGCGCTCGTCGCGAAGATCCGCGAATCCGACGGGCCGGTCTGGATGGGCGGCCGCTCCGGCGCGCCGCCCTTCGAGCATCCCTGGGTGCGGCTGGCTCCCCACGAGTCGATCCTCGTCGTCAAGATGCGCGCGAAGGACGAGATCCTGGGGGCGATCGCCGTCGTGTGGACCCGGGAGCGCCACCGCTTCACGGACGACGACCTGCGGCTCGCCGACGC
>JACPCH010000233.1 GCA_016179875.1 Candidatus Rokuibacteriota bacterium | reverse complement strand
CATGACGCCCGGGCGCGCCATGGCGGTGTCGAAGTACTCGAAGAAGAAAGAGGTCACCATGAAGGTCCTGGAGTTCATCTCGCTCCCGGACCAGAGCCTCAAGATCGTCATGGACGCGAAGACGATCATGGACCCGTGGCGCGTCTCGCACTTCCGCGCCGAGAAGTTCCGGAAGGCGTTTCCGGGCGCGGGGGAGTACCTCGACGCCATCGAGAAGACCTTCCCGCACGTCGTGCCCGATCCCGTCATCCCGGGCGCGGACGAGTACCAGCGGAAGCTCTCGTTCGAGATCACCGAGGCGCTCGCCAAGCGCAAGTCGCCCAAGGACGCGCTCGAGAGCGCCTTCGCCGAGTGGGAGAAGGTCACCGAGCGCCGCGGCCGCGACAAGCAGAAGGCGGCCTGGGGCGAGAAGATGGCCGAGATGAAGTCCCTCGGGATCGAGTACCGGCCCGACTGGGCGGCGAAGGCCAGGTAGCCTAGAGCCGCAGCTCGTAGACGTAGAGGCCGCCGGCGAGGCGATCCACCGTGTAGACGACGCCGCGCTCGTCCACGAAGACGTCGTTGAGCTGGATCGCCTTCGCGGGCGACCCCCGCGGCGCCGGCGGCACGGCCCACGCGATTTCTTGAGGCCGGAACGGGTTGGCGAGGTCGAAGGCCCGCACGCCGCCGTTGAAGAAGGTCCCCACGATGACCGTCTCCGAGCTCCACGCGCCCGGCGCCGGCCGGTTCTCGTGCAGGTTGTGGGCGCCGAAGCGGCCGCCCCGCTTCGCGAACGCCGCGGGCGGCGGCAGGGGGCAGGTGGCGATCGGCACCGGTTTTCCCTCCTCGCGCACGTCCAGGATCCAGACGAGCTTCGGCCAGTCCACGGCCGCGTCCCGCACGGACTCGTCGCTGACGACCAGGAGCCCGCGCTCGAAGAGGGGCAGCACCGTGTGGCAGAAGCCGGGGAACGGCGGCTGGTAGTCCCAGCGGGCGACCAGCCGCGGCCGCGCCATGTCCGCGATGTCGAGGATGACGGCGCCGCCGTCGAGGTAGCCGACGTACGCGCGGTCGGGACGGCGCGGGTAGACGTTGGTGTTGTGGGCGCGAAAGCCGGAGTCGAACCGCGGGTGGCGCGGCGGCGGCGGCTCGGCGTCGCCCTGGCGCGTGCCGGGCAGCCACCAGCGGCCCGCCTCGACCGGGCGCGTCGGCCGGCGGACGTCCACGATCCGGTAGCACTGGTCGTCGCGCGGGTTGCGGGGCACGAAGTCGGCCGCGCCGGCGCTCATGTGGACGTAGGCGCCGTCCACGAACCAGAGATGGTGCACGCCGCGCGAGGCCGGGCCGGAGGCGTCGAAGAACGCGATGGGCCGCGGCCGCGCCGGGTCCGCGACGTCGAAGATCTCGAACCCCGCCGGCTGCAGGCCGGGCGCCTGCGTCTGGTAGGCGACGACCAGCAGGTCGCCGACCAGATCGAGCGAGTTCGAGCGCATCCGGTCGTGCGGGAGGTCCATCTGCACGATCAGCGCCGGCTTGCGCGGATCGGTCACGTCCACCGCCGTCACGTTCTTGGGCGCCGACTCGTGGGCGATCCACAGCACGCGGCGGCGGCCGCGCGTGAGCTGGATGGCCAGCCCCTCGCCGCAGTTGCCGAATCCGCCGAGGCCATGCCGGGCGAGCAGCCGCATGTTGCGTGAGGACGGGCGCTTCGTCGTGGTCGTCACGGCGCCCGATATTGACAAATCCACGAGCGCACGTCCAGAGTGCGGGGCGGGAGGTACACCCATGAGACGCCTTCGGTTCCTCGCCGCCGTCGTGATCGCGGCCCTCGCCGCGGCGCCCGTCGCCGCCCAGGAGTTTCCGACGAAGCCCGTCGAGCTGGTGCTGCCCTTCGGGCCCGGCGGCTCGCACGACCTGACGGCGCGGGCGGTGGCCAGCGTCGCCCACCAGTACCTCGGCCAGCCGCTGCTGGTCGTGCTGAAGCCGGGCGGCGGCGGCGCCGTGGGCTCTCAGCACGTGATCCGGGCCAAGCCCGACGGCTACACGCTGCTCTTCGGCGGCACCGGGCCGAACACGGTCTTCGCGCTCGTCCAGAAGGCCCCCATCGGCGTCGAGCACTTCACGCCGGTGGCGCGGATCAACCACAGCCCGGCCGTCTTCGCCGTCCGCCACGAGGCCCCGTGGAAGACGCTGCGCGAGGCGATCGAGTACGCGAAGAAGAACCCCGGGAAGTTCAGCTTCGCCAACACCGGGCCGTGGGGGGCCGCCGACTACCCGATGCGGCTGATCGCCCGGGCCGCCGGGATCGACTACACCAACGTCCCGCACGACGGCGGCGGCCCGGCGCTGCTCGCCGTCCTCGGCGGCCACGCCGACGCCACCTTCGGCTTCGCGCCGCAGCTCCTGCCGCAGATCATGGCCAGCAAGATGCGGGCGCTCGCGGTCAGCGGCGGCAAGCGGTTCGGCACCCTGCGCAACGTGCCGACGGTGAAAGAAGAAGGCTTCGACGTGAACTTCACCATGTGGCGCGCGGTGCTGGCGCCCAAGGGCACGCCCCCGGCGATCGTGGAGAAGCTCGAGGCCGCGTTCCGGAAGATGAGCGAGGACAAGTCCTTCCAGGCCCTGATCAAGCAGCTCGGCGACGAGGTGGACTTCCAGGGGGCGAAGGACTTCGAGGCGACGTGGCGGCAGGAATGGGACGTCGCCGCCAAGGTCGTGGCCGGCACGCCGAAGTAGCGGCCGCATGGCGCGACGCGACGGGATCGCCGCGCTCGTGATGCTGCTCGGCGCGGGCGCGGTGGTCTGGGAGGCGGCGAAGCTGCCGTTCGGCGTCGTGCGGAACCCCGGGCCCGGGTTCGTGCCGTGGTGGGTGGCCCTGGTCCTCGCCGCGCTCTCGGCGCTGCTCGGGGTGCAGGCGCTCCGCGCGCGCCCGTCGGGGCCGCCCGCCCGGAGCGCGGAGCGCCGCCAATGGGGCCGGGTCGCGGGGCTGCTCGTCGCGCTCGGTGTCTACGTGGCGGCGCTCTCGCCCCTCGGCTACCCGATCGCCACCTTCCTGCTCGTGCTGCTCATGCTGCGGCCGATGCTGCGCCGCCGGCCCGGCTCCGCCCTCGGCCTCGCCGCGCTGGCGGCCGGGGGCTCGTACCTCCTGTTCGCGGTCTGGCTGAGCGTCCCGCTGCCCCCGGGCCCGTGGAGATACTGAGCCTCCTGGCCGGCGGGTTCGCCGTCGCGGCCACGCCGACCAATCTGATGTACTGCTTCATCGGCTCGCTGATCGGCACGGCGATCGGCGTCCTGCCGGGGCTGGGACCGCCCGCCACCATCGCGCTGCTGCTGCCGGTGACCTACGGCATCCCGGCGACCTCCGCCGTGATCCTGCTGGCCGGCATCTTCTACGGCGCGATGTACGGCGGCTCCACCACGTCGATCCTCCTCAATATTCCGGGCGAGGCGGCGTCGGTGGTGACGTGTCTCGACGGCTACCAGATGGCGCGCCAGGGCCGCGCCGGCGCGGCGCTGGCGATCTCCGCCATCGGCTCGTTCCTCGCCGGCACGGTGAGCGTGATCGGCCTCATGCTCCTGGCGCCGCCGCTCGCGAGCTTCGCCCTCCGGTTCGGCGCCCCCGAGAACTTCGCGCTCCTCGTCCTCGGCCTCATGATGGTCGGCTACCTCGGGGGCGCGTCCATGACGAAGGGCCTCATGATGGCGCTCCTCGGCCTGCTCCTCGGCATGGTCGGCCTCGACCCGATCATGGGGAGCCCGCGCTTCACCTACGGCGTCTGGAAGCTCAGCGAGGGATTCGAGTTCGTGCTGGTGGCCATGGGCCTCTTCGGGATCGGCGAGGTGCTCGTCAACGTCGAGCGGACGCTCGCGCCCGAGGTCCTCAAGACGAAGATCAGCGGTCTCCTGGCCAGCCGCGAGGAGTGGCGCGCGGCCGGCCTGCCGCTCGCGCGGGGCTCGCTCCTCGGCTTCTTCGTCGGGGTCCTGCCCGGCGGCGGCGCGATCATCTCCTCGTTCGTGTCCTACGCGCTCGAGAAGAAGCTCAGCCGGCACCCGGAGCGCTTCGGCAAGGGGGCCGTGGAGGGCGTGGCCGGGCCCGAGGCGGCCAACAACGCGGCGGCCACCAGCTCCTTCATCCCGCTCCTGACGCTCGGCATCCCCGGCAACGCCTCGATCGCGCTCATCTTCGCCGCGCTCCTGATCCACGGCATCCGGCCGGGCCCGCTGCTGGTGGCCGAGCGGCCCGAGGTGTTCTGGGGACTCATCGCCTCCATGTACATCGGCAACGTCATGCTGCTGGTGCTGAACCTCCCGCTGATCGGGCTGTGGGTGAAGCTCCTCGAGGTGCCCTACCTGGTCCTGGCGCCCTTCATCGTGGTGTTCGTCCTCGTCGGGGCCTACAGCATCAACAACAGCGTCTTCGACGTGGGGACGACCGTCGTCTTCGGCGCGCTCGGGTACGTCCTGAGAAAGTTCGACTTCGAGCCGGCGCCGCTGGTCCTGGCGATGATCCTGGGGCCCCAGCTCGAGGGGGCGCTGCGGCGCTCGCTGCTCTACGCGCGCGGCGACCTGACCGTGTTCTTCCAGCGGCCGATCGCGGCCACCCTGGTGGCGCTGGCGCTCCTCATGCTCCTGTCGCCGCTGGTCCGCTGGGCCCTCGCGCGCAAATTCCGGGAGATCGTCGGCCCGGTCTCGCCCGCGCCGGACTGAAGATCCCGGTGTCGGCGGTTCAACGGGATCGCGTGCAGAGCGCGGCGGGCGTCGAGCGCCAATCACCCACGAAATATTGAAAGGTCTGGCGCCAGGAAGCGCTGGCCCTCGCGCGTCACTGAGGGACCGCGATGACCGTGAGGCCCAGGCGCCGGAAATCCTCGTCGAACGCGAAGCAGGGCACGCGATCGAGCAACGTGGTCACCACGACGAACGAGATCGCGTCGCAGAACGAGAGCGTGAACGTCATCTCGCCGGTCCCAGCGGAGCGCGCCCTTGTATAACAGTGTACCTTTCTGGGCCATCCTCGTGTGACCCCGCCATCATGGGCTTTCCACCGCTGGGGTGGCAGCGGCGGCTGTTCGAGGTGTTCGTAAACGACAAGCCCGCCCGGCGATCATCGGCGGCACGGTGGACCTGCAGCTCCTTGGCGACCTCATTGGATTCCGTCCCCGGGGTCACACCAGCGTCTTGAGGAAGACGAGGGCCGGGCAGACGCGGATCCCGTCGGGGGTAACGTAGTCCTTGCTGCCGGCCGCGGAGATTTGCCAGGCCTCCGCCTCGTGGAAGCGCGCCTTCAAGTATCGGAGGCCCCGGTCGACTTCGGCGTCGTCCCACTTGCACTCGACGAGGGTCCGCAGGCGGCGCCCCTCCAGGACCGCGAAATCCACCTCGCGCCCGTCGGTGTCCCGGAAGTACCGAAGCTCGACGTCCTGCCCGCGCACGTCCTGCGCGTGGTGCACCCACTTGAGGAGATGCGCGGCCACGAGGTTCTCGAAGCGTGGGCCGTCGCGCGACACCACGGTCCAGTCCAGGTGATAGTGCTTCTGCTCCTTCTTGACCGCTCGGACGCGCGGGCTGCCGAACGGAGGGACGCGGAAGACGGCATAGAGGCGCTCGAGAATGGCCAGCCAGGTGGAGGCCGTCTTGTGGCTGACCTGCAGGTCCTCCCGGAGATTGTTGATCGACAGCGGCGAGCCGACCAGCTCCGGCAAGCGGAGC
>JACPCH010000111.1 GCA_016179875.1 Candidatus Rokuibacteriota bacterium | reverse complement strand
CCGTCATCGACTGGGGCGTGGCCAACTACCGGCCCATGCCCGGCGGAAACCAGCGAGGCCCCTTCTCGCTCTACGTCCGCCGCGGCGGAACGCTGGAGGCGCGCGCCGAACGTGCCGCCAAGAGATAGCGCGACGCTGCGCGTCGTTCTCGTCCTGCTGGCCCTCGCGGCGGTGATCGCCGGCGCGCGTCTGCTCACCTTCGACGAGCCGCTCGAGCGCGACATCACCGGCGCCGCCGTGATGGGGCGCGAGCTGCGCGAGGGCCGCGCGCTCTACGCGGAGGTCTGGGACCACAAGCCCCCGGCGCTCCACGCGACCCACGCGCTCTCGCAGCTCGTCGCCGGCTACGGCCGCGGTGCGATCTACCTCCTCGGCGTCGTCGCGGCGCTCGCCACGCTCGCGGGCGTCTACGCGGCAGGCGTCGCCGCGGGCGGCACGCTCGCGGGGCTCTGGGCCGGCGCGTTCTGGACGGTCGTCTCGGGCGATCTGTGGCTCCAGGGCAACCAGCCCAACACGGAGGCGTTCATCAACGCCTGCCTCGTCTGGGCGTTCGCGCTCCTGGTGCGCGTCGAGCGCGGCGCTCCGGGCGTCGGCCGCTTCGTCGCCGTCGGCGCGCTCGTCGCCCTCGCCTCGCTCTACAAGAGCGTCAACGTCGCCGCCGCCGCCGCACTCGCGCTGGCGTGGCTGGCGTGGCCGCCGCCCGATGCCGGAGGGCGCCGGCGCGCACTCGTCTCGGTCGCGGCGATGGCCGCGGTGGGCCTCGTCGTCTGGGTCCTGGTCGTCGGGTACTTCGCGGCGACCGGGCGCCTCGGCGCGTCCAACGAGCCCGTCTTCGCCAACAACCGCTTCTACGCGGGGAGCATCACCGCCAACCTCCTGAAGCTCTTCACGCCCGCCGTCCATCGCGCGATGATCTCGACCATTCCGATCGTCACCTTCGTCGCGGTCGGCGCCGTGCTCGGCCTCTTCCGCGGCGACCGCCGGCGCTGGGTGTTCCTGCTCGCCTGGGCGGCGGGCACGGCGGTCGCGGTCGCGGCGCCCGGCAAGTTCTACCCGCACTACTCGCAGCTCTGGCTGCCGCTGCTCGCCGTCGGAGGCGGCTGGGCCGCGGGCGTGCTCGCACGCCTCGCGCCCCCGCGCCTCGCCAGCCTGCCGCACCTCGCGGGCTTCATCGTCATCGCGCTGCTCGTCGTCTACCAGCTTCCGCTCTACCAGCTCTCGCCCGACGACTTTTCGAAGGCGAAGTACCGCACCGACCTGTTCGTGGAGGAGCGCAGCCTCGCGCGCGAGCTCGTGACGCTGCTCACGCCGGAGGAGAGCTTCTACGAGTTCGGCGCCGAGATGGGGCTCTACTTCGAGAGCCGGCGCCGCCCGGTGACCGGCCGGCCGCCGGATCTCTTCGTCGTCGTGGACTGGGCGGCCGGCGCCAGGAACCCGGTGCTCGACTGGGCCAAGGCGAACTACCGTTTGGCGCCCGGCGATCCCATGCGCGGGCCGTTCCTGCTGTACGTCCGCCCGGGGAGCGCGCTCGAGCGGCGCATGGACGCGGCGCCGACCAGACCGGGGCGCTGACCGGCACGGCGGGACGACCCGGAACTACCGCGGCGGGGCGTCGCCCAGGGCGACGACGACGAGGGAGCCGTGGACGTCCACCGGCCGGACGCCGCGGCCGTAGGCGGCGACGCCCTCGCAGAGCCAGCCCACACAGGGCGTGCGCGGGTCCACCTCGGTGCGGATCGCCGCCCACTCGCGGCTCGCCGCCGACCCGAGGGCCCGGTGGCGCGCGCTCGACTCGATCACCAGCACGAGCCGGGCGGCGTCGCCCTCGAGGCGCTTGAGGGCGGCGACGGCCGCCTCGACGGAGCCCTGGACGAGCGCGTCGCGGTCAGGCAGCGTCCCGTCCGCCGGGAAGCCGCCGGCGTAGCCGAGCCCGGTGGAGTAGGCGGCCTCGAGGCACGCGGCGCTCGCGATCGGCTCGGCCGGCGCGGAGCCGTAGATCATGGGCGAGCCCAGCACGCTGCACACCGTGCGCATCTTCGGCCCCATCAGCACGCGCCACGGCGCCAGGAACGCCTCGGCGGGCGAGCCGAAGCCCGGCTGGACGAACGCGAGGCCGAGGCCGCGCGGATAGCGCATGCGGAACGGCCAGCCCGAGAGGATGAGCCGCGCGATCCCCTGGCTCGCGGCGCCGAGGCTCTTGCCCGGCGCGGCCGCCACGCCGCTCACCGCGCCGTCGCCGTTGGCGAGGCAGACCACGAGCGCGCCGTTCCCTACCGCGCCGTTATGGGTGAGGATCGCGGAGGTCGCGCCGCCGGCCACGCCGACCGGGCCGAGCGCGCCGCGGATCATCGGCACCGCGTCCTGGCTGGGCACGCCGGCGGTGATCAGGAGCACCAGGTCCGGCGTGGCGCCCTGCAGGCCCGTGCGGGCCATGGCCGTCGCGCGGACGGCCGCCCAGATGGTATCCGGGTGGGACGAGAATCCCACGCCCACCCGGAGGCCTTTCTGGGTCCCGACTTCAGGCGTCGCGACGGCCGGCTGATCGATCATCATGGCCGTCCACGGGTTGCAGCCGGAGTGCCAACTGCAAGTAGCTGAAAGATCGATGGGTTTCTGGAACGAGGGGGCTGGCGGGGTGTCAGTCGGGCACTCGGAGTGCCAATTTAGAGCATCCCGTACTCCTTGAGCCGGCGGTAGATGGTCCGGCGGGAGATGCCGAGGGCGCGCGCCGCGGCCTCCTTGTCGTCCGTGTAGTAGGCGAGGGCCCGGAGGATCAGCTCCTTCTCGACGTCGGCGAGCTGCGGGATGGCGCCGGTGGCCACGCCGGACGCGACGACGGCCGGCTTGGCGAGCGAGGGCAGGTCGCCGAGCGTGATCTGCTCGCGCGCGCCCATTGCGAAGGCGCGCTCGATCAGGTTCTCGAGCTCGCGGACGTTGCCGGGGAAATCGTAGGCGGAGAGCGCGGCCAGCGCCTCGGGCGCGATGCCGCGCACGTCGCGGCGGAACCGGCGGTTGAAGCGGCGCAGGAAGTGGTTCACGAGCGCCGGAATGTCGTCACGCCGCGCCCGGAGCGGCGGCAGGCTGATCCGCACGACGTTCAGCCGGTAGTAGAGATCCTGGCGGAACCGGCCGTCGGCGATGGCCGTCTCGATGTCGCGGTTCGTCGCGGCGATCACGCGCACGTCCACCGGGTAGGCCTTGGTCGAGCCGACCGGCCGCACCAGCATCTCCTGGAGCACGCGCAGGAGCTTCACCTGGAGCGCGGGCGAGAGCTCCGCGATCTCGTCGAGGAAGATCGTGCCGTCGTGGGCGCCGCGGAAGAGGCCGAGCGCGTCGGAGACCGCGCCCGAAAAGGCGCCGCGCACGTGGCCGAAGAACTCGGACTCGAGCAGGTCCTCGGGGATCGCGCTGCAGTTCACGGGGATGAACGGCCCCTTGACCCGCGCCGAGAGCCGGTGGATCGCGGCCGCGACCAGCTCCTTGCCCGTCCCGCTGTCGCCCTCGATCAGCACGGGCGAGTCCGTCGCGGCCACCTTGGCGATGATGTCCTTCACCCGCTGCATCGGCGGCGAGTTGCCGACGAGCTCGTTGACCACCAGCTCCTCGCCGAGCCGCGCGCGGAGCGAGTGCACCTCGCCCTTGAGGAACCGCCGCTCCGTGACGCGCGCCATCAGGTGGCGCAGCTCGTCCAGGATCAGGGGCTTCGAGAGGTAGTCGTAGGCGCCCTCCTTCAGGGCCTCCACGGCCGAGGCGATCGTGGGATAGCCCGTCATCACGAGCACCTCGATCGCGTCGTCGTGCTTCTTGATCTCGCGGAGCAGCTCGAGCCCGCTCATGTCCGGCATGCGGATGTCGGTGATGGCGGCGTCGAACAGGCCGGTGCGGAGCGCCTCGATGGCCTCGCGGGCGTTCGCCGCCGTCGTGACCTGGTAGCCCCACTGGGTGAGGGCTTCGTTGAGCAGGCGCAGGATCGAGGGCTCGTCGTCGACAACCAGGACCTTGGCCGGTTCCATGGCGCCTATGACTCTAGCATGGGGAGGGTGTCAGTCTGGCAAGGTATTCGAGCGGCCGACATTGCGCCAAGCGGAAGGCCATGTTAGCGTTGGAGTTGACTTTTTTCCCTGGGAGAGATCTCGCATGGCTGACGTCGCAACCGTCCACCTGACCGAGCAGAACTTCGACGAGACCCTGGCCCGCCAGCCCGGTGTCGTGATGGTGGACTTCTGGGCCGAGTGGTGCCAGCCCTGCCGGGCCATCGCGCCCGTCCTCGAGGACCTCGCCAGGGACGCGGCCGGGCGGGTGACGCTCGCGAAGGTCAACGTGGACGACAACCCCGGGCTCGCCGCCCGCTACGGGATCCGCTCGATCCCCACGATCCTGTTCGTCAAGCAGGGCAAGGTGGCCGGCCAGGTCATCGGCGCGGTGCCGAAGGCGAAGATCAAAGAGAAGCTCGACGCCCTCGCCTGACCGGCTCCCGGCGGGAATCGCATCAGCACCTCCGGCCTAGGCATCCCCTCCCTCTCACCGACCCGTGAGGAGTTCCGGGCGCTCGCGGGACGGGGCAACCTCGTGCCCGTCTACGCCGAGCTGCCGGCCGACCTCGACACCCCGCTCTCCGCGTACCTCCGGCTCCGTCCGGGTCCCTACTCGTTCCTGCTGGAGTCGGTGGAGGGCGGCGAGGTGTGGGCGCGCTACTCGTTCCTCGGCGCCGATCCGCTCATGGTCCTGACGGCGAAGAACGGCACGCTCACCCTGAAGCGCGGCGGGCGCACCGAGCGCCTGCCCGACGGCAACCCCCTGGTGGCCGTGCGCGAGCTGCTGCGCCAGTTCCAGCCGGTGCCGGTGGCCGGGCTGCCGCGGTTCCAGGGCGGCGCGGTCGGCTACCTGGCCTACGACATGGTCCACCACATGGAGCGCCTGCCCCGCACGACGACCGACGACCTGGCGCTGCCGGACGCCGTCTTCCTCTTCACCGACACGCTGCTCGTCTTCGACAACCTGCGCCACCGTCTGCTCGTCCTCGCCAACGCGGTCATCGACCGGCGCGACGCCGCCGCGCTCGACCGCGCCTACGACCGGGCGGCGGTCCGCATCGGCATGACCCTCGCCAGGCTCGCGCGCCCGGCGCGGGCCCCCGCCCCGCTGACGCTGGCGCCCGCCGGCCCCCTGCTCGCCCTCGACGAAGAGGGCTTCACCACGACGATGGACGAGGCGCAGTTCTCGGACGGCGTGCGCCGCGCGAAGGAGTACATCGCGGCGGGCGACGCCTACCAGATCGTGCTGGCGCGGCGGCTCGACTGCCGGCTCGCGGCCGACCCGTTCACCGTGTACCGCGCGCTCCGGACGATCAACCCATCGCCCTACCTCTTCTTCCTGCGGCTCGGCAAGACCTCGATCGTCGGCTCGTCCCCGGAGGTCCTCGTGCGCGTGGAGGGCGACCGCGTGGACCTCCGGCCGATCGCCGGCACCCATCCGCGCGGCGGCACCGAGGCCGAGGACCGCGAGATCGAGGAGCGCCTGCGGAGCGACCCCAAGGAGCGCGCCGAGCACGTGATGCTGGTGGACCTCGGGCGGAACGACGTCGGCCGCGTGTCCGAGCTCGGCTCGGTGAAGGTCACCGAGTTCATGGTGACCGAGCGCTACTCGCACGTGATGCACCTCGTGAGCCACGTCACCGGCCGGCTCCGCGCCGGCACCGACGCCCTCGACGTGCTCCAGGCCTGCTTCCCCGCCGGCACGCTCACCGGCGCGCCGAAGATCCGCGCGATGGAGATCATCGACGAGCTGGAGCCGACCCGCCGCGGCCCCTACGGCGGCGCCGTCGGCTACGTGTCGTACTCGGGCAACCTCGACTCCTGCATCACGATCCGCACGGTCGTCTGCCACGGCCGGCGCGCCTCGGTCCAGGTCGGCGCCGGCATCGTGGCCGACTCCGATCCGAAGACCGAGTGGCTCGAGACCTGCTCGAAGGCGCGCGGCATGGTGCTCGCGCTGCGCATGGCCGGCGGGGTCGGGCGGCGATGATCCTCGTCATCGACAACTACGACTCGTTCACGTACAACCTCGTCCAGTATCTCGGGGAGCTGGGGGCGCGGATGGAGGTCGTGCGCAACGACGCGCTCGACGCCGACGCGATCGCGGCGATGCGGCCCGAGCGCGTCGTGATCTCGCCCGGTCCCGGCACGCCGGACCAGGCGGGCGTCTCGATCGAGGTCATCCGCCGGCTCGGCGGCACGACGCCGATCCTCGGCGTGTGCCTCGGCCACCAGGCGATCGGGCGGGCCTTCGGCGCCACGGTGGCGCGCGCCCGGACCCAGATGCACGGCAAGACCTCCGCGATCCGCCACGACGGCCGCGGCGTGTTCGCGGGGCTGTCGAACCCCTTCGTGGCCACGCGCTATCACTCGCTGGCCGTGGTCCGCGGCACCGTGCCGCCCGACCTCGAGGTGACCGCCGAGGCCGAGGACGGCGAGATCATGGGCCTCCGGCATCGCCGCTGGCCGATCGAGGGTGTGCAGTTCCACCCCGAGTCCATCCTCACCGTCGAGGGCAAGACGCTCCTCGGGAACTTCCTCGGCGCCGGGGCCGCCGGGTGAGCGACGGACACGAGCGCGCCGCGGACGGTGACCGGCCGACGGAGCGGCGGCTGATCGAGCTGATCCGCCGCGCCGCGCCCGCGGCCCCCGGCGTGCGGGTCGGGATCGGCGACGATTGCGCGGTGCTCGAGCCGAGCCCGGGCGGCGCGCTGCTCGCGACGACCGACCTCCTGCTCGAGGACGTCCACTTCCGCCGGCGCTACGCGTCGCCCGACGACATCGGCTGGAAGGCGCTCGCGGTCAACCTCTCGGACGTCGCCGCCATGGGCGGACGGCCGCGCTGGGCGCTCGTCGCCCTCGCGGTGCCGGAGACCGTCGTGGCGGCTGACGTCGAAGCGTTCTTCGCGGGGGCGCTCGCCCTCGCCGCCGAGCACGGCGTGGCCATCGTCGGCGGCGATACCTCGGCCTCGCCCGGCGGCTGGATCGTGAACGTCACCGTGCTCGGCGAAGCCGTGCACGCGCCGCTCCTCCGCTCGACCGCGCGGCCGGGCGACGTCGTGGCGGTCACCGGCGCGCTCGGCCGCGCCGCGGCCGGCCTGGCGCTCCTCGAGCGCGGGGAGGCGCCGGCCGGCCTGACGGCCGCGGCGCGCGCCGACGCGGCCGCGGCCCATCTCCGGCCCCGGCCCCGGGTGGCCGAGGGCCGGTGGCTGGCGGCGGCGGGCGGCGTGACGGCGATGATCGACCTCTCGGACGGCCTGGCGACCGACCTCGCCCACGTCGCCGAGGAGAGCCGCGGGGGAGCGCGCGTCGAGCTCACGCGCGTGCCGGTCGGCGCCTCCGCGCGCGCCGTCGCCGCCGCGCTCGGCCGCGACCCCGTCGCCTGGGCCACCAGCGGCGGCGAGGACTACGAGCTCCTGCTCACCTGCGAGCCCGGCGCCTTCGCACGCCTCGCCGCCGGCCTCGCCGCGGCCACCGGGACGCTCCTGACCGCGGTCGGCGAGATGACGCCGGCGGGCCCCGGCGTGCGCTTCGTGGACGCCGCCGGGCGCGCGGTGCCGGTCGGCCCCGGCTTCGAGCACTTCGTGACGGAGCGGGCGCGTGGCTGACCGCCTGCTCCTGAAGCTCCTCGTGCTCGCCGCGCTCGTCGTCTGCTCGGCGATCCTCACGGGCGCCGAGGCGGCCTACTTCTCGCTCGGGCGCGCACGGCTCCGGCGGGTCGCCGCCGCGCAGGCGGGTGCGGGCGTGCCCCAGAAGCTGATCGAGCGTCCGCACGACCTCCTGGTGACGCTGCTGGTGGCGATCACGCTCATCAACATCGGCGCCTCCGCGATCGCCGCGCTCCTCGCGGAGGACCTCGTGGGCCACCGGTACGGGCTCGTCGTCCAGATCGTGGCGACGATCCTGATCCTGACGACCTTCGGTGAGGTCCTGCCGATGACGCTCGCGGTCAAGCATCCCGAGCGCTTCCTCGCCCTCGTCCGCCGGCCGGTGGGCTGGCTCGGTGTGGCGCTGACGCCCGTGCGAAGCGCGCTCGGGGGCCTCAGCGCGCTCACCGTGCGGCTCGTCGGCGGCGAGCGCGAGTCGCGGCCCGAGCTGACCGAGGAGGAGCTGCGCACGCTCGTGGACGTCGGCGCCAGCGAGGGGGTCGTCGAGTACCAGGAGCGCGAGATGATCCACAAGGTCTTCGAGCTCGAGGACACCCTGGTCCGCTCGATCATGGTGCCGCGGACCGACACGTTCTGCCTCGACGTCGAGGCGCCCGCGGACGAGATCCTGCCCGCCCTCCGCGAGCACCTCCACTCGCGCGTGCCCGTCTACGAGGGCTCGATCGACGTCGTCATCGGCATCCTCTACACGAAGGACCTCCTGCCCTACGTCGGCGGCCTGCCCGCCGACTTCGACCTGCGGGCGCACCTCCACCCGCCCTACTTCGTGCCGGAGTCCAAGCGCGCCGACGCGCTCCTCCAGGAGCTCCAGGCCAAGAGGATCCAGCTCGCGATCGTGGTGGACGAGTACGGCGGTACCGCCGGGCTGGTGACGCTCGAGGACCTCCTCGAGGAGCTGGTCGGCGAGATCGCCGACGAGTTCGACGAGCCCGAACGGCTCATCCAGCGCCTGGACGCGACGACCTTCCGGGTGGCCGGCAAGCTCCCGATCGACGAGCTGAACGCCGCCACGGGGCTCGCGATCTCCAACGAGGCCTACGAAACCGTCGGCGGCTGGGTCCTCGACCTGTTCGGCCGCGTCCCGCGCCGCGCCGAGCGCGCCGAGACGCCCGAGCTCGCGGTGACGGTGGAGAAGGTCGAGCGCACGCGGATCCTCGAGGTGCTGGTCCGGCTCCGCCCGCCCGCGTCCCGGGAGGCGGTGGCGTGACGCTGCTCTGGCTCGCGGCCCTGTGCCTGCTCGCCACGATGTTCTTCTCGGCGGCCGAGATGGCCTTCATCGCGGCCAACCGGCTGCGCCTGCGCCACGCCGCCGAGGCCGGCAGCCGCACCGCGGCGCGCTACCTCGAGGCCTTCCGGCAGCCGGAGCGCGCGCTCTCGACCGCGATGATGGGCGTCACGATCGCCCACATCGTGGCCTCGTCCGCCGCGACCTGGAGCCTCCTCCCCGTGCTCGGCGGGCTCGCCCCGCTCGTCGTGACGGCGACGCTCACCCCGGTCATGCTCGTCTTCGGCGAGATCATCCCGAAGGCGATCGCCCGCGAGTGGGCGACGAGCCTCATCCTCACGCTCTACCGGCCGCTCACGTGGGCGGCGGCCCTGCTCGCGCCGCTCGTCGCCGTCGCCCGCCTCGTCGTCGCCGGCGTGCTGCGCCTCTTCGGCGCGCGCGAAGCCGACCTGCGCGCCTTCGTCTCCCGCGAGGAGCTGAAGGCGCTGCTCCAGCTGGAGCCGGGTGAGGCGGACGTGACGACGCAGGAGGCGGAGATGATCGACAAGATCTTCGACCTCGGCGACACGACCGTCCGCGAGGTCATGGTGCCCCTCGTCGAGGTCGCGATGCTGCCCGACACGGCGACGCCCCACGAGGCGATCGCGCTCGTGCGCCGGCGCGGATTCTCCCGCATCCCGCTGTTCCGCGACCGCGAGACCAACGTGGTCGGCGTCGTCGCCGCGATGGACCTCTTCGTGCGCGGCGCCGCCGCGGCGACGCTGGACGAGCTCAAGCGCGCGCCGTATTATGTGCCGGAGACCAAGCGCATCGACGACCTGCTCCGCGAGATGCAGCGCGCCCGCACCCACATGGCGGTGGTCGTGGACGAGTACGGCGGCTCCACCGGCGTCGTCACGCTCGAGGACATCCTCGAGCAGATCGTCGGCGAGATCCAGGACGAGCGCGACCGCACGCCGGCGGTGGTGGAGCGACTCCCCGACGGCAGCTACCTCGTCGCCGCCCGGACGAACATCGACGAGATCAACGAGGCGCTCGACTGGACGCTGCCCAAGCACGACTACGAGACCGTCGCGGGCCTCGTGCTCGCCACGCTCGGGCGCATCCCGAGAACCGGCGAGGAGTTCCAGATCCCGGGCTACACGGTCACCGTGCTGGAGGCCGACGCCCGGCGCGTCGCCGCGGTGAAGATCGCGCCGGCATCACCCACCACCACTCACCAGGGAGGCTCGTGAACATGGCTGGCCAGATGGTCGAGTTCCGGTCGAACGGCGGCACGACGTCCGCCTACCTCGCCACCCCCGCGGCCGGCAAGGGGCCCGGCGTCCTCGTGATCCAGGAGTGGTGGGGACTCGTCGGGCACATCAAGAAGGTCTGCGACCGCTTCGCGGCCGAGGGCTTCTCGGCGCTCGCGCCCGACATGTACCACGGCAAGACGGCCAGCGAGCCCGACGAGGCCGGCAAGCTCTTCATGGCGCTCAACATCGGCCAGGCCGAGAAGGACCTGCGCGGCGCCGCGACGTATCTGTTGGCGCGGTCGTCCACCAAGAAACTCGGCGCCGTCGGTTTCTGCATGGGCGGCCAGCTCGCGCTCTACGCGGCGACGCTGAATCCATCGGTCGGAGCGTGTGTGAACTTCTACGGGATTCATCCGAACGTGAAGCCCGATTATTCCAAGCTCTCCGGGCCGGTGCTGGGCCTCTTCGCCGAGAAGGACACGTTCGTGACGCCGAAGGTGGCTGACGAGGCCACCGCGGCGATCAGGGCAGCGGGCAAGCAGGCGGACCACCACATCTACCCGAACGCGGACCACGCGTTCTTCAACGACGAGCGGTCCGACGTCTACGACAAGGCGGCGGCCGACGACGCCTGGCGGCGCACGCTCGCCTTCTTCCGGCAGCACCTGAAGTAACCGGGAAGAGAACGGGCGGCGTTCGCGCAGCGCTGAAGAGGGACGCCGCCGAGAGCTACGCGGACGCGGCGGCGGCCTTCTCCCTGGTCTTCCGCTTGCCGGTGGCGCCCGCCTCGCCCTTCGGCGCCTTTTCCTTCTTCTCGCCCTTCGAGGCCTTGTCCTTCGGCGTCTCGACGCGATCCATCAGCTCGAGCAGCACCATGGGCGCGGCGTCGCCGGGACGGACGCCCTGCTTGATGATCCGCGTGTACCCGCCGTTCCGGTCGCCGAACCGCGGCGCGATCGTGCTGAAGAGCCGCCCCACGACCTCCGTGTCGGGCACCATCGAGAGCACCTGGCGCCGGGCGTGGAGCGTGTCCTGCTTGGCGAGCGTCACCATGTGGTCCGCGAGTCCCCGCACGGCCTTGGCCTTGGCCTCGGTCGTTCGGATGCGCTCGTGGCGGAAGAGCGCCACCAGCAGGTTGCGGAACAGGGCCCAGCGATGCTGGGTGATGCGCCCGAGCTTGTAGCCGGCCTTGCGATGCCTCATCGAGCCACTCCGCCTCTCCCGAGCGCCCCGAGGACGTTCGGGTCGATCCGCATGCCGAGCGACAGCCCGAGGGCCGCCAGCGCGGTCTTGATCTCGTCGATGGACTTCTCGCCCAGGTTCTTCACCTGCTCGAGGTCGGCCTCGGTCTTCTGCACGAGGTCCACCACCAGGTGCAGCTCGGCGTTCTTGAGCGCGTTGATCGCCCGTGCCGGGAGCGCCAGCTCCTCGAGCGTCTTGGCGAGGGCGTCGCGCAGGAACGCCTCGCCGGACGCCGCCGCGCCCTCCTCGTCCTCGTCGCTGACGCCCTCGGAGAGCGGGCTGAAGTGCCCCCTGAGATACGTGGAGGCCCGGGTCAGCGCGTCGTCGGGGCTCACCGTGCCGTCGGTCCAGATCTCGACCACCAGCTTCTCGTAGTCGGTGATCTTGCCCAGTCGCGACATCTCGACGTTGTAGGCGACGCGCGTGATCGGCGAGTACGCCGCGTCGAGCGCGAGCGTGCCCGCCGGCACCGCCGTGACCTTGCGGTCGGTGGCCTCGTAGCCGCGTCCCACCCCGATGCCGAGCTCCATCACGACCGTCGTCGCCGATTCGATCGTGAAGAGGTGGAGCTCCGGGTTCGCGATCTCGACGTCGGTCTCGGGCACGTCCGCCCCCGTGACGGCCCTCGGCCCGGTCGCCTCGAACCGGAGAATCTTGGGCTCGTTGGACGGGCTCTGGACGACCAGCTTCTTGAGGTTCAGGAGGACGTCGACGGTGCTCTCCGTCACGCCGGGAATCTTCGCGTCGGCGGTCCGCACCCCGTCGATCTTCACCCACGACACGGCCGCGCCGGGCACGATCGAGAGCAGCGTGCGCCGGAGCGAGTTGCCGACCGTGAGCGCGTAGCCCTTCTCGAACGGCTCGGCGACGAGCCGCCCGTAGCGGTCGCTCAGGATCTCCCACTCGACCTTTTTCGGCTTCTGGAACGGAATCCGTGGCATGGGTCAGCCTGCTCTCTTCCTTACTTGCTGTAGAGCTCGACGATGAGCTGCTCGGCGACGGGGATCTGGATGTCGTCCCGCAGCGGCAGGCTCCGCACGATCCCCTTCTTTTCGTTCGGGTCGAGCTCGAGCCACTGGGGCACCTGACCCCGGCCGGCGTTGAGGTTGTCGTCCACGCGCGCCCCGAGCTTCGAGGTGGGCCGGAGCTGGACCACGTCCCCGACCTTCGCCAGGAACGAGGGCACCGAGACCTTCCGGCCGTTGACCTGGAAGTGGCCGTGCGCGACCATCTGCCGCCCCTCGCGGCGCGAGGCCGCGAAGCCGAGCCGGTGCACGACGTTGTCGAGGCGCAGCTCGAGCAGCCGCAGGAGATTCTCGCCCGTCACGCCCTTCTCGGCCTCGGCCCACTGGAAGTACTTGCGGAACTGGCTCTCGAGCACGCCGTAGATCCGCTTGGCCTTCTGCTTCTCGCGAAGCTGCACGCCGTACGCGGTCGGCTTGCCGCGGTTCAGCCCGTGCTGGCCCGGCGGGTAGTTCCGCCGTTCGATCGCGCACTTGTCGGTGAAGCAGCGCGCGCCCTTGAGGAACAGCTTCTGTCCTTCCCGCCGGCAGAGGCGGCACTTCGCGTCGCGATACCGCGCCATCGCCGCCTCCTACACCCGCCGCCGCTTCGGCGGGCGACACCCGTCGTGCGGAATCGGCGTCACGTCGCGGATCGCGGTGATCTCGAGCCCCACCGCCTGGAGCGAGCGGATGGCGGCCTCACGGCCGGCGCCGGGCCCCTTCACGAACACCTCGACCTGCTTGAGCCCGAACTCCATCGCCTTGCGCGCGGCCACCTCCGCCGCGGTCTGCGCCGCGAAGGGCGTGCTCTTGCGCGAGCCCTTGAACCCGGCGCTCCCGGCGCTCGACCAGGACACGACGTTGCCCATCTTGTCGGTGAGCGTCACGATCGTGTTGTTGAACGTCGCCTGGATGTGGGCGATGCCGGTGCGAACCTCTTTCCGCTCGCGCTTCTTGCCGCCCTTCTTCCGTGGTGTCGGCTTCGCTTCGTCGGCCATGCCTTACGCTCCTGCTTTCTTCGCCGCGGGCGCTGCGGCGGCCGCCGGCGCCGCCGTCGGCGCCGCCGCCGCCGGTTTCTTCTTGACCATCACGCCGCGGCTCTTGCCCTTCCGCGTTCGCGCGTTCGTGTGCGTCCGCTGTCCGCGGACGGGCAGGCCCCGGCGGTGCCGGATGCCCCGGTACGATCCGATGTCCATGAGCCGCTTCACGTTCATGGACACCTCGCGCCGCAGGTCGCCCTCGACCTTCAGCTCTCGCTCGATGATGTCACGCACGCGGGCGGTCTCGTCCTCGGTCCACCCCTTGACCCGCTTGTTCGGGTCCACGTTCGCCTTCGCGAGGACGCGCTTGGCGGTGGGCCGTCCGATGCCGTAGATGTACGTGACCGCGACCTCGCCCCGCTTCTCGCGGGGCAGATCCACTCCCGCCACTCGTGCCATACCCTGCCTCCGCTTCTCAGCCTTGCCGCGCTTTGTGCCGCGGGTTCTTGCAGATGATGCGAATCACGCCCTGGCGCTTGACGATCTTGCAGTGCTCGCAGCGCACCTTGATCGAGGGTCTGACCTTCATCCCGTCTCCTACTTGAACCGGTACGTGATCCGGCCGCGCGTGAGGTCGTACGGCGACAGCTCCACCTTCACGCGGTCGCCCGGCAGGATGCGGATGAAGTTCATGCGCATCTTGCCGGACACGTGCGCGAGCACCCGGTGCCCGTTCTCCAGCTCCACCCGGAACATGGCGTTGGGCAGCGGCTCGACCACCGTGCCCTCGACTTCGATCGCGTCTTCTTTCGTCATTTCCGCGTCAGCACCTCCGGACCGTGCTCCATCACCGCGATCGTGTGCTCGAAGTGCGCGGCGAGGCTCCCGTCCCGCGTCACGGCCGTCCAGCCGTCGTCCAGGATCTTGACCTCCCAGCTCCCCATCGTGACCATCGGCTCGATCGCCAGCACCATGCCGGGCTGGAGCAGCGGGCCGCGCCCCGGGTCGCCGAAGTTCGGCACCTGGGGCTCCTCGTGCAGCGCCCGGCCGATGCCGTGCCCGACGAACGCGCGGACGACCGAGAAGCCGCGGGCCTCGACGTGCGACTGGACCGCGTGCGACACGTCCGAGAGCCGGCGGCCCGGCACGCACTCCCCGACGGCCCGCTCGAGGCTCTCGCGGGTGGCGTCGAGCAGTTCCCGGACCCGCGGCGGGATGTCGCCGAGGGCGAGCGTGACCGCGCAGTCGGCGTAGTAGCCCTCGACGATGCACCCGAGGTCGAGGCCGACGATGTCGCCCTCCTTCACCCGCCGGTGGGCCGAGGGGATCCCGTGCACGACCTCGTCGTTGATCGAGACGCACACGGTCGCCGGGAAGCCCCGGTAGCCCTTGAACGCGGGCTGCGCGCCCCGCGCGTTGATGAACGCCTCGACGTCCTCGTCGATCTCGAGCGTGGAGAGGCCCGGCTTCACCGTCTCGCGCAGATGGTCGATGACGTCCGCGAGGATGTGCCCGCCCCGGCGCATCAGCGCGATCTCGCGGGCCGACTTCAGGACGATCACCGGCCGCTCTCCACCGCCTCGTGGATGGCGTACCGGATGGCCTCGATCGGCCCCTCGCCGCGGATCGTGACGAGCCGCCCCCCGGCGCGGTAGTGGTCGAGCAGCGGCGCGGTCCGCTTCGCGTAGACCTCGAGGCGGTTCCGCGCGGTCTTCTCGCCGTCGTCCTCGCGCTGATAGAGCTCGCCGCCGCACTTGTCGCACACCCCCGGCCGCTTCGGGGGGGCCGAGACCAGGTGGTAGGCGGTCTGGCACCGGCGGCAGACGCGCCGGCCCGTCAGGCGCCGCAGGAGCTCCGTCTCCGAGACGTCGAAGAAGATCACCCGCTCGAGCGTCTGGCCGGCGTCGGCGAGGAGCTTCGCGAGCGCCTCGGCCTGGCCGATCGTGCGCGGGAAGCCGTCCAGGATGAATCCCTTCCACGCGTCCGCCGCGGCCAGGCGCTCGCCCATCAGGCCGATGATGACGTCGTCCGGCACCAGCGCGCCCTGGTCCATGTAGCGCCCGGCCTCCAGCCCGAGCCGCGTGCCCGCGGCCAGGGCCTCGCGCAGCATGTCACCCGTGGCCAGATGGGGCACGCCCCACTCGCGGGCGAGCTCGCGCGCCTGCGTGCCCTTGCCGGCTCCGGGAGGTCCGAGGAAGGCGACCCGCATCCTAGCCGCGCGCGAACGCCCCGCGCGACCGCGAGGACTTCTTGAGGAAGCCCTCGTAGTTGCGCATGAGGAGGTGCGACTCCATCTGCCGCACGGTGTCGAGCGCGACGCCGACGACGATCAGGAGGCTCGTGCCGCCGAAGTAGAACGGCACGTTGAACCAGCGGATCAAGTAATCCGGCAGCACCGAGATCAGCGCGAGGAACAGCGCGCCCGGCAGCGTGATGCGCGTGAGCGTCCGGTCGATGTACTCCGCCGTCTTCTTGCCGGGCCGCACGCCCGGGATGAAGCCGCCGTACTTCTTCATGTTGTCGGCGAGGTCGATCGGGTTGAAGACGATCGCCGTGTAGAAGTACGCGAAGAAGACGATCAGGCCCATGTAGAGGATGGTGTAGCTCATGCGTCCCGGCGACAGGGCGTCCGAGATCGCCTGCATCCAGGGGTGCGGCACGAACCGCGTGAGGGTGGCCGGAAACAGAATGAGCGACGACGCGAAGATGACCGGGATGACACCCGCGGTGTTGATCCGCAGCGGGATGTGGGTCGACTGCCCGCCGTAGACCCGGCGCCCCACCACCCGTTTGGCGTACTGCACGGGGATCTTCCGCTGCCCTTCCTGCATGAGCACCACGGCCGCCGTCACCGCGACCATCACGAGGACGATCGCCCCGAACACGAAGAGCTTCAGCTCGCCCGTCGAGATCAGGGTGTAGGAGGCCGTGATCGCCGACGGCAGGCGCACGACGATGCCGGCGAAAATGATCAGCGAGATGCCGTTGCCGATGCCCTTTTCCGAGATCTGCTCGCCCATCCACATGATGAGCGCGGTGCCCGCGGTCAGCGTGATCAGCACCAACAGGCGGAAGCCCCAGCCCGGCGTGGGCACGATCGAGACGCCGGTGGGGCTGCGCATGCCCTCCAGGCCGTACGCGATGCCGAGCGACTGGACGATCGAGAGCGCGATCGTGCCGTAGCGCGTGTACTGCGTGATCTTCTTGCGGCCGGCCTCCCCCTCCTTCGCCAGCCGCTCGAGGGCCGGGATGACGACGGTGAGGAGCTGCAGGATGATCGACGCCGAGATGTACGGCATGATGCCGAGCGCGAAGATGGACAGCCGGCGCAGGTTTCCGCCCGAGAACAGGTCCACCATGCCGAGCAGCGTGCCCTGGACCTGGTCGAAGAACTGCCCGAGCGCGTGGCCGTCGATGCCGGGCGTCGGCACGTGGGCGCCGACGCGGTAGGCGACGAGCATCGCGGTGGTGAACAGCACGCGACGCTTGAGCTCGGGAATCTTGAAGACGTTCTGAAAGCTCTGCAGGCCTTCGATCACGAGGCCGACACCTGTGCCGCCAGCAGCTCGACGCGGCCGCCCGTGGCTTCGATCTTCGCGCGGGCCGACGCGCTCACCGCGTGCGCCTTGACCGTGAGCGCGTGCGCGAGCTCGCCGTCGCCCAGGACCTTCACCCTTGAGCGCCCGGCGCGCTTGATCAGGCCGGCCTCGACGAGCGCGTCGGGATCGACGACGGCGTTCGCGGCGAAGGCGGCGCCGAGCGATCGAAGATTGACGATCGCGTACTCGGCCTTGCCGCCGTACGGCAGGAAGCCGCGCTTGGGCAGGCGCCGGTAGAGCGGCATCTGGCCGCCCTCGAAGCCGCCGGCCTTGCGGCCGCCCGAGCGGGCGCCTTGGCCCTTGTGGCCCTTGCCCGACGTCTTGCCGTGGCCCGAGCCCGGGCCCCGTCCGATCTTCTTGCGCCGCGTCGTGGCGCCCGGCGCCGGGCGCAGCTCGTCAAGCCTCATGGCTCACCTGCAGCACGTGGGGCACCTTGGCGATCATGCCGCGCACCGTCTCGGTGTCCTGGTGCGCCACCTCTTGGTTGATCCGCCGGAGCCCGAGCGCGCGGACCGTCGCCTCCTGCTTCGGGCTCAGACCGATGAGCGAGCGCGTCAGCCGGATCCTAAGCGTCTGGCTTGCCACCGGCCGTCTCCTCCCCCGCGGCGCCGTCGCCGCCCCGCCGCCGCGCCGCGTGCAGGTCTTGCAGCCGCTTGATCTGGCGCAGCGCGTCGATCGTCGCCTTGAGCACGTTGTGGGGGTTGTTCGATCCGAGGGTCTTCGTCAGGATGTCCTGCACCCCCGCGGCCTCGAGGACCGGCCGCACCGCGCCGCCCGCGATGACCCCGGTGCCCGGCACGGCGGGCTTGAGGAACACCCGGCCCGCGCCGAAGTGCCCGGTGATCTCGCAGGGAATCGTCGTGTCCTTGAGCGGCACGAAGATCAGATCCTTCTTCGCGTGCTCGACGGCCTTGCGAATGGCCTCCGGAACCTCGTGTGCCTTTCCGAGTCCGACCCCCACGTGGCCTCGACCGTCGCCGACGACGACGAGCGCCGTGAACGAGAACCGGCGACCGCCCTTGACGACCTTGGCCACGCGGTTGATGGACACCACGCGGTCGTTCAGCTCCAGCACGCTCGGATCGATCTTCGCTTCCGCCACTCGGTCTCTCCTGTCTCCTAGAACACGAGCCCGCCGGCGCGCGCCGCGTCGGCGAGGGCCTTCACGCGCCCGTGGTACTTGTAGCCGCCGCGGTCGAACACGACGCGCTCGATGCCCGCCGCCTTCGCCTTCTGCGCGAGCAGCTCGCCGACCGCCTTCGCGGCGACGACGTTGCCGCCCGTCGTGTGCTGCGCGCGGAACGCCTCGTTCCGGCTGTCCACGGCCAGGAGCGTGCGGCCCGCGTCGTCGTCCACCAGCTGCGCGTAGATGTGGTTGAGGCTCCGGAACACCGCGAGTCGCGGGCGCGAGGCCGAGCCGCGCACGTACCGCCTGAGCCGCCGGTGCCGGATGTCCCGCGAGACCCGCCGCTCCTTGATGATCATTTCGCGCCCGCCTTCTTGCCGACCTTGCGGCGGATGAACTCGTCCGCGTACTTGATGCCCTTGCCCTTGTACGGGTCCGGCTTCCGCAGCGCGCGGAGCTTGGCCGCCGTCTCGCCGAGGAGCGCCTTGTCCGCGCCCCGCAGCGTGATCGCCGTCTGCTTGTCGATCTCCGCCGTGATCCCTTCCGGCAGCGGGAAGATCACCGGATGGGAGTAGCCGAGCGCGAGCTGGAGGGCCCGCCCCTGGAGCTGGGCGCGGTAGCCGATCCCGACGATCTCGAGCTTCTTTTCGAAGCCGTCCTTCACGCCCGTCACCATGTTGGCAACGAGCGCCCGCGCCAGGCCGTGCAGCGCGCGGACCTTGCGCTCGTCGCTCGCGCGCGAGATGACGACCCGGTCCCCCTCGAGCTTCGCGCTGAGCCCGGCCGGCACCGACTGGGCGAGCTTGCCCTTCGGCCCCTCGGCGCGGACGGTGTTGCCCTCCACCTGGACCTTCACACCCTGCGGGATGCTGACGGGTTTCCGGCCGATCCGCGACATCAGGCCCCCCTCACCACACGTAGGCGAGGACTTCGCCGCCGACCTTCTGCTTGCGGGCGGCCCGGTCGGTGACGACGCCGCGCGAGGTCGACAGGAGCGCCACCCCCATGCCGGCCAGAATCGACGGGATCTTGTCGTGCGTGACGTAGACCCGCCGGCCCGGCGTGGACACGCGCACGAGCCCGGAGATCATCTTCTCATTCCCCGCGCCGTACTTGAGGTAGACGCGCAGCATCCCCTGCTTCGAGTCCTCGAGCACCCGGAAGTTCTTGATGAAGCCCTCGTCACGCAGCAGCTCGGCGATGCGCAGCTTGAGCCGGGAGGACGGAATGTCCACCTTCTCGTGCTCCGCCCGGCTCGCGTTGCGGATCCGCGTCAGCATGTCGGCGATCGGATCGCTGCGCATGGGCCTACCAGCTCGCCTTCACGATGCCGGGGACCTCGCCCTTGAGCGCCAGCTCGCGGAAGCAGAGCCGGCACATCTGGAACTTCCGGATGTAGGCGCGCGGGCGGCCGCACAGCTTGCACCGGCGGTACGCACGCGTGCGGAACTTCGGCGCGCGCTGCGACTTCATGATGAGGGCGGTCTTCGCCATACGTCTGCTACTCCCTGAACGGCATGCCGAGGTGCGTGAGGAGCGCCTTCGCTTCCTCGTCGGTGCGCGCCGTCGTGACGATGTTGATGTCCATCCCGCGGATCTTGTCCACCTTGTCGTAGACGATCTCCGGGAAGATCACCTGCTCCCGGAGGCCGAGGGCGTAGTTGCCCCGCCCGTCGAAGCCCTTCGGCGGGACGCCCTTGAAGTCGCGCACCCGCGGCAGCGCGACGTTGACGAGCCGGTCGAGGAACTCGTACATGCGCGCCCCGCGCAGCGTGACCTTCGCGCCGATCGGCACGCCTTCGCGCAGCTTGAAGTTCGCGATCGACTTCTTCGCCCGCGTGACGATCGGCTTCTGCCCGGTGATCGACTGGAGATCCGCCGTGGCGAAGTCGAGCACCTTCGCGTTCTCACGCCCCTCGCCGACGCCCATGTTGATGACGATCTTGTCGAGCCGCGGCACCTGCCACGGGTTCGCGTACCCGCGCTCCTTCATGAGCGCCGGGAGCACCGCGGACTGGTACGTGAGCCGGAGCCGCGCCGGGACCTGCCCGGTGCTCTTCGGACGCCCCTGCGCGGCGGGTGCGCCCTGCGGGGCGGCGGCGCCCTTCTTGCCCGGGGCCTTCCCGGCCGGGGCCTTCCCGGCCGCGGCCTTCCCACTCTGGGGCTTCTGCGCTGGCTTCGTCGCGTCCTTGGCCATTGGTCTCTAACCCTTGTCGATCGGCTCGCCGCACTTCTTGCAGACCCGGAGCTTGCGGCCGTCGGCGAGCGCCTTGATGCCGGTCCGCACCGGCCTGTCGCACCGGCCGCAGACGAGCAGGACGTTCGAGAGCGGCAGCGGGTTCTCGCGCTCGATGATGCCGCCCTGCCGCAGCTTCTGCGTGGGCCGCTGGTGCTTCTTGATCATGTTGACGTGCTCGACCAGCACCCGGCCGTCGGCGCGCAGGACGCGCAGCACCTTGCCGCGCTTGCCCTGCTCGCGGCCGGCGATGACGGCCACCGTGTCTCCCCGTCGCACGTGAACGTTCGGCATCAGATGACCTCGGGGGCGAGCGAGATGATCTTGGTGAACCGCCGCTCGCGCAGCTCGCGCGCCACCGGGCCGAAGATGCGGGTGCCCACGGGGTTCTCGTCGGGCTTGATCAGCACGACCGCGTTGCGGTCGAAGCGGATGTACGAGCCGTCCTTCCGCCGGACCTCCTTCACGGTGCGCACCACGACGGCGCGGGCCACCTCGCCCTTCTTCACCGTGCCGTCGGGCACCGCCTCCTTGACCGCGACCATGACCGTGTCGCCGAGCGAGGCGTAGCGCTTGTTCGAGCCGCCCATCACCCGGATGCACTGGACCTTCTTGGCCCCGGAGTTGTCGGCCACGTCGAGCATCGAGCGCGGTTGGATCATCGGCCTATGACGCGCGGGTCAGGATCTTGCGGATCCGCCAGCGCTTCTCCTTCGACAGCGGCCGCGTCTCCTCGATGAGCACGCGATCGCCCACCCGGCTCTCGTTGGCCTCGTCGTGCGCCTTCAGCTTCTTCGACATCCGGATGACCCGCTGGTACCGGGGATGGCGGTACACGCGCTCGATCTTCACCACGCGCGTCTTCTGCATCGCGTCGCTGACGACCACACCCTCTCGCGTCTTGCGCTCGCCCACCGGCCTATGCCTTCCTCTCGCGGAGCACCGTGAGGGCGCGCGCGAGGTCCCGCCGGGCCTGGCCCAGCCGGGACGGATTCTTGGCCATCCCCGTCGAGAGCTGGAACCGGAGATTGAAGATCTCCTCGTTGAGCTCCCGGGCCTTCTGCTGAATCTCCTCGTCGGAGAGATCGCGCCACTTCGCGGGCTTCATCACCGGATCCTTGTTAGAGGCATTTCACCGCTCGCCTCGCCGGAGGCACCGCCTCGGCTCGCACGGCCACGAGGCATTTCACCGCTCGCCTCGCCGGAGGCACCGCCTCGGCTCGCACGGCCACTACAGCACCCGCGTCCGCATGACGAACCTGGTCGCGATGCCCATCTTCTGCGCGGCCGTGCGGAACGCCTCGCGCGCCACGTCCTCGGGCATGCCCTGCATCTCGTAGAGGATGCGCCCGGGCTTCACCACGGCCACCCACTCCTCGGGGTTGCCCTTGCCCTTGCCCATCCGCGTCTCGGCCGGCTTCTTCGTCACCGGCTTGTCGGGAAACACCCGGATCCAGATCTTGCCGCCGCGCTTGAGGCTCCGCGACAGCGCCACGCGCGCCGCCTCGATCTGGCGGTTCGTGATCCAGCCCGGCTCGAGCGCCTTGAGTCCGTATTCGCCGAACGCGAGCGTCGAGCCGCGCTGGGCGGTGCCCCGCATCCGGCCGCGCTGGGCCTTGCGGTACTTGACCCTCTTGGGCATCAGCATGCGCGGTCGACCTCACGCTTCCGCGGGCGCGGCGCGGAGCACCTCGCCTTTGAAGATCCAGACCTTCACGCCGATCGTGCCGTACGTCGTGTGCGCGGTCGCGAGCCCGTAGTCGATGTCGGCGCGGATCGTGTGGAGCGGCACGCGGCCGTCGCGGTACCACTCCTTGCGCGCGATCTCGCCGCCGCCGAGCCGTCCCGCGCACGCGATCCGGATGCCGTCGGCGCCGAGTCGCAGCGCCGAGGTCACCGCCTTCTTCATCGCCCGCCGGAACGCGACGCGCTTCTGCAGCTGGAGCGCCACGTTCTCGGCCACGAGCTGGGCGTCGAGCTCCGGATGGATGACCTCCTCGATGTTCAGGTAGATCTCCTTGCCGGTCCGCACCTGCAGCTCGTTCTTCAGCTTCTCGACCTCCGCGCCCTTGCGGCCGATGATGATGCCCGGCCGCGCCGTCGAGATCGTGATGCGCGCCCGGTTGGCCGAGCGCTCGACGTCGATCTTCGAGATGCCGGCGTGGTAGAGCTGGTCCTTGATGTAGCGCCGGATCTTCACGTCCTCGTGCAGCAGCGCCGCGTACGACTTGGTCGCGAACCAGCGCGAGCTCCAGGTCCGCGTCGAGCCGAGTCGGAAGCCGATCGGATGCGTCTTCTGGCCCATCGCCTATTTCTTCTCCTTGGCCTTGGCCTTGGCCTTCGTCTTCGCGGCCGGCTTGGCCTTGGCCCGGCCCGCCGCGGGCGCCTTCTTGGCCGCGGGCTTCGCCTCGCCAGCTGGCGTCGTCTCCGCGGGCGCCGGGGGACGCGCGGCGGCCGCGCGTGGCGCCGGCCGGGCGGCGCCCGCGGCGCCGTTGACCTCGTCGCTGACGCCGATCGTGACGTGGCTCGTCTTGTGCCGGATGAAGAAGGCGCGCCCCATCGCGCGGGGCTGCACGCGCTTCATGGACGGGCCGCCGTCGGCGATCGCGTGGACGACCCTGAGGTCGTCGAGGTTGCGCACCTGGTGGTTGTGCTCCGCGTTGGCCACGGCCGAGCGCAACACCTTCTCGATGATCCGCGCCGCGGCGCGTGGCGTGAACTCGAGCGTCGCCAGCGCCTCGCCGACCGACTTGCCGCGGATCTGATCGAGCACGAGGCGCGCCTTGCGCGCCGACACGCGGATGAACCGGGCCCTGGCGACCGTGCGCATCGCCCTACGCCTTCCCCGTCGGTGACGTCGTGGCCTTCTCGGCGGAGCCGTGCGCCTTGAACGTCCGCGTCAGCGCGAACTCGCCGAGCTTGTGGCCAACCATGTTCTCGGTGACATAGACCGGGATGAACTTCCTCCCGTTGTGGACCGCGAGCGTGTGGCCGACGAACTCGGGCGCGATCGTCGAGCGGCGCGACCAGGTCTTCAGCACCTTCTTCTGGCGGCTCCGGTTCAGCTCGTCGATCCGCCCCAGCAGCGTCTCATCGATGAACGGCCCCTTCTTCAGCGAACGTCCCATCCCGGGCTCCTATTTTTTCCGCCGCGTCACGATCATGCGGTCCGACGGCCTCGCCCCGCGCCGGGTCTTGTAGCCCTTCGTCGGCTTGCCCCACGGGGTCATCGGATGGTTGCCCTTGCCCTTGCCCTCGCCGCCGCCCATCGGATGGTCGACGGGGTTCATGACCGTCCCGCGCACCGTCGGGCGGAAGCCCCGCCACCGGACGCGCCCGGCCTTGCCGATCGACACGTTCTCGTGGTCGAGGTTGCCGACCTGGCCGATCGTGGCCATGCAGTCGACGGCGATCAACCGCACCTCGCCGGAGGGCAGTTTGAGCGTCGCCCGGTCGCCCTCCTTGGCCAGCAGCTGCGCCTGGGCGCCCGCGCTGCGGCAGAGCTGGGCGCCGCGTCCCACCTGGAGCTCGATGTTGTGCACCAGCGTGCCCACCGGGATGTTCCGGAGCGGCAGCGCGTTGCCCGGCAGGATGTCGGCCTGCGGCCCGGACATGAGGGTGTCGCCCACCTTCAGCCCGAACGGGGCGATGATGTAGCGCTTCTCGCCGTCGCGGTAATGGAGCAGCGCCAGATGCGCGGAGCGGTTCGGATCGTACTCGATCCCCGCGACGCGCGCCGGAATGCCCTGCTTGTCGCGGCGGAAGTCCACGTTCCGCAGCATGCGCTTGGCGCCGCCGCCCCGGTGGCGGACGGTGATGCGCCCGTACACGTTGCGGCCGTTGGTGCGCCGCTTCGGCTCGAGCAGGCTCTTCTCCGGCTCCCGCTTCGTGATCTCGTCGTACGTGACGTAGGTCAGGTAGCGGCGCGCGGGCGACGACGGCTTGACGGTTCGGATGCCCATGCCCTACGCCCCCTCGACCAGATCGATCTTGTGGCCCGGCCGGAGCGTCACGATCGCCTTCTTCCAGTTCGCGCGCCGGCCCTGGAACCGGCCCATGCGCTTCAGCTTGCCCTCGTAGGACGCCGTGCGAACCGCGGCGACCTTCACGTTGAACACCGCCTCCACGGCGGCGCGGATCTCGACCTTGTTCGCGTCGGGCCGCACCCGGAACGCGACCGTGTTCTGCTCTTCCTTCTGCCGCATGCTCTTCTCGGTCATCAGCGGCCGGATGAGGATCTCGCGCGCCGGCCGGCTCATCGGGCCAGCGCCTCCTCGAGCGCCGCGAGCCCCGCGCGCTCGCACACGACCTGGCGCACGCTCAGCAGCTGGTAGACCGAGACGTGGCCGGGCGTCTCGACGGTCAGCCACGGCACGTTGCGCGACGCGCGCAACACGGCGGCGCCGAGCTCGCGCACCACGAGGAGCGTCGGCTCGGCCTTGAGCCCGAGCGCGCCGAGCCGCGCCACCAGGGACTTCGTCTTCCCGTCGGCGACCTCGAGCGCGTCGATCACCGCGAGGCGCCCGTCGGCGATCTTCGCCGCGACGGCGGCCCGCAGCGCGGCGCGGCGCATCGTGCGGGGCATGTCCTGGTCGTAGCTCCGCGGCGTCGGGCCGAAGGGCTTGCCGCCGCCCTTCCACTGGGTGGCGCGGATCGAGCCCTGCCGGGCGCGCCCCGTGCCCTTCTGCCGCCACGGCTTCCGGCCCCCGCCCGAGACCTCGCTCCGGCCCTTCGTGTCGTGGGTCCCCACGCGCCGGTCGGCCAGCTCGCGTGTCACCGCCTGGTGGAGCAGCGGCCCGCGAATCTCGACGCCAAAGACGTCCGCCTTCAGATCGAGCGTCCCCGCCTTCTGCCCCTTGGCGTCCAGCACCGGTACGGTCGGCATGGCTATTTCTTTTCCGCAGCCTTCTGCTGCTGTTGGGCCTTGGTCAGCTTCACGGACTTGCGCACCACCACGAGCGAGCCGTTGGCGCCGGGGACCGCGCCGCGCACGAGCACGAGATTCTGCTCGGGCAGCACACGCACGACGCTCACGTTGAGCACGGTACGGCGATCGCCGCCCATCCGGCCGGGCAGGTGGTGGCCCGGCCAGACGCGCGACGGGTCCGACGAGGCGCCGATCGAGCCGGGCGCCCGGTGGAACATCGAGCCGTGCGTCGAATCGCCACCGGACCAGCCGTGGCGCTTGACGCCGCCCTGGAAGCCCTTGCCCTTGGTCACGCCGACGACGTCCACCAGCTCCCCGGGCGAAAACATCTCCACCGTCAACGCCTGCCCGATCTGGTAGCCCTGGAGCTTCTCGGTCTTCTCGAGCCGCACCTCGCGCAGCGTGCGCATCGGCGCGACGTTCGCCTTCTTGAACACGCCGGCCTCGGGCTTCCGCACGTTCTTCTTCTTCGGCTCGAAGCCGAGCTGCAGCGCGTCGTAGCCGTGGGTCTCCGTGGTCCGGATCTCCACGATCGTGCACGGCCCGGCCTCGATGACGGTGACGGGCACGTGGCTCCCGTCGTCACCGAACACCTGGGTCATGCCGACCTTGCGGCCGATGAGTGCCTCTTTCCTGGCCATCTTCACTCGGAGGGGGGCTACGCCCCCCTTCCGAACCTCCCCCATCGGTTGCGCCGGCGAAGCCGGCGCTCGAACCGGTTAGAGCTTGATCTCAACATCCACTCCGGCGGGCAGGTCGAGCTTCATCAACGAGTCCACCGTCTGGGGCGTGGGGTCCACGATGTCGAGCAGCCGCTTGTGCGTGCGCATCTCGAACTGCTCGCGCGACGTCTTGTCCACGTGCGGGCTCCGGAGCACCGTCCAGCGATTGATCATGGTCGGCAGGAGGACCGGGCCCGAGACGCGCGCGCCCGTGCGGCGCACGGTCTCGACGATCTCCTTGACCGACCGGTCGAGGAGACGGTGGTCGTACGCCTTCAGGCGGATCCGGATCTTCTGGTCGGCGGAGACGGTGACCATCGCCTACTCCGTGATCTCCGTGACCACGCCGGCCCCCACCGTCCGCCCGCCCTCCCGCACCGCGAACCGCAGCTCCTTCTCCATCGCGATCGGCACGATCAGCTCCACC
>JACPCH010000232.1 GCA_016179875.1 Candidatus Rokuibacteriota bacterium | reverse complement strand
GAGCGCGTCGGGATGCCGGCGATCTGCGTGCCGATCCTCCAGGCGCTCGCCGACGAGACCGACGAGCTGGTCCAGCTCGCCGTCGTCGAGGACGGCGAGGTCTTGTTCGTGGCCAAGGCCGAGGGGCCGGGCCAGCAGATCCGGATGCTGCCCCTCGTCGGGCTCGTCGCGCCGGCCCACGCGACGGCGTCCGGGAAGATCTGGCTCGCGCACCTCCCCGAGGCGGAGGCGCTCGCGGTCCTCGCCAGGCAGGGGCTCCGCCGCCTGACCCCGCGGACGATCACGTCCCGCGGAAAGCTGCTCGCGCAGCTCCGGGAGGTGCGCGCGCGCGGCTACGCGATCGTGGATGAGGAGCTGGTCGAGGGCGGGCGCGCGGTGGCGGCGCCGATCCTCGTCGGCGGCCGGGTGGTGGGCGCGGTGGCGGTGTCCGGGCCGACCTTCCGCCTGTCGCTGGCCAAGCTCCATCGGATCGCCCCGCGCCTGCGGCGCGCCGCCGGTGAGCTCGGGGCGGTGTGGCCGTCGCGGATGACGGCCCGCGACTTCGGGCTGAGCGTGCGTCCCGCGACGAACGGCCGCCCGGCCGGGGCCTCGACGCGAGGTACCTCGTGAGCTTCGAGTACCACGAGCCGACCTCGATCGCCGATGCGGTCGCCCTCGGCGCGCGCTTCGGCGAGGCGGGCCGCTTCCTGGCCGGCGGCACGGACCTCATCATCCAGATGCGGCGAGGCCGGGTCGCGCCGCGCCACGTGCTGAGCCTGCACCGGGTGACCGGGCTCGATCGGATCGAGGTGGACGGCGCGGTCAGGCTCGGCGCGCTCGTGACCCACCGGGCGATCGAGCAGTGCCCCCACTTCCAGGGACCCTTGGGCGCGCTCGTCGAGGGCGCGGAGGTGATCGGGGGCCACCAGATCCGCAACGTCGCCACGGTCGGCGGGAACATCGTCAACGCTTCGCCCGCCGCCGACGTCGTGCCCGTGCTCCTCGCCCTGAACGCGACGGTGACGTGCCTCGGGCCCGACGGCGAGCGCACGCTGCCGCTCGGCGGCTTCCTCAGCGGCCCCGGGCAGACCGCGCGCCGGCCCGGCGAGCTGCTGACGTCGATCCGGTTCGACCGGCTCCCGCCGCGCTCGGCGACCGCCTTCCTCAAGGCGGGACGCCGCAAGGCGATGGAGATCGCGGTGGTCTGCGTGGCCGTCCGCCTGACGCTGGACGCGGCGCGCGAGCGGTGCCAGGAGGCGCGGATCGCGCTGGGAGCCGTCGCGCCCACCACGATGCGCGCGGGTGCCGCGGAGCGGGCGCTCGAGGGGCAGCCGCTCACGGACGAGATCCTGCGCCGCGCCGGCCGGCTCGCGGCGGGCGAGTGCGCGCCGATCGACGACGTGCGCGCCTCGGCGCGCTATCGCCGGCTCCTCGTCGAGACGCTGGTCCCGCGCGCGCTCCGGCGCTGCCTCGACCGGATCGGGAGGGCGGCGTGAGCCGCCTCGCGCTCTCCCTCCGGATCAACGGCGTGACTCACGACGTGCTGACGGAGCCGCACCGGACGCTGCTGGACGTGCTGCGCGACGACCTCGGCCTGACCGGCACGAAGGAGAACTGCCTCGAGGCGGAGTGCGGCGTCTGCACGATCCTCCTCGACGGGCGCGCGGTGAACTCGTGCATCCTGCTGGCCGCCCAGTGCCAGGGCCGCGAGATCGTCACCATCGAGGGGCTCGCGCGCGCCGGCGTCTTCGTCCCGCTGCAGCAGGCGTTCGTGGACCACGGGGCGGTGCAGTGCGGCTACTGCATCCCCGGCATGATTCTGGCGGCCCAGGCGTACCTCGACGAGTGCCCGGAGCCGACCGACGACGGGATCCGCGAGGCGCTGGCCGGCAACCTTTGCCGCTGCACCGGCTACCAGAAGATCACCGACGCGGTGACGGCCGCGGCGCGCGGGCTGGCCCGCGCGAGGACGACCCAATGAGCATCGAGACGCGCGTCGTCGGCAAGTCACTTCCGCGACTCGATGCGGCGGGGAAGGTCACCGGCACCGCCGTCTACGCCGCGGACTTCGCCCTGCCCGGCATGCTCCACGGCAAGATCCTCCGGAGCCGTGAGCCGCACGCGCGGCTCGTGCGGATCGACGCGGGCCGCGCGCTGGCGCTCCCGGGCGTGCGCGCGGTCATCACCGCCACCGACGTCCTCGACGTCCGCTACGGCGGCGGGCTGAAGGACGAGACCGTGTTCGCCCGGGACAGGGTGCGCTACGTCGGCCAGCCCGTGGCGGCCGTGGCGGCGACCACGCGCGAGGCGGCGGAGGCGGCGCTCGCCGCGATCGACGTCGTCTACGAGCCGCTGCCGGCCGTGCTGGATCTCGAGGCGGCGCTCGCGCCCGGCGCGCCGCTGATTCACGAGGCGTGGCAGACCTATACGGCGATCCCGATCCTGCACCGCGAGGGGAACGTGTGCCAGCGCGCGCGCATCGTGGTCGGCGACATGGAACGCGGCTTTGCCGAGGCGGACCGCGTCTTCGAGCACGAGTTCCGGACGGCGATGGTCCACCAGGGCTACACCGAGCCGCGCGCCGCCGTCGCCGCCTGGGACAGCGCGGGGCAGGTCACGGTGTGGTCGAACACCCAGCTCCCCTTCGAGATCCAGAACACGCTCGCCGAGATCCTCGCGCTGCCGCCCTCGAAGATCCGCGTGATCGTGCCCGGGATCGGCGGCGGCTTCGGCGGCAAGCTCCGCGTCGGCGTCGAGCACTTCGCCGCGCTGCTGGCGCGCCGGACGGGGCGCCCGGTGAAGGTCGTCACCACGAGCGAGGAGGAGCTGACCGCCGCCTACCCGCGCCAGGGGACGCGCGTCGAGCTGAAGACGGGCGTCACGCGCGACGGCCGCATCACGGCGAAGGAGGGGCGCATCTGGTTCGACACCGGCGCGTTCGCGGGCTCGGGCCCGGGCGTCGCGTCGGTGGCGACGCTGGTCCTCGCCGGGCCGTACCGGATCCCGAACCTCCTGCTCGAGGGCTACGCGGTCTACACGAACAAGACCAACTGCGGCTCGTTCCGCGCGCCGTCGGGCCCGCAGTCGAACTTCGCCGTCGAGTCGCAGATGGACATGATCGCCGACGCGCTCGGTCTGGACCCGCTCGACTTCCGCCTGAAGAACATCGTGCGCGAGGGCGACGAGGGGCCGACGGGCCAGGTGCTGGAGGCGGTCGGGCTCGAGGAGTGCCTGCGCCGCGCCGCGGACGCGATCGGCTGGCGCGACCGCCGGCCCGCGCCCGGTCGCGGCAAGGGGCTCGCGTGCGGCTGGTGGACGACGACGGGCGGCTCCTCGGGCGTCTACGTGAAGATCAACCCCGACGGCAGCGTCGCCATGAACACGGGCGCGGCGGAGATCGGGACGGCGGCCCTGACCGGCGCGGCGCAGGTGCTCGCCGAGGAGCTGGGCGTGGACCTCGCCGACATCAGCGTGGTCTCCGCCGACACGTTCGCGACGCCGTTCGACTTCGGCGCCCAGGGCAGCCGCACCGCCTTCGCCGTCGGCAACGCCTGCCGCGCCGCCGTCGCCGACCTCCGGCGCCAGCTCTTCGGGCTCGCGGCCGCCCAGCTCGGGGTGGACGCCGAGGCGCTCACGCTCAGGGACAAGGCCGTCGTCGCCGACGGCAAGCGCATCGCGCTGGCCGAGCTGGCGCGCCTCTCGCAGGCCTCGGGCGGCGGCCTGATCGCCCACGGCACCTTCATCGCGCCGCCGACCCCCTACGACGCCAAGCGCGTCGAGGCGCACGTGTATCCCGCGTTCCACTCGCCGAGCTTCCACGCGCACGCGGTGGACCTCTCCGTCGACCGTGAGACCGGCGAGGTCACGGTCCACCGCTACGTCGTCGCCCAGGACGTCGGCTTCGCGATGAACCCGAGGTACATCGAGGGCCAGATCGAGGGCGGCGTGGCGCAGGGGCTCGGGCAGGCGCTGTCCGAGGAGATCGTGTACGAGAACGGGCGCGTGCTGAACCCGAACCTGACCGACTACAAGATGCCGACGTCCCTCGACCTGCCGCGCGTCGAGTCGATCCTGGTCGAGCACCCGAGCCTGGTCGGGCCGTACGGCGCCAAGGGCGTCGGTGAGCCGCCGAACATCGAGCCGCCGGCGGCGGTCGCGAACGCGGTGGCGGCGGCGACGGGTGTGCGGATCACCACGCTCCCGATCACCGCCGAGAAGATCGCGCTCGCGCTGCGCGGTGAGGGCCCCGCGTGAGAACCGGGCTCCTGCTCCTGCCCTCGCGCCCGGCGCGAGAGCTGGCCTCCCTCGCGCAGCGTGCCGAGGCGCTCGGCTACGACGACCTCTGGCTGGCCGACGAGCGCTTCTTCCGCGACGTCTACGCGTGCCTCGCCGCCTGCGCCCTCGCGACCAGCCGCATCCGTCTGGCGACGGGGGTGACCGACCCGTACTCGCGCCACCCCGCGCTCACCGCGATGGCGATCGCCACGCTCGACGAGATCGCCGGCGGCCGCGCCGTGCTCGGCATCGGCGCCGGCGTGAGCGGCTTCCGCGAGCTCGGGGTCGACGCGAGCCGCTCGGCCGTCGCGATCCGCGAGGCCGTGGAGCTGATCCGGCGGCTCCTCGCCGGCGAGACCGTGAGCGTCAAGGGCGATCAGGTCGCCTTCCACGAGGGGCGGCTCGACTTCGCGCCGCCCCGGCCCGCGGTGCCGATCTACGTCGCGTCCCAGCGCGCGGCCGGCTGCCGGGTGGCGGGGCGCGTGGCGGATGGCGCCATCATGCAAGGGTGCGTGGCGGACCCGCTCGTGAGCTTCTTCCGCGAGACCGTCGCGGAGGGCGCGCGCCGGGCCGGGCGCGACCCGGCGGCGGTCGAGCTGGTGGCGCGCATCAACGTGTGCGTGGCGGACGACCGGCGCGCGGCGCGCGACGTCATGCGGCCCACCATCGTGCGGAGCCTCGCCGCCCAGCGGCCCGACTTCTTCACGTTCACGACGGCGGGCCTCACGCCGCCGGCGGCGCTCCGCGACAAGGTGCTCGCGCTGCCCTACACCCACGACCCCGCGCCGCTCAAGGCTGTGGCGCCCGAGGTGCCCGACGAGCTCGTCGACGCCGTCACCCTCGCCGGACCGCCGGCGGACGTTGTGGACGGTGTCGTGCGCCTGGCGCGCGCGGGGATCGGGCAGCTCATGGTGTTCCCGCTCGCGGTGGACGGCCGCATCGAGACGACGGTCGAGCGCTTCGCGCGGGAGGTCATGCCGCGCGTCCGCGAGGCGCTCGCGTGAGGGTCACGGTCCACATGCACGGCAATCTCCGCCGTTTCCTGCCGGGAGGCGCGGACCGGACGGTGCTCGAGGTCGAGCCCGGCGCGACGATCGAGGCGCTGCTCGCCGGGCTCGGCGCCGAGCGGGACATCTGGCTGGTGGCCGTGAACGGCGCCGCGGTGGACCGCGACCGCATTTTGCGCGCCGACGACCTGGTCGACTGCTTCGAGCCGGTGGCCGCGGGCTGACTCGGCGAGGGTAAGGAGGCGAGCGATGCGGGTGCGTTACGTCATCACGACCCTGAAGCCGGGCGTCAGGCCCGAGGACTACGAGCGGTGGCTCCGCGAGTACGATTACCGCGTGGCCAAGACCCTGCCGAGCATCATCAGCTACCGCACGCACCGCATCGAGGGGCCGATCAACGGCGCCCCCGACGCGGGCTGGAGCTACATCGAGCGGATCGAGGTCCGCGACGCCGACCAGTACGCGAAGGACCTC
>JACPCH010000110.1 GCA_016179875.1 Candidatus Rokuibacteriota bacterium | reverse complement strand
TGGGCTCCAGCAGGATCGGGTGGGCCTCCACGAACACCTTCTGCAGGCCCATGGACGCGGCGATCTGGAACGCCATGTCCGAGGAGTCCACGTCGTGGGAGGAGCCGTCGTAGAGGGTGACCTTCAGGTCCACGATCGGGTAGCCGGCGACGATGCCCCGCTTCATGCACTCGCGCACACCCTTCTCGACCGACGGGATGAAGTTGCGCGGGATGGCGCCGCCGAAGACATCGTCCACGAACTCGAAGCCGCCGCCGCGGGGCAGCGGCTCGACGCGGAGCCAGGTGTCGCCGTACTGGCCGCGCCCGCCCGTCTGCTTCTTGTACTTGCCCTGGCCCTCGGCGCGCCCCTTGACCGTCTCCTTGTACGGGATGCGCGGCGGCAGCAGGGTCACGTCCACGTTGTACTTGCGCTTCATGCGCTCGACGACCATCTCGACGTGGAGGCTGCCGACGCCGGAGACGAGGAGCTGCTTCGTCTCGGGGTCGAAGTGGTAGTGGACGGTCGGGTCCTCCTCGGCGATGCGGGCCAGGGCGGTCGAGATCTTGTCCTCGTCGCCGCGGGTCTTGGGCTGGATCGCGAACGAGATCGCCGCCTCCGGGAACGTGATGCGCGGCAGCTCGAACGGGTGCGCCTCGTCGCACAGCGTGTCGCCGGTCAGCGTCTCCTTGAGCTTCTGGGCCACGCCGATCTCGCCGGGGCCGAGCGCCTCGACGTTCTTCTGGGTCTTGCCCTGGAGCCACGAGACGTGGCCCATGCGCTCCCTGGCGCCGCGCAGCGGATTCAGCAGCGTCGAGTCGGCCCGGAGCGTCCCGCTGACGACGCGGAGGAGCGAGAGCTTGCCGATGTGCGGGTCGGCGAGCGTCTTGAAGACCAGCGCGCACACGGGTGCCTTGGGATCGGGGGAGCGCGTGCCGGCCTGCTTGGCCTTCAGATCCGTCCCCGCCACCTCGCCGCGGTCGGCCGGCGAGGGCAGCGACTCCACGATGAGGTCGAGCAGCGCGGGGCTCCCCATGTTGCGGACGGCGGCGGCGCACAGGACCGGCACCAGCTTGCCCTCCGTGATGCCCGCGCGCAGCGCCTTCAGCATCTCGGCCTCGCCGAGCGAGCCCTCCTCGAGGTACTTGGCGAGCAGGTCGTCGTCGGTCTCGGCCGCCGCCTCCACGAGCTTCTCGCGGTACTCCTTCACGCGGTCGGCGAGGTCCGCGGGAATCTCGGCGTCGGCCGGCTTGCCGTCGGTCCAGGTGACCGCCTTCTGCTTTACGAGATCTACCACGCCCTTGAAGCCGGACTCCTCGCCGAGCGGAAGCTGCAGCGCGACCAGGCGGCCCTTCAGCCGCCGCGCCAGCGACTCGAACGTGCGGTAGAAGTCGGCCCGCTCCCGGTCGAGGCGGTTGACGACGACGACGCGCGGCAGGTTGTATTCGGTGGCGAACTTCCAGACCTTCTCGGTCTGCACCTGCACGCCGGCCACCGCGTCCACGACGACGATGGCCGCTTCGACGACCCGCAATCCCGCCCGGGAGTCGGCGATGAAGTCGCCGTACCCCGGCGTGTCCACCAGATTGACCCGATGCCCCTTCCAGTCACAGTAGGCCACCGAGGTATTGATCGAGATTTTTCTCTTGATCTCGTCGGGGTCGAAGTCGGTGGTCGTCGAGCCGTCGTCCACCTTGCCGAGCCGCGTGAGGGCGCCGGCGGAGAACAGCAGGGCCTCGACGAGGGACGTCTTGCCGACGCCGCCGTGGCCGACGACGCCGACGTTCCGGATCTTGCCGATCTCGATCGTCATGGACCGCCTCCTGGGGGCAGCCGCGCTGCGGTGGCGGTCATCCTACCACAGGACGTCAGGGCCGGATGACGCGGCTCACCCGTTCGAGCATCTCCGCGTCCGTACCCTCCAAATGCACCGGCTCGGCCACCGGGGGCGGATCGTACTTGAAGCCGGTGCCCGTGAAGACCAGCATCACCTCGGCGTCGGCGGCGACGGCGCCCTGGTCCTTCAAGCGCATCAGGGCGGCGACCAGGGCCGCGGACTCCGGCGCCGTCCAGATGCCCTCGACCCGCGCGACGAGCGCATGGGCGCGGCGGATCTCGTCCTCGCTCACCGCCACGGCGCCGCCGCCCGTCTCGCGCAGCACCGCCAGCATCTGGCGGCCGGCGAACGGCGACGGCACGCGCAGCCCCGCGGCGTGGGTTGTCGGATTGTCCCAGGCGGCGGTCGTCTCCGCGCCCTCGGCGAACGCCTTCACGACCGGCGCGCAGCCGTCGGCCTGCACGGCGTAGAAGCGGGGCAGCGGGCCCGCCAGCCAGCCCATCGCCTTCAGCTCGTCGTACGCCTTGGGGATCCCGACGAGCCCGGTGCCGCCGCCCGTCGGATAGAGGAGCACGTCGGGCATGCGCCAGCCGAGCTGCTCGGCCAGCTCGAGGCCGATCGTCTTCTTGCCCTCGAGCCGGTAGGGCTCCTTGAGCGTGGAGAGATCGAACCAGCCGAGCGCGGGCGCGACGCGCGCGACCACCTTCCCCGCCGTCGCGATCGAGCCCTCGACCGTGAAGACGTGGGCGCCGGCCAGCAGCGCCTCGACCAGGTTCGCGCGCGGCGTGCCGCGCGGCACGATCACCACGCACGGCAGCCCGCAGCGCGCCGCGTAGGCGGCGGCGGCGCCGCCCGCGTTCCCCGCGGAGGGAATCACGAAGCCCTTCGCGCCGAGCGTGCGGGAGCGGGTGATGGCCATGCCGAGGCCGCGCGCCTTGAACGAGCCCGTCGGGTTCTGGCCCTCGTCCTTGGCCCGGAGCCGGCCGAGCCCGAGGTGCGCGGCCAGGCGTGGCAGCGCGAGCAAGGGCGTGCCGCCCTCGCCGAGGGTCACCGGCGCCTCGCCGTCGTCGAGCGGCGTCAGCTCGCGGAAGCGGTACATCCCGGGCGGGCGTGCGCGGAGCGCGTCCTTGGTCAGGCGCGCCTTGACGCGCTCGAGGTCGTAGCGCACCGCGAGCATCTGGCCGCACTGCTCGCAGACGGTCAGCAGGCGCTTGGCGTCGTGGCGGGCGCGGCAGATCGTGCACTCGACGTGGCTGACGAAGCTCACGGCGCGGCGACGCGGTTGGCAAGGACGCCGATCTTCTCCACCTCCGCTTCGAGCCGGTCGCCGATCTTGAGGAACTTGCCGAGCGCCGCGCCGACGCCCTCGGGGGTGCCGGTGGCGATCACGTCGCCCGGCAGGATCGTGAAGCCCTGGGAGAGGACCGCGATGCACTCGGCGACGGGGAAGATCATCTTGGAGGTGTGGCTCGCCTGGCGCGTCTCGCCGTTGACCCGGAGCGTGATCGCGAGCGCCTGCGGATCCGGGATCTCGTCGGCCGTCACCAGCACCGGCCCCATCGGGCAGAAGGTGTCGAGCGTCTTGCCCTTGAACCACTGGCCGTGGCGCTTCTGCAGATCGCGCGCCGTCACGTCGTTGATCACGGTGTAGCCGAAGACGTGGCCGAGCGCCGCCGCCTGGGCGATGTCGCGGCCGGCGCGGCCGATCACCACCGCCAGCTCGACCTCGTAGTCCAGCTCCTTGGTGACCGCGTGGTGGACGACCTTGCCGCCGGGCGCCAGCACGCTCTCCGGCACCTTCGTGAAGTAGACGGGATGGGGCGGCGCCTCGGCGCCCCGTTCCGCCGCGTGCTCCTTGTAGTTCCGCCCGAGGCAGAAGACGTTGCGCGCGGGGCGCGGAATGGGCGCCTCGAGCCGCGCCCGGGCCAGTGCGACGCCGAGCTTCGCCTCGGCCAGGCCGTCGAGGCCCCGCCGCTCCACCACCCGCGCGCCGTGCTCCGCCGCCTCCCGGGCGGCCGCGAGGGCGTCGGCGCCCCCCGCGATCAGCTCGAGCATCGTCTTCGGGAAGCCGCCGCGCCCGTGGCGCACGGCGCCGCGCTCGCGCGCCAGATCGGCCGCCAGCGCCGCGAGGTCGAGGACCGCGTCGCCCGCCACCGCGCCGACGCGCGGCTTCGAGGCGCCCTTCCGGTACGTCACCAGTCGCATGGCTCACCGCTCCTTGAGCAGGACCACCAGGACCCGCGCGGGCCGCCTCGCCTCGTTCAGCGACTGGTGGACGGTCCCCTTGCTCGCGTACTCGATCTCGCCCTTCTTCACGATCCGCTTGCCCTGCCCCTTCGTGAGCACGCCGAACTCGCCGTCGAGCACGTAGGCGAACTCGTCGGCGACCGCCGCGTGCGCCTCGCCCTTGAAGCCGGGCGGGAACGTGAACTCGTAGACCGCCACCCGCTCGTTGTCGAGCAGCCGCTTCTCGCCCACCTCCTGGCTGCCGTCGGCCGCCCCGAGGCGCGCGCCCGCCGCCGTCGCGGCGGTGAAGAGCACCAGAGCCAGGATCGCCGCGTTGCGTGTGCGCACTCTCGTCACCTCGTCCGTCCGAAGCGTTCTCGAAAACACGAAAGGCGGCGCGGCCGCCGCCTTGCCACTATCGCATCGCCGGTGGGCGCCCGCTAGATGGACTGGCGCATGCTGGTCCGCGCCGGCAGCGTCATCCCGCGCTCGCCCGCCATGTGCGCGAGCTCCGGGGGCAGCGCGAACCGCACGTCCTCCTCGACGACGTGCACCTCGCGCACGCTCACGCCGTCGCGCCGCAGCGCGGCGACCGCCTCGGTCACGAGCACCTCCGGCGTCGAGGCGCCCGCGGTGAGGCCGATGCGCCGCGCGCCCACCAGCCACTCCGGTCGGATGTCGCCGACGTCGTTGATGAGGTGGGCGCGCGTCCCGGCGGTCCGGGCGACCTCCACCAGCCGGATCGCGTTCGAGCTGTTGGCCGAGCCGATCACGAGGAGCAGGTCCACGTCGTCGGCCAGCCGCTTGACGGCGGCCTGGCGGTTCTGGGTCGCGTAGCAAATGTCGTCGCGCGAGGGCCCGACGATCTTCGGGAACCGGCGGCGCAGCGCCTCGATCACGTCGCGCGTGTCGTCCACCGAGAGGGTGGTCTGCGTGAGGTACGCGATCTTCTCGGGGTCCGGCACGTCGAGCTTCTCGACCTGCCCGGCGCTGGCGATCACGTGGATGCGCTCGGGCGCCTCGCCGAGGGTGCCGATCACCTCGTCGTGGTCCTGGTGGCCGATGAGGACGATCGAGTAGTTCTCGCGCGCGTAGCGGACCGCCTCGAGGTGCACCTTGGTCACCAGCGGGCACGTCGCGTCGATCACGCGCAGGCGACGGCGCTCGGCCTCGTGGCGTACCTCGGGCGAGATCCCGTGGGCGCTGAAGATCACGGTCGCGTCGTCCGGCACCTCGCGGAGCTCGTCCACGAAGATGGCGCCCTGCGTCCGGAGCGTCTCGACCACGAGCCGGTTGTGGACGATCTCCTTGCGGACGTACACCGGCGGCCGGCAGACGGACAGCGCCAGCTCGACGATGTCGATGGCGCGCTCGACCCCGGCGCAGAAGCCGCGCGGGCCGGCCAGGAGGATCTCGGCGATCGGGGCGCTCACGCGGCTCACCGGAAGTAGTAGGACATCCCGACCACGCCGACGTGCGACTCCCAGCCGCGGTTGGGGGACTCGATGTTGCCGTTGGAGTTGTGCTCGTACCGGTAGCCGGCGTAGACCGCGGTCGTGTCGCTGAGGAACACCGAGGCGCCCACCCCGCCCCACAGCAGGAACGAGAAGGTGGACTCGATCTCCTTCACCTTGAGGTCGGTGCCGCCCGCGGCCGCCGCCAGCTCCGCGTACGGCACGAAGCTCCCGAGCGAGAGGAAGTGGTAGCGGGACACCGCCGCCACGCCGCCCCAGAACGCCGAGTGCGGGTCGGTGTAGCGCTGCACGAAGGGCTCGAGACCGACCTCGAGGGCGCCGTGGAAGAAGCCCGAGCCGGTGGGCCCCAACGGCAGCAGCGAGGAGCGGAAGCCGAGGTTCCAGAACTTGATGTCGCTCTGGTCGTGGAACCCCTCGAGGTTGAACTGCTCGCCGTACCCGCCCTCGGCCGAGACGACGTAGGTCCCCTTCTTGAAGGTCTGGGCGGGATCGAAGCCCCAGGCCGGGGACGCGAGCGCCACCGTCGCGCCGAGCAGCAGGATCGCGAGCCGCCGAAGGCCGCGGCCGTTCATGGCTCGATCAGCACTTTCAGCGCGTCCCCTTTCGCCATCATGTCGAGCGCCCGTCGCACGTCCTCGAGCGCCATGCGGTGGGAGATCAGCCCGTCCGGCACCAGGGCGCCGGACTCGACGAGCTCCACCGCGCGGCGGATCAGCTCGGGCGTGTGGTGGAACGCGCCGAGCAGCGCCAGCTCCTCGTAGTGCGTCCGCCGCGTCTCCAGCCGGATCGAGGTGCCGGGCGCACAGCCCCCAAAGAATACCACGCTGCCCCCACGCCCCACGGCATCCACGGCCTGCTCCCAGATCTCGGGCCGGCCCGTCGCGTCGATGGCCACGTCGGCGCCGCGGCCGCCGGTCATGTCACGGATGTCCGCGACAACATTGGCACTTTGCGTGGCGTCCAGGCACTCGCCGATGCCGAGCCCGCGCACGCGCCCGAGCCGCCAGCCGTCCTTGCCGACGATCAGCACGCGCGCCTTGCGGGCGGCCGCGACCATGCCGAGCAGGCACCCGAGCGGGCCGTGGCCGAACACGACGACCGTCTGGCCGGACTCCACGCGCCCCCGCTCGACGCCGAGGAGCGCGCAGGCCAGCGGCTCGGCGAAGGCGGCCCGCGCGGCCGGGAGCGCCGGCGAGAGCGGCACCACGTTCTTCGCGACGAGGCGCGCCGGGAGCGCGATGTACTCGCCGTAGGCGCCGTTGACGAACAGGAGGTCCTCGCAGAGGTTCGGCCGCCCGGCGAGGCACGGGGGACACTCGCCGCACGGCGCCGAGTTCGCGGCGGCGAGCCGGTCGCCCTCGCGCACGTGCCGGACGCCCGCGCCGACGGCCGTGACGGTGCCGGCGAACTCGTGGCCGAAGACGGTGGGGATCACCGGGATCATCACCGGGTGGCCGCGCCGCAAGGTCTTCACGTCGGTCCCGCACGTCAGCGCGGCCTCGATGCGCAGCACGACCTCGCCCGGCCCGGGCGCGGGCACGGGCAGCTCCTCCCGGCGCAGGTCGCCGGGCCCGTGGAAGACCATCGCCCTCACGGCGTGACGTAGACCTTGAGGGCCTCGCGGCGGCGCATGAGCTCCACGCCCGCGGCGAGGCGGCCGAGCGACACGCGGTGCGTGACCAGGCGGTCGACCGCGATCTCCCCCGCCGTGAGGAGCCCGAACGCTTCGGCGAGGTCGGCGGGCGAGGACGAGTACGTCGCGCTGACCGTGAGCTCGCGGTGGTACAGCGTCTCGAGCCGGAGCGGCAGCGCGTCGCCCGCGCCGCCGGCGAAGAAATGGACGGTGCCGCCGTCGCGCAGGATCTCCGCGGCCCACGGCAGCACGTCGGCGCCCCCGCCCGTCACGATGACCTGGTCGGCGCCGCGCCCGCCGGACAGCTCGCGCTGCGCGGCCTCGGCGTCCGCCGGCGGCCCGGCGGCGGCGGCGCCGAGCCGGCGCGCGAGCTCCGCGCGCTCGGCGACGGGGTCGCACCCCACGACCGCGGCGCCCGCGCGCCGGAGGAGCTGGACGAAGAGGCAGCCGATCGAGCCGAGGCCCACCACGACGGCCGTGTCGCCGCGCTCGATCCGCACCCGGCGCACCGCGCGCAGGCAGCACGCCAGCGGCTCGACGAACGAGGCCGCCTCGTCGGTCACGTGGCGCGGGACCCGGAACATGGCGTGCCGCACGTTCGGCGCGGGCACGCGCACGTACTCGGCGAAGCCGCCCGGGTCGAGGTTCGACGCCTTGAACGCGCGGCACATGGTCTCGCTGCCGCGCCGGCAGTAGTGACAGTCGCCGCACGGGACGTGGTGGGCCGCGACGACGCGGTCGCCGATCACGCAGCCGGTGACGCCCGCGCCGATGGTCACGACCTCGCCGACGACCTCGTGGCCGAAGACGGCCGGCGTCCGCGTCGCCGGGTCCACGATCTTCGCGATGTCGGAGCCGCAGAGCCCGCAGCCGTTGAGCCGCAGCAGGACCTCGCCGTCGCCGATCGCGGGCCGGGGCCAGTCCTCGGCGGCGAGCCGGCCCGGGCCCCGGAAGACGACGGCCTTCACCGGATCCCCGTCATGCGGCGCGCGCCCGGAGGTGCGCCCCGGCCCAGCAGCGGAGCGCGATGGCGACCTTGCGGTGCGCCGGCACGGTGATCCGCTCGTCGAAGACGCGGAAGGCGCGGCGCTCGATCTCGTCGAGGAGCGCGTGGTAGATGCGCCCCATGATCTCGGCCGGCACCAGCGCGCGCGCGTCGGCCGCCGGAAAGCTCGCGGCCGCGGCGCGGTAGAAGCGCCGCGCGCGCTCGGCCTGGTACGCCATCAGCGCGACGAACCGGGGGGTGTGGCGCCCGGCACGCAGGTCGTCCGCCGTCACGCCGAACGTCCGGAGGTCCTCCTGGGGCAGGTAGATCCGGCCGGCGCGGGCGTCGGCGCCGACGTCGCGGATGATGTTCGTGAGCTGCAGCGCCGTCCCGAGGTTCACCGCGTACTCGCGGGCGCGCGGGTCGGTGTAGCCGAAGATCTCGATGCAGCAGAGCCCGACCGCCGCCGCGACACGGTAGCAATAGGGGTACAGGTCCTCGGCGGTCCCGTACTCCACGCGGTCGAGGTCCATCTCGACGCCCTCGATGATGGCCAGGAGCGCCTCGCGCGGGATCGGATACGCGGTGACGGCCGCGGCGAGCTGCCGCGCCAGGGGATGCTCGGGGACGACGCCCGGCGCCTAGCAGCGGGCCACCTCCTCCCGCCAGCGCGCGAGGTCGCGCCGCTGCGCCGCGGGGTCGGCGCCGCGCTCGCCGCCGAGGTCGGCGATGTCGTCCACGACGCGGCAGAACGCGTACACGGCGTAGAGGGCCTCGCGGCGGCGCCGCGGCAGCGCCAGGAACGCATAGTAGAAGTTCGACCGGCTCCGGCGGGTGAGGCGGGAGGCGAGGTCCGCGATCATCCGAGCCTCAGCGGCCGGCGCACGTAGCCGTGCTCGACGAACCAGGCCGCCGCGTCGCGGAGCGCCTCGCGCGCCGGCGTCTGCGGCAGGCCGAGCTCGCTCACCGCCTTCGCCGGGCTGAAGTACATGCGCTTCTTCGCCATGCGCACGGCGGTGAGCGGCACCCTCGGCGCCGTCCCCGTCGCGCGCGCCGCCACCTCCATGCCGGCGGCGGCGAGCCACGCGACGGCGTACGGGATGCGCAGGCGCGGCACGCGGGAGCCCGCGATCTCCGCCAGGAGCGCGCCGATCTCGGCGAGCGAGAGGTTGGCGTGGCCGAGGATGTACTTGTCGCCGAGCTTCCCGCGCTCGGCGGCCAGGAGGTGGCCGCGGGCGACGTCGCGCACGTGGACCACGTTGAGGCCGGTGTCGAGGGTCCCGACCATCCGGCCCTCCAGGAAGTCCACGACCATCCGGCCGGTCGGCGTCGGCTTCACGTCCCAGGGGCCGACGGGCGCCGACGGGTTCACGATGACGACGGGCAGGCCCGCGCGCGCGAACCCGAGCGCCACCTGCTCGGCGAGGAACTTGGAGGCCTTGTACGGGCCCACCATGTCGCGGAGCGAGACGGGCGTGTCCTCGGTGCCCGGCGAGCCGTCCGGCGGGATGCCGAGCGCGCCGACCGTGGACGTGTACACGACGCGCGCCACGCCCGCGTCGGCCGCCGACTGGAGGACGGCGCGGGTGCCCTCGACGTTGGCCCGGAAGAGCTCGCGCGGGTCGGGCGCCCACAGCCGGTAGTCGGCGGCGACGTGGAAGACCGTGTGGACGCCCGCGACGGCGCGGCGGAGCGAGGCGGCATCGAGCAGGTCGCCCTCCGCGATCTCCACGCGCAGTCCGGCCAGCGCGCGGCGCTCGCCGCGCGGCCGCGCGAGCACGCGCACCGTGCGCCCCTGGGCCAGCAGCTCGCGCACGACGTTGGCGCCGACGAACCCCGTGCCGCCGGTGACCAGCGCGTCTAGCATCACGCGTACGCCCTCGCGAGGCCGCCGAGCGCCTGGGCCACCGCCCGAAGCGCCGCGGCCGTGCCGGTGCGGAGCGCCAGCGCGTCGGCGAGCGCGCGCGGGCGGGCCAGCACCGCGCGCACGGCGCGCGCCGTGCGCACGCGGCCGTCGGGCTCGACGAGCGCCGCGAGGTCGGGCGGCACCCCGCGCGTCGCGGGATCCGACACGCCGCGGACCACGGCGGCGGGGACGCCCGCCGCGCGCGCCCACGCCAGGACCGGCGCCGACTCCATGTCGCACGCGAGCGCGCCGCTCTCCAGCCAGAGCCGCGCCTTGTCGGCCGGCGTGGCGACCACGCGCGTGACCGTCAGGAGCGTGCCGGCGCGCCGGAGCCCGACGTCGGCCGTCGGGAAGCGCGCCCCGCCCTCGTCGAGGACCGCCTCCGGGACCACGAGGCTGCCCTCCACGAGCTCGGGCGCGAGCGCGCCGCAGGCGCCGGCGGAGACGACGAGCGCCGGCGCCGGGCGGCCCGCGAGGCGCCCGGCCAGATCGCGCGCGCCGGGGCCGACGCAGATGAGCTCCAGCGCGCCGCCGACGAAGCGGAGCCCGTCCGCCACGCCGGCCGGCGACAGGCCGAGCTGGCGGGCCAGGCCGCGGGCCTCGACGTCGACCGCGGTGAGGACCAGGACGCGGCTCACGCGCCGCCGGCGGTCGGCTCGGTCGCGCGCTTCTTCTGCTCCTTCGCGCGCAGCCAGGCCGCGTACGAGTTGCCCGCCGCCGGGTCCTTCCCGGTGAACCGGATGGCGCGGATATCGGCGTAGAGGATCCGGAGGGGCCCGTCGCCGTTCGGGTCGAAGAGCTCGACGAACGGCCGCGGCACGTCACGGTCGCGGTTGAAGAGGAAGCCCTCGAGCTCGGCGCCGTCGGCGCGGACGACCGTGACGTTGCCGCGGTAGTCGAAGGCGCGGTCGACGACCTCCTCGAGCGTCACCCCGCGGCCGATCTCGGGCGCCCAGCCTTCCAGCGTCTCGTCGGTCATCGGTGGAGTGCGGAGGCCCGCCGCGCGGCGCGGCGCCCCCTGTCCGCCCTCAGAGCCGGCCGGAGACCGTGGCGACGACGCTGTCGCGGAAGCCGCGCCACGAGCCGAACGTGTGGTGCACGGCCGTGGGCTCGTAGCCGCAGTGGACCATGCAGTCGCGGCACTTCTCGTTGCCGCTGCTTCGCCCGTAGGCCTCCCAGCGGGTGGTCTCGAGGAGCTCCTTGAAGCTCCCGGCGTAGCCTTCCTGCAGGAGGTAGCAGGGCCGCTGCCAGCCGAACATGTTGTAGGTGGGGTTGCCCCAGGGCGTGCACTCGAAATCCTGCTTGCCCATGAGGAATCGCAAGAAGAGCGGCGACTGGTTGAACTTCCAGCGGCGCGCGGGATTGGAGAACATCCGCGAGAACAGCTCGTGGGCGCGCTGCCGGCGCAGGAAGTGCTCCTGGTCGGGGGCCTTCGAGTAACTGTAGCCCGGCGAGACCATCATCCCCTCGACGCCGAGGTCCATCATCGCGTCGAAGAACTCGCGCATGCGGAGCGGGTTGGCGCCGTCGAAGAGCGTCGTGTTCGTCGTGACCCGGAAGCCGCGCCGGAGCGCCTCGCGGATCGCGTCGACCGCCTCGTCGAAGACGCCGTCGCGGCAGACGGCTTCGTCGTGCTCCTCGCGCAGGCCGTCCATGTGGACGCTGAACGAGAGGTACGTCGACGGCTCGAACAGCCCGTCCTCGAGCTTCGCCCGCAACAAGACGGCGTTCGTGCAGAGGTAGACGAACTTCCGGCGCGCCACCAGCTCCTTCACGAGCCGGCCGATCTCGGGGTACATGAGCGGCTCGCCGCCCGGGATCGAGACCATCGGCGCGCCGCACTCGTCCACCGCCGCCAGGCACCGCTCGACGGTCAGGTGCTTCTTCAAGATTTGCGCCGGGTACTGGATCTTGCCGCAGCCCGCGCAGGCGAGGTTGCAGCGGAAGAGGGGCTCGAGCATCAGGACCAGCGGGTAGCGCGGGCGGCCGGCCAGCCGCTGCCGGAGGACGTACGTCGCGACCGTCAGCATCTGCGAGAGCGGCACGCTCATGTGTGCTGCACTCCTCGACTTCCCGCGCCCGGCACCTCGCCGGGCACCGCGTGGCGGTGGACGAACCGGAGCGCGAGGGCGACCGCGGCGTGGACCAGGCCCCCGAGACCCGCGAGCAGCCACTCGCCGATCCAGACCGTCACGGCGAGATTGAACCCCAGCACCGCGTAGTATAACGCGATTCCGGGCCACACCATCCCGGCGCGCCCGCGGGCCGGGCTCGCGGACGCCGCGCCGACCGTCCGGGCGGCGGCCAGGTACAGCCCGACGCCGACCGTGCCCACCACGACCCAGCCGGCGAAGTTCGACAGCGGCACCCCGAAGTACAGGCCGCCCTCCGGGTAGTAGAAGATGCGCTCGAGGAACCACCGGTCGCCGCGGACGGCGAGCGGGTCGATGACGACGTCGAGCGCCATCATGAGCATCCCGCTGAGCAGCGCCAGGCTCCCGCGGGAGGGCCGGCGCCGCGCCAGCGCCGCGCGCGCCAGGCAGAACGCGGCGTAGGCGAGGAACGCGAACGACAGCGAGTCCATGAGCGGCACGTCGGCGACGTAGAGCTCGCGCCCGCGCGTCAGGCCCGTGTAGTGGTAGCGCCCGAAGGGGATGCCCACGCGCGTCGAGGCGAACTCGCCGAGCCACGCCACGGGCCACACGATGCCCCCGAAGAGCAGGGTGCGCCGCCAGCCGAGGTCGGCCGCTCCGGCGGCCAGGAAGGCCGCCAGGAACCCGAACACGTAGGGTCGCAGGGCCAGGGTGCCGGCGATGAGGTCCATGAAGGCCGTTTCCGTCGACGAGTCAGCATGTTACCATCAGCGTTCGTGACCGGACTCCTCGACGCGATCTCCCGGGCGCAGGCGCACCTCCTGTCCGTCCAGCGGGCCGACGGCCACTGGGTGGGCGAGCTCGAGGCCGACGTCACCCTCACCGCCGAGTGCCTCCTGCTCGGCCACCTGATCGACCGGGTGAACCGCGAGAAGGAAGCCAAGGCGGTCCGCTACCTGCGGCGGCGGCAGCTCCTCGACGGCGGCTTCAATCTCTTCGAGGCGGGCCCGACGAACCTCTCGGCGACGATCAAGGCGTACTTCGCCATGAAGCTCGCCGGCGTGCCGGTGGACGACCCGGCCATGGTCGCCGCGCGCGAGCGCGTCCGGGAGCTGGGCGGGCCGGTGAAGGCGAACGTCTTCACCAAGATCCTGCTGGCGCTCTTCGGCGAGTACGACTGGAACGGCGTGCCGTCGATGCCGGCCGAGGTCATGCTGCTGCCGCGCCCCTTCTTCCTCTTCAACATCTACGAGGTCTCGTACTGGTCGCGCACCGTCATCGTGCCGCTGCTGGTCATCATGGACCGGAAGCCCGTGAAGTGGCTGCCGCCCACGCTCGGCCTCGACGAGCTCTGGCCCGAGCCGCGCGAGAAGACGAGCCTGCGCTTCCCGCGCGTGCCCGAGCCGTTCAGCTGGCGCAAGCTCTTCTGGAAGAACTTCTTCATCGCCGTGGACGACGGGCTCAAGATCTGGGAGCAGTTCTCCCCGCGCCCGCTGCGCAAGCGCGCGATCGAGGCCGCCCGCCTCTGGCTCGAGGAGCGCCTCGCGGTGCCGGGCGGGCTCGGCGGCATCTACCCCGCGATGGCGAACTCGATCCTCGCCATGCGGCTGCTCGGCTACCCGGACGACCACCCCCTCGTGCTCGGCCAGATCAAGGAGATCGAGGCCCTCGGCGTCGAGACCGCGGACGAGCTCCACTACCAGCCCTGCCCCTCGCCGGTGTGGGACACCTCGCTCGCGCTCAACGCGCTGATCGAGAGCGGCCTGCCCGCCGACGACCCGCCGCTCGTGCGCTCCGGCGAGTGGCTCATCGGCCGCCAGGTGCTGGTGCCCGGCGACTGGCAGGTCAAGCGCCCGCACGTGAAGCCGGGCGGCTGGGCCTTCCAGTACCGCAACGACTTCTACCCCGACCTCGACGACACCGCGATGGTGCTGATGGGCCTCGAGAAGCTCCGCGGCCTCGACCCGGACGCCACGCAGGCCGCCAAGGAGCTGGGGCTCGGCTGGTTCCTCGGCATGCAGGGCGAGGACGGCGGCTGGGCGTCGTTCGACGCCGACAACAACCGGCTCTACCTGAACAACATCCCGTTCGCCGACCACGGCGCGCTCCTCGATCCGTCCACCGAGGACCTCACGGGCCGCGGCCTCGAGCTGCTCGGCACGCTCGGCTACCGCAAGGACTTCGAGCCGGCGCAGCGCGCGATCCAGTTCCTCCGGCACACCCAGCGCCACGACGGCCCCTGGGAGGGCCGCTGGGGCGTGAACTACATCTACGGGACGTGGTCGGTGCTGCGCGGCCTGGCCGCGATCGGCGAGGACCTGCGCCACGAGTACGTGCAGCGCGCGGTGCGCTGGCTCGAGCGCCGCCAGAACAAGGACGGCGGCTGGGGCGAGACCTGCGAGAGCTACGACGACGTCGCGTTCGCGGGCGTGGGCGAGTCCACGCCGAGCCAGACGGCCTGGGCGCTGCTCGCGCTCCTGGCCGCCGGCCGGACGAGCGGGCGCACCGTCGAGCGCGGCGTCGAGTACCTGCTGCGCACACAGCGCGCCGACGGCTCGTGGGAGGACCCGCTCTGGAACGGCACGGGCTTCCCGCGCGTGTTCTATCTCAAGTACCACCTCTACGCGCAGTTCTTTCCCCTCTGGGCGCTGGGGATCTACCGCCGCGTCCAGGCATGACCGAGCCGCCGCTCGCCCTGGCGCTGCGCCCGCTCGACGCCCTGGGCCGGTCCGCGCTCTCGATCGTGGACGCGCTCGGCCGCTTCGGGACGTTCCTGATCCAGGCGCTCGCCGCGACCCTCACGCCGCCGTTCAAGATCCGCGCGTTCGTGGACCGGATCAACTTCATCGGCTACCGGTCGCTCCTGATCATCCTGCTGACCGGCGCCTTCACCGGGATGGTCCTCGGCCTGCAGATCTACATCACGCTGTCGCGGTTCGGGTCGGAGGCCTTCCTGGGACCCGCGGTGGCCCTGTCGATCATCCGCGAGCTCGGCCCCGTGCTGGCCGCGCTCATGGTGACGGGCCGCGCCGGCTCGGCGCTGACGGCCGAGATCGGCATCATGCGGATCACCGAGCAGATCGACGCGCTCACCGTGATGGCGCTCAATCCGATGCGCTACCTGGTGGCGCCCTCGATCCTGGCCGGCGTCGTGACCTTCCCGCTGATGACGGCGCTCTTCGACGTGATCGGCATCTTCGGCGGGTACCTGGTGGGCGTCGAGCTGCTCGGCCTCTCGCAGGGCACCTACTTCGGCGAGATGAAGACCTTCGTCGACCTGGACGACATCATGCTGGGCTTCTGGAAGTCCATCTCGTTTGGGATCATCGTCACGTGGGTCTGCACCTACAAGGGCTTCCACGTCGGGCACGGCGCCGAGGGCGTGGCGCGCGCCACGACCCAGGCCGTCGTCATGTCCTCGGTCCTGATCCTGGTCTGGGACTACTTCTTCGGGTCGGTCTGGAGGTGATCACGGTCGAGGGGCTCACCAAGTCGTTCGGGCGCCAGCCGGTGCTCCGGCAGCTCGACCTCGAGGTGCCGACCGGGTCCGTCACCGTGATCATCGGGCGGAGCGGCGGCGGCAAGTCGGTCTTTCTCAAGCACCTGGTCGGGCTCCTCCACCCCGACGCCGGACGGGTCCTGGTGGACGGCGCCGAGATCACGCGGCTGCGGGGGCGGGCGCTCGACGCGGTCCGCCGCCGCTACGGCGTCGTGTTCCAGGGCGGCGCGCTCTTCGACTCGATGACGTGCTGGGACAACGTGGCCTTTCCGCTGCGCGAGAAGCTCCGGCTCAGGCGCGCGGAGGTCGGGAAGCGGGTCGAGACGGCGCTGGCCCAGGTGGGGCTCGAGGGCGTCGGGGGGAAGAACCCGGCCGAGATCTCCGGCGGCATGCGCAAGCGCGTGGCGATCGCCCGGGCGCTCGTCACCGAGCCCGAGATCGTGTTCTTCGACGAGCCGACGACGGGTCTCGACCCGATCCTCGTCAACACGATCCACCGGTTGATCCAGGGCCTGCACCGGAAGCTCGGCTTCACCGCCGTCATGGTGAGCCACGAGATTCCGGAAATCTTCGAGATCGCGGACACCGTGGCGATGCTGCACGAGGGACGGATCGTCGAGGTCGGCACGCCGGCGGCGATCCAGGCGTCGGCCAACCCGGTCGTCCGCCAGTTCATCCGGGGCGAGCCGGGCAACGCGGAGGGGCACTGATGGAACGGACGCGCGTGAACACGGCGGTGGGCATCTTCCTGCTCCTGGGAATCTTGGCGTTGGGGTACCTTTCGATTAAACTCGGGAGGGTTTCCTTTCTCGGCGCCAGCGGGTACGTCGTCATCGTCGACTTTCCCTCGGTCGGCGGGCTCAAGGCGGGCTCGAACGTCGAGATCGCCGGCGTGGAGATCGGGCGCGTCGAGACGATCCGCCTGGCCGACTACCAGGCCCGCGTGACCCTGCGCCTCAACGCGGACGTGAAGCTCCAGGAAGACGCGATCGCGTCCATCAAGACGAAGGGGCTGATCGGCGAGAAATACCTGAAGATCAGCCCGGGCGGGTCGGACAAGCTCATCCCGCCGAACGGCCGCATCCGGGAGGTCGAGGCGCCGGTGGACTTCGAAGAGCTGCTGTCGAAATACATTTTCGGAAAGGTCTAGGAGGATCCCGATGACGCTGCATCGCCGCGGCTTCGCCCTCGCCGTGGTCGTCCTCGCGGCCGCCGTGCTGGGGTCCCCCGCGTGGGCCGGCGTGCCGACCGAGCAGCTCAAGAGCCAGATCGACCGCGTGCTGAAGGTCCTCGACGACCCGGACTTGAAGAAGGAGAACCGGGCGCACGACCGGCGCGCGAGCGTGCGCCGGATCGCCAACGACATCTTCGACTTCTCCGAGACGGCCAAGCGCTCGCTGGCCCGGCACTGGCAGTCGCGGACGCCGGCCGAGCGCGAGGAGTTCGTCCAGCTCTTCGGCGACCTGCTCGAGCGCTCGTACATCTCGAAGATCGAGCTGTACGGGGGCGAGAAGATCGGGTACATCGGCGAGTCCATGGACGGCGACCTGGCGACGGTCCGCACCCGGATCGTCACCCGGCACGGCTCCGAGATCCCCATCGACTACAAGATGCACCACCTGGGGAGCCGCTGGCTCGTGTACGATGTGACGATCGAGGGCGTCAGCCTGGTCGCCAACTATCGCACCCAGTTCAACAAGATCATCCAGACCTCGTCCTACGCGGAGCTCGTCAAGCGGATGAAGACGAAGCAGGAGGAGTTCCTCGAGGACGAGAGACAGCGGAGGACGTCACAAAAGTGAGCAAGGCCCAGGTCCTGCACGAGCTGCTCGCCCGCCCCGGGCTCGTGCCCGCCGTCGGCGCCCACGACGCGCTGAGCGCCAAGCTGATCGAGGCCGCCGGGTTCCCGGTCGTCTGGTCGTCGAGCTTCACGGTGTCGGCGGCCCAGCGCGCGATGCCCGACGTGAACCTCCTGACCATGACGGAGACCGTCGAGGCGGCCGCGCACATCAACCGCGCCGTCGGCCTCCCCGTCATCGCCGACTGCGACAACGGCTACGGCAACGCCGTCAACGTGGTGCGCACGGTCGAGGAGTACGAGCGGGCCGGCATCGCCGGCCTCTGCTTCGAGGACAACATCTTCCCGAAGAAGTGCAGCCTCTACCCGGGGATGCGGCGCGAGCTCCTGTCCGCCGAGGAGCACGCGGGCAAGATCCGCGCGGCCAAGCGCGCCCAGCGCGACCCCGCGACCGTGATCATCGCCCGCACCGAGGCGCTGATCGCGGGCTGGGGGATGGCGGAGGCGCTCCGGCGCGCCCACGCGTACGCGGAGGCCGGCGCCGACATGATCCTCATGCACTCCAAGGCGCCGACGGCGGCCGAGGTGCTCGAGTTCATGCGGCGGTGGGACCGGCCGACGCCGATCGTCGTCGTCCCGACCCTGTACCCGGCCGTCACCTTCGAGGAGCTCGAGGCGGCCGGGGTGAAGCTCGTCATCTGGGCCAACCAGGTGCTGCGGGGCGCCGTCAAGGGCATCCAGGCGACGCTCGAGACGCTCCGGCGCGCCCGCCGCCTGTCGGCGCTCGACGACCACATCGTGACGCTCGAGGAGATCTACCGCCACGTGGGCGTCGAGGAGTTCAAGGCGATCGAGCGCGAGTTCCTGCCGCGCGGGCAGTCGGACACCAGGGCCGTGATCATCGGGGCCGGCTCCGGCAAGTCGCTCCTGCCCCTCACCCAGGACCGGCCCAAGTGCATGCTGGACATCAAGGGCCGCACGGTGCTCGAGCGCCAGCTCGACGTGCTGCGGGCCTGTGGCGTCCAGGACATCGCCGTCGTCCGCGGCTATCGCAAGGAGACGGTGGTGGCCCCGGGCGCACGCCTCTACGACAACGACGCCTACGAGGAGACGGGCGAGCTGGCGTCGCTGTTCGCGGCCGAGGCCGAGCTGCACGGCCGCTTCGCGTTCCTCTATGGCGACGTGCTCTTCGAGCGGGCCGTGCTCGAGAAGGTGCTCCGCGCGCCGGGCGACGTCGTGATCGCGGTGGACCGCGCGTGGGTGGACCAGCGGGACCGGCTGCTGCCGCTCGCCAAGCCGGTGGACCTCGTGGTGACCTCCGACCCGCCGCGGCCGAGCCGCCGCTCGCTCGGCGAGGAGGAGAGCGACCGGCTCGTGCGCATCGGCCAGCGCCTGCCGCCCGACGCGGCGACGGGCGAGTTCATCGGGCTCGCCTGCTTCTCCGCGCGCGGCGCCGAGCTGCTGCGCGAGGCCTGGGCGCGGGCCCGCGCGGCCGGCGACGGGCCGCTCCACGAGGCCGACCGCGCGAGCACGGCGGCGTTCACCGACATCCTCCAGGCGCTGGTCGACGCGGGCCACCCCGTGACGTGCGTGAGCACGTACAAGGGCTGGCTCGAGATCGACACGTTCGAGGACTACCAGCGCGCCTGGGCCGAGATCCGGTCGTAGTGTCGGGCGCGGAGCTCGCCGCCCTCCTCGAGCGCCGGGGGTTCGACTTCGCCGCCGGCGTCCCCTGCTCGCTGATCGAGGATCTCATCGCGGCGCTCGAGCGCGACCCGCGCGGCCGCTACGTGGCCGCGCCGCGCGAGGACGCGGCGGTCGGGCTCGCCGGCGGGGCGTGGCTCGCCGGGCGCCGGCCAGCCGTGCTCATGCAGAACTCCGGGCTCGGCACGAGCCTCAACGCCCTGGCGTCGTTCTCGCTCATGTACGGGCTGCCGGCGCTCCTCGTGGTCACGTGGCGGGGCTTCCAGGGCAAGGACGCGCCCGAACATATCCTGACCGGACAGATCACGCCGAGCCTGCTGGAGCTGCTCGGCATCCCGCACCGCGTGCTCGCGCGCGACTCGATCGCGGCCGACCTCGACTGGGCGCGACGTGAGATGGACACGCTGATGCAACCGGTCGCGCTGGTCATCCCTCCCGGCGTGCTCGAGACCGGCCACGGGTCGGCGGCCGGGGGGGGCGGGCCAGGCGAGACCCGTGGTTCAGGGCTTCGTGGCATCCCAGGCCACCGAATGCTCGAGCGTGGCGTTGGCAGCGTGGTCGAGCCAGGCCCGCCCCCCCCGGCCGCCGACCCGACGCCACGCCCGGCGGCGGCGGACGAGCAGCACGCCCGCCAGACGCCCCAGAGTCTGCGTCCGGTGATCTCGAGGCGGGAGGCGATCGCGGAGGCGGTCAAGCAGCTCGGCGACGAGCCGCTGATCCACGCCAACGGCTACATCTGCCGCGAGTCCTTCTCGGTCGCCGACCGGCCGCAGAACTTCTACATGATCGGCTCGATGGGGCTGGCCTCGGCGATCGGCCTGGGCGTGGCGCTGGCGCGGCCGGCGCGGCGCGCCGTGGTCTTCGACGGGGACGGCAATCTCCTGATGAACCTCGGCGTCGTCGGCACGGTCGGCGCCCTCGCGCCGAAGAATTTCGTCCACCTCGTGTTCGACAACGAGGTCTACGGCTCGACCGGCAACCAGGCCTCGCCCTCGCGCGCGGTGCGGCTCGACCGGATCGCGCGCGCCGCGGGCTACCGCACGGCGGCGGCGGTGACGGCGCCCGACGAGGTCGGCGCGGCGCTCCGGGCCGCGCTGGCGACCGACGGCCCGCACTTCGTGCTGGTGAAGGTCACGACCGGGGAGGCCGACGTTCCGCGGATCCCCCACACCCCGCACGCGATCCGCGACCGCTTCCGGGCGGCGGTACAGGCGCCGTGAAGGCGATCGTCCTCGTCGCGGGCGTCGCGCGGCGCCTCGCGCCGCTGACGGACAAGACCCACAAGGCGCTCCTGCCCGTCGGCGGCCGGCCGCTGCTCGACCGGATGCTCGGGGCGCTCGCCGAGCTGGGCGTCCGCGAGACCGTGCTCGTCGTGGGACATTGCGCGGAGCAGGTCCGGCGGCTCGCCGGCGACAGGCGCGGCCGGATGGCGGTCCGCTACGTGGACAACCCCGACTACACCCGCGGCTCCGTGCTGTCCCTCTACGCCGCGCGCGCACACCTCGCCGAGCCGGTGCTCGTCATGGACGCCGACGTGCTCTTCCCGCGCGAGCTCCTGCGGCGGCTCCTGGCCGCGCCGGCGCCGAGCGCGCTCCTGCTCGACCGCGGCTTCCAGGACACGGGCGAGGAGGTCAAGCTCTACACGCGCGGCGACCGCGTGATCGCGCTCGGCAAGAAGGTCGTGCCCGAGGCGTGGGAGACGGTCGGCGAGGGCGTGGGCTTCTTCAAGTGCGGCGCCGAGGCCGGGCCCGAGTTCGTGCGCCTGCTGCGAAAGGTCATCGAGGAGGGCGACGGCCTCAACGAGTACGAGGACGCGCTCCACATGCTCCTCGGGACCCGTCACGTCGGCTGGGTGGACGTGACGGGCCTGCCCTGGACGGAGATCGACTTCGCCGAAGACCTGCGCCGCGCCGAGGCGGACGTGCTGCCCCACGTCGTCCGGCTGGACGGCGCGTGATCCGCCAGGCCGCCCTCTACCTCGTCTCCTCCGACGACGCCCGCGCGGCCCTCCTGACGATCGGCGGCCGCCCGCTCGCCTTCCGCCTGGTGATGGCGGCGCTGCGCGCGGGCGCCGAGCGCGTCGCCGTGCCCGCCGTCTTCCGCGGCACCGCCGTCGAGCGCGCGATCGCCGCGAGCCCGCGGGCGCGCGCCGGGGTCGTGTGGCTCCCCGACGCCGGCCTCGACGCCGGGCCGGCCCTGCTCGTCCCGGCCGCCGCCGTCGTGACGCCGCTGGCGCTCGTGCCGCTCCTCGCCGCCGCCGGTCCCGCCGTCCTGGCCGGGTCCGGCGAGACCGGCGCGCCGGTCGTCGCCGCCGACGCCGCCCTCACCGCGACGCTCGCGGCGCCGCTCGCGGCCGGCGCGCCGCTGGGCGACCGGCTGCACTCGGCGTGCGCCGGCGCGGCGGTCGTGGCGCGGCCCGGGACGTGGATGGTGCGCGTCGCCGACGCCGCCGGGCTCGCGCGCGCCGAGGCGCGCCTGTACGCGAGCCTCGGGAGTCCGATCGACACCCGGCTGGACACGCTCGTGCACCGGCGCCTGTCGCTGCCGCTGAGCCGCCTGGCCGTGACCCTCGGCGTCACGCCGAACGCGATCACGCTCGCGAGCGTCGTCGTCGGCCTCGCGGCCGCCTGGTGCCTCGGGCAGGGCTCGCTCGCCGCCGCGATCGGCGGGCTCCTCGGGTACCTGCTGGCGGTGGTCCTCGACCACGCCGACGGCGAGGTGGCGCGCCTGACGCTCACCGAGTCGGCGCTCGGCGAGCGGCTCGACGTCCTCGGCGACACGATCGTCCACGCGGCGCTCGTGCTGGCGATGGGCGTGACGGCGGCGCGCGTGGCCGGCGCCGGCGGGGTGACGGGAGTGGTCGCGGCGCTGGGCGTGGCCGGGAGCGCGGTCGTCGCCAAGCTCTCGCCGGCGCTCGGCGCCGACGGCGTCCCGCCCGCCGGGCTCGGCCGGCTCCTGACCGGGCTCGGCACCCGCGACGGCTACTACGCGATGCTGCTCGCGTTCGTCGCGCTGCTGGCCGCGTGGCCGGCGGCGCTGCCCGGGCTCATGGTCCTGGTGGCGGCGGGCTCGCACGCCTACTGGGTCGGGCGCGCCGCCTACCGCCGGCGGCGGGGCTAGCGGGACAGCGCGGGCTTCCCCGCCGGCCGGCCGCCGAACACCGAGCGGAAGCCGAAGTAGGCGATGGAGTCCTTCATGTTCGACACGAAGCGCTTGAACGGGCTCATGGTCGGGTCCACCACGAACTCCATCGTGAGACTCACGCGCTCCTCGCCCGCCCCGAGCGGCGTGATCGCGTGCCACAGCTTGTCGCCGTTGAAGAGGATGAAGGTGCCGGGGTCCGTCTTGAGGCTCACCTCGACCGGCGGGCGGCCGGGCACGCCCTTGTAGAGCTGGCAGACGAGCCGGCTCGACGAGCGCTCGACGAGGCCCACCAGCACCGTGTAGCGGGCCGAGCGGTAGTAGGACGTGTCGTAGTGGAAGCCGATGTGGTCGCCGGGCTCGGTGTAGAAGTAGAGCGCGCAGGCGTGCGGGTCCGAGTCGGGGCAGAGCAGGAGCGTCTGCCCGGTCACGGCGGAGAGGAACTCGCGGAACTCGGGCGCGCGGTACAGGGCGACGATCGCCGGCGCCTGCTCGATCAGCGCGTAGTAGCTGACGCTCCCGCCCTTCTTGTGCTTCGGGATGTAGTTTCGGTGCATCGTGGGCCGCACGCGCTCGACGTCGGCCACGAGGCGCTCGACGAGCGGACCCGGCAACCACCGCTCGAGCCACACCGACTCGTTCTGCTCCCAGTACGTTCGGCGCACCGCCTCGACGTCGAGCGCGCCCAGCGCACGCCGGAGCTCTTCGGTGACCGCGTCGGTCATGCGTCCCCCTGTGATTTGCGAGCCATCTCACCGCTCGGCTCGCGCCGCGACGGCGCTCACCTCGCACGCTTTCGGGCCATCTCACCGCTCGGCTCGGCGCGCGACGCGCCTCACCTCGCACGCTTTCGGGCCATCTCACCGCTCGGCTCGCGCCGCGACGGCGCTCACCTCGCACGCTTGCGGGCCATCTCACCGCTCGGCTCGCGCCGCGACGGCGCTCACCTCGCACGGCCTCGAGCCATTTCACCGCTCGGCTCGGCGCGCGACGCGCCTCACCTCGCACCACCGCGCACGGCCATTATGCTACACTGACGCCGAAAATCATCCCCGGAGCTCACACCAGCGGTCGCGTCATCAAGGGAGGCATCGGTGGGATCCGTTCGAGTGGCCGTCGTCGGCGTCGGGAACTGCGCCTCCGCCCTCGTCCAGGGGGTCCACTACTACCGGCGCGCCCCGGAGGGCGCGTTCATCCCCGGCCTCATGCATCCGAGGCTCGGCGGCTACCACGTCGGCGACATCGAGTTCTCGGCCGCGTTCGACATCGACGAGCGCAAGGTCGGCCTCGACCTCGCCGAGGCGATCGGCGCGCCGCCGAACAACACGGTGCGGTTCGCCGAGGTGCCGCCGCTCGGCGTGACCGTGCAGCGCGGGATGACCCACGACGGCCTCGGCCAGTACCTGGCGCAGATGATCCGCAAGGCGCCGGGCTCCACCGCCGACATCGCGGGCATCCTGCGCGAGACCGGCACGCACGTCGTCGTCAACTTCCTGCCGGTCGGCAGCGAGATGGCGACCAAGTGGTACGTGGAGCAGGTGCTCGACGCCGGCTGCGCCTTCGTCAACTGCATCCCCGTCTTCATCGCCCGCGAGGCGTACTGGCGGCGCCGCTTCGAGGAGCGCGGGCTGCCGGTGGTCGGCGACGACGTCAAGTCCCAGCTCGGCGCCACGATCGTCCACCGCGTGCTGACCCGCCTGTTCATGGAGCGCGGCGTGCGCCTCGACCGGACCAGCCAGCTCAACGTCGGCGGCAACACCGACTTCTACAACATGCTCGAGCGCGAGCGCCTCGCCTCCAAGAAGATCTCGAAGACCGACGCCGTCCGCTCGCAGCTCAGCCACGACCTGCCGCCCGAGTCCGTGCACATCGGGCCGAGCGACTACGTGCCGTGGCTCGAGGACCGCAAGTGGGCGCACATCCGCCTCGAGGGACGCGGCTTCGGCGACCAGCCCATCAACGTCGAGCTGAAGCTCGAGGTCTGGGACTCGCCGAACTCCGCGGGCGTCGTCATCGACGCGATCCGGGCCTGCAAGCTCGCGCTCGACCGGGGCCTCAAGGGCGCGCTGCTCGCGCCGTCCGCCTACCTGATGAAGTCGCCACCGGAGCAGTGGGCCGACGAGGCGGCCCGCCAGCGCCTCGAGCGGTTCATCGCCGGCGAAGAGTAGGTGGCGCTCGCGCGACGCATCGGACGTCCCCTGCGCCGGCTGGTCCGCCTGGCCTGCGCGCGCCCCGCCCTCACCGTGGCGCTCGCCGTCCTCGTCGCGGCGGCCTCGGTCGGCCACGCGCTCACGAGCCTCCGGTTCTCGACGTCCACGCTCAAGCTGCTGCCGTCCGGGCAGCCCTACGTCGAGAAGTACCGGCAGTACGACCGCGAGTTCGGCGAGCTCGACGAGCTGGCCATCGTCGTCGAGGCCCCGTCCCTCCCGGAGGCCACCCTGTACGCGCAGCGCCTCGTGCGCGAGCTCCGGGCCCGGCACGTGCCCCTCGTCCGCATCGCCTACCGGATCGATCCCAAGCAGTTCGAGGGCCGCGCGCTCCTCTACCTCAAGAAGGAGAAGCTCGCGGCCATCCGCGACAAGATCTTCGACTACCAGGAGTTCATGGAGGCGTTCGCGGGCCGCCCGACCCTCGACCAGCTGGTGGACGGCATCGCCACCCAGATCGCCGCCGCGTTCGTGTCGCACTTCATCGACCTCGGCCTCTCCGACGGCAAGAGCGGGGTGGACGTGCGCTTCGTCGAGGACCTCGTGCAGCAGATCGACGAGCGCCTCGACCGGCCCCGGCCCTACCGGTCGCCGTGGGGCGGGCTCTTCGCCGTGGACGGCGCCGACGGCGCCGGGGCGGGGTACTTCCTCTCCGACGACCAGAAGCTGCTCTTCATCCTGGCCGAGCCCCAGAGCGAGCGCGGCCACGGGCGAGCGCCGCGCCATCGAGGCCGTCCGGGCCGTGATCGCCGCCCTCAAGGACGAGTTCCCCGACGTCGAGGTCGGCGTCACCGGCAAGCCCGCGCTCGCCAACGACGAGATGACCGCCGCCTTCCGCGACAGCGAGCGCGCCACCGTCCTGGCCTTCGCGCTGACGCTGGGGCTCCTGCTGCTGGCCTTCCTCCGGCTCGGCAAGCCGGTGGTGATGCTCCTGGTCCTGATCCTGAGCCTCTGCTGGTCCATCGGCGCGGCGACGCTGGTGATCGGGCACCTGTCGCTCTTCTCGGTGATGTTCATCTCGATCGTCATCGGCATCGGGATCGACTACGGCATCTACTTCCTGTTCCGCTACGAGGAGGAGCTGTTCCTCGGCCGCAGCCTCAAGGAGGCGATCGAGATCACCGCCGCGCGGACCGGCCCCGGCATGCTGCTCGGCGCCGTCACGGCCGCCGGCACCTTCTACGTGCTCTGCTTCACCGAGTTCCGCGGCGTGCAGGAGCTCGGCTTCATCGCCGGCACGGCCATCCTCTTCTCGTGGGTGGCGACGATGACCGTGTTCCCGGCCGCGCTCGTGCTGGTGGACCGGCGCCACGCGGCGCGCCCGGCCGCGACGATCCCGCGCGCCATCGCCCTCGAGCGCGTGCGCGTGCCGCTCGTCGAGCGCCTGGCCGCCTATCCGAGGACGGTCCTCGTGCTGGCGGCCGCGCTCACCGCGCTCTCCGTCTGGGGCCTCCGGGGCGTGCAGTTCGACTACAACCTGCTCAACCTCCAGGCCCACGGCACCGAGTCGGTCGCCTGGGAAAAGCGCATCCTGGCGACCGCCGGGCGCTCGGGCTTCACCGCCCTCGCGAGCGCCGACTCCCTCGAGGAGCTCCGGAAGAAGCACGCCGCCTTCAACCGCCTGGCGACCGTGTCGGAGGTGGACTCGGCGCTCCTCCTGATCCCCGACGACCAGGCCGCCAAGCGGAAGATCATCGCCGACTTCGCTCCGCTGGTCGCGCCGGTGCGCGTGGGCCGCGCGACGCCCGTGGACCTCGACCGGCTGATCGCGGCGCTCGAGACGCTCAAGCGCCGGTTCGACCTGGCGGGGAACGAGGCGCCGGCGGGCGACACGAAGACGCGGCTCACGAGCGTCGCCGCCGGCGTGGAGCGCCTGATCATCCGGCTGCGCCAGACCGACCGCGAGGCGAGCGAGCCCGCGCTCACGCTGCTCCAGGCCCAGGTCTACCGGGACTTCGTCCGCAACTTCCAGCGGCTCCAGGCGAACCTCGCGCCCCGGCCGGTCGGGCTGGCGGACGTGCCCGCGGAGCTGCGGCGCAAGTTCATCAGCGACGGGGGCCGGTTCCTGCTCCAGATCCACCCCGCCGTCGACATCTGGGACCGCGAGGGCGCGGAGCGCTTCGTCCGGGAGCTGCGCGCCGTGGACCCCGACGTCACCGGCACCCCCGTCATCACCTTCGAGGCGATCCGGTTCATGGAGCGCTCCTACCAGCGGGGCACCGTGTACGCGGTGATCCTCGTCTCGCTCGTCACCCTGCTGACGCTCCGGCGCGCGCGCGAGACCCTGCTCGCGCTCCTGCCCCTCGGGCTCGGCATGCTGTGGACGTTGGGCCTCATGTCCTTCTTCGACCTGAAGTTCAACATGGGCAACGTCTTCGGCCTGCCGCTGATCCTCGGCGCCGCGGCCGAGTACGGGCTCAACGTCGTGCTCCGCTTCATGGAGGGGCGCGACCACGGCGGGCCGCTCGTCGCCCGGAGCACCCTGATGGCGGTGCTCGTCAACGGGTGCACGACGATCGTCGGGTTCGGCAGCCTCATGGTGGCCGACCACCGCGGCATCTTCGGGCTCGGGCTCCTGCTGACGCTCGGCACCGCCACGAGCCTCATCGCCGCGCTGGTCGTGCTCCCCGTGCTGCTCCGCCTGACGCACCGCCCGCCGAGCCCGTCGGCGCCGGCCGCCGAGCCGCGGCCGGCCGCCGCCGTCGCCGCGCCGTCCGCCTGAGCGCCGCGCGGTGATCGCCCGCTACCGGGAGCGCTGAGCCAGGAAGCGGACGAACTCCACGCCCTCGCGGAGCCGGCGCGCCATGACCCGGCGGTCGCGCACCATCTCGCGCGCGATCGCGAAGATCTTGCGCGGGCGGAAGTAGAAGCGACGGTAGAAGGTCTCGACCGCGTCGAAGATCTCGGCGCCCGGCAGGTGCGGGTAGCTCAGCGCGCTCTGCTGCAGCCCGCGGCCGTCCACGAGCGCCTCGCCCCGCAGCCAGCCGTGCTCCAGCGCCTCCCGGTACATCGCGGTGCCCGGGTACGGCGCGGCGATCGAGACCTGGACGGTGTGGGGATCGATCTCGCGGGCGTAGCGGATCGTCTCGGCGATCGTCTCGCGCGTCTCGCCGGGCAGGCCCAGGATGAAGGTGCCGTGGATCGTGACGCCGAGCGCGTGACAGTCGCGCGTGAAGCGCCGCGCCACGTCGAGCCGCAGACCCTTCTTGACGTTGTTGAGGATCGCCTGGTCGCCGGACTCATAGCCGACCAGCAGGAGACGCAGGCCGTTGTCCTTGAGGACCTTCAGCGTGTCGTAGGGCACGTTGGCCTTCGCGTTGCACGACCAGGTGACGCCGAGGCGGCCGAGTCCCCGCGCGATCGCCTCGGCGCGCGGCAGGTCGTCGGTGAAGGTGTCGTCGTCGAAGAAGAACTCGCGCACCTGCGGGAAGAGGCGCCGGGCCCGCGCGATCTCCTCGACCACGCGCTCGGCCGAGCGCGTCCGGTACCGCCGCCCGCCCACCGTCTGCGGCCAGAGGCAGAACGTGCACTTCGAGCGGCAGCCGCGCCCGGTGTAGAGCGAGACGTAGGGGTGCAGCAGGTAGCCGATGAAGTAGTTCTCGATGGTGAGGTCGCGCGCGTAGACGTCCACCACGGACGGGAGCGCGTCCATGTCCTCGAGCACCGGCCGCTCGGGAGTGCGGTGGATCGTGCCGTTCGTGCGGTAGTTGAGCCCGCGCACGTCGGCCAGCGGCCGGCCCTCGGCGACCTCGCGGATGGTGAAGTCGAACTCGCCGCGCGCCACGAACTCGATCGCGCCGGAGGCGGCCAGCGCGTCCTCCGGGTGCACCGCGACGTGGGCGCCGACGAGGCCGATCCGGAGCCGCGGGTTCTCGGCCTTCAGGGCCTCCGCGACCTTCACGTCGTGCGGGAAGGACGGCGTGCTGGTGTGGAGCACGGCCAGCTCGTGCTCGCGCGCGAGCGGGAGCACGTCCGCGAGGGCGAGGCCGTCGGGCGGCGCGTCCACCAGCCGCGAGCCCGGCACCAGCGCCGCCGGCTGGGCGAGCCACGTCGGGTACCAGAACGAGCGGACCTCGCGCCGCGCCTGGTAGCGCGAGCCGGCCCCGCCGTCGAAGCCCTCGTACGAGGGCGGGTGCAGGAAAAGGGTGTGGAGGTACCGCCCGCCGCTCATCCGGCGGCGCGCACGACTTCCACGAGGTTCGAGTGGAACGCCGGGCCGCCGCCCATGTCGGTGACCCGGTCGTCGGTCAGCGTGTTCACGTTGCGCCCGCCCGGATGGAACCGGTGCCACCACAGCCCCTCGATCACGGCGACGCCCGGGCGCGTGGCGTCCGTGACCCGTGCCGTGAAGCGCGCGGCGCCCCGCGGGCTCTCGACGCTCACCGCGTCGCCGTCGTCGATCCCGCGCGCCGCCGCGTCCGCCGGCGCCAGCAGCACCGCGGGCGGCCCCTGCCGAGAGCGCAGCAGCTCCGACTGGCTGAACGAGGAGTTCAGGAAGAACCGGTTCGGCGGCACGATGCACTGGAGCGGATAGCGCGCCAGGAGGTCGGGTGTGTCCGGGCCCTCGCGCAGCGGCGTCCAGGTGGGCAGCGCCGGCAGGCCCTGGCCGGCGAGCCGCTCGGAGTAGAACTCGACCTTGCCCGACGGCGTGGGCGCGCCGTGGGCGAAGGGCAGGTACGGGCGCGGCAGGTCGATGCGCGCCCAGCCGTCACGCTCGAGCCGCTCGTAGGTGATCCCGCGCACCGTCGCGTCGCCGCCGGCCAGGAACTC
>JACPCH010000231.1 GCA_016179875.1 Candidatus Rokuibacteriota bacterium | reverse complement strand
CTTGGCGAGCGTGTCGTCCACGCAGATCGTCACGTCCACGTGCTTGGGCTCGTAGCGGGCCATGTTCTGCTCGAGCTCTTCCTTGGTGTCGGCGACGATGGCGAAGTCCTTGGCGGGGATGCCGTTGCGCTGGGGGCTGTCACCGTAGCGCCCGAAGGCGATGCCCCACCGCCCCGACTTCCGGGCCGAGAGGACGATGCCGCGCACGATGCGCGCGGCCAGGTTCTTCTGGAAGATGCCGCGGTAGACGATCTCGACGGTCAGCGCTGCCATGCACCCCTCCTCGAACGGCGGCCCGTTGGGCTCGTGGTCGGCTGGTCTGACCAAACATCCCATCAGCTAGACATCATGTCAAGTCGGTCGGCACGGAATGGCTGTCCGGTTACTAGAAAGATCCGGAACGCCATACCTGGCTAGAAACGTGCCAGTCAGGCGTGGGGTGTGGGTTAGCGAATGTCGAAGCCATTGTTTTCACTGCCGTCAGAGCGCTGGCACCGAGGTTGCCTATTAAAGCGGCGAGCGATATTGGCATCCATGCCTGCACTTCCACCGTTATTCGACCAGGTGCCGCCAGAGGACGAGGCCCCGGGGGGCCCGGGGGAAGGTCTCGGCGTCGTCCTCGAACGGGTCCTCACCAAGGCGCGGCGCTTCACCCGTGCCGAGGCGGGGACCATCTACGTGCGCCAGGGCAACACGCTGCACTTCGCCGTCGTCCAGAACGACGCCCTCGCGCGGCGCGCTGGCCAGCAGGACCTGCGGCGGATCCAGATGGAGCCGCTCGAGCTGACCCAGCACAGCCTGGCCGGCTACGTCGGCATCACGGGACGCGCCCTGAACGTGCGCGACGCGTACCGCATCACGCCGGAGCGGCCGTACCGGTTCGATCGTGCCTTCGACGAGCGGAACAACTACCGCACCGTGTCGGTGTTCCTGGTGCCGATCCACGACCAGTCCAAGAGCGTGCTCGGCGTGATCCAGCTGATCAACGCGCTCGACGCCCACGGGCGGCCGGTCCCGTTCCGGCCGCCCTACGGGTATGTCCAGCACGCCCTCGCGTCGTACGCCGCCATCGCGATCCGCAATGCCGGGAACCCGGCTGGTGCCGCGCCGGCGTCGACGCCGACGCCGGCGGCGGGCGCCTGGTTTCAGAGCCTCGCCGACATGCCCAGCGTGATCCCCGACACCCACACGATGTCGCCGATCGGCCGGAGGCTCGGTGAGCTCCTGGCCGCGAAGGGGCTCGTCTCCCACGAGCGGCTGGCCCGGGCCCTGGCCGAGCAGAACCGGACCAAGGAAAAGCTCGGCGCGATCCTGGTCCGTATGGGACTCATCAACGAGGACCAGCTGGTCGAGTTCCTGGCCCACCAGTACAACCTCGAGACCATCGCCGTTCCCGAGGCCATCGATCCCGAGCTCGCCCTCCTCGTCCCGGCCGAGGTCTGCCGCAAGTACGAGCTGATCCCCATCGAGCGTAACGGCCGGTCGCTGACCGTCGCCATGGGCGACCCGACCAACCTGGCCGCCATCGACGACGTCGGCTTCCTCACCGGCCTGCGGATCGTTCCGGCGATCGCGCCGCCGTCGCGTGTCCGCCGTGCGATCGAGCAGGCCTACCAGATTCCGTCGGCCCGCCTCGACGACGTTTTCACCGACGCCGAGAGCGACCTCCTGGAGATCGAGATCATCGAGGCCGGCGAGAGCGACCCGTCGCTCGACCTGGTCGAGCTGCGGTCGTCCAGCGACCAGGCTCCGGTGGTGCGCATCGTCAACATGCTCCTGCTCGACGCGATCCGCCGCGGGGCCTCGGACATCCACATCGAGCCGTTCCAGAGCACGTTCCGGGTGCGGTTCCGGATCGACGGCGTGCTGCAGCAGGTCATGGCGCCGCCCAAGCGCCTGGCGTCGGCGATCACCTCGCGCCTGAAGATCATGGCCGACCTGGACATCTCGGAGCGCCGGCGCCCCCAGGACGGGCACATCCGGCTCCGGAGCGCCGAGCATCAGGTGGACGTCCGCGTCGCGACGCTGCCGACCGTCTTCGGCGAGGGGGTCATCCTGCGCGTCCTCGACCGCAACGCCACGACGCTCGACCCGGCGCGACTCGGCTTCGACGCCCAGGCCCTCGAGCGGCTCCAGTCGGCGCTGCGCGCCCAGCACGGCCTGATCCTCGTCACCGGCCCGACCGGCTCGGGCAAGACGACGACGCTCTACGCCGCGCTGCAGAGCCTGAACTCGCTCGAGGTCAAGATCGTCACGATCGAGGACCCGGTCGAATACCATCTGGAGGGCGTCAACCAGGTCCAGGTCAGCGAGGAGATCGGCCGCACCTTCCCGGCGGCGCTCCGCTCGTTCCTGCGCTCCGATCCGGACGTCATCATGGTCGGCGAGATGCGGGATCTCGAGACGGCCCAGACCGCGGTCCGCTCGGCGCTCACCGGGCACCTGGTCCTCTCGACGCTCCACACCAACGACGGCCCCTCGACCGTCGCGCGACTGCTGGACATGGAGATCCCGCCGTTCCTCGCCGCCGCGTGCCTCCGCCTGATCGTGGCGCAGCGCCTGGTCCGGAAGATTTGCGTCGAGTGCCGCGAGGCCTACGAGATGGCGGAAGAGCAGTTCGTGCGCCACGGCCACGGCCCGGCCGGGCGCGGCCCCTGCACGCTCTTCCGGGGCACCGGGTGTCCCGCCTGCAACTTCACGGGCATGCGAGGTCGCGTCGCGCTCTACGAGATGATGCCGCTGACCGCGCCAATGCGCGAGCTGATCGCCCGGGCCCCGACGATCGGCGAGATCCGCCACCTGGCCCACGAGGAGGGTATGGTGACGCTCCGCGAAGCCGGGCTCCGCGCAGTCCTCGAGGGCGTGACGACCCTCGAGGAGGTCCTCCGCGTCACCTCCGACTAGCGGCCGACCCGGTCCAGGAACGCCGTCAGGGCCCGGGTAAAAGCCTCGGGCTGCTCCAGATTCGACAGGTGCGCCGCGGATTTGAGGACGACCAGCTCGGCGCCCTTAATCCGCTCCTGGATCGCCCGGGACGCCGCGACCGGGGTGCCCTGGTCCTCCTCGCCCACGATGACGAGCGTCGGGATCGTGATGGCCGGCAGCCGGTCGGTCAGGTCGAGCTGCGAGATCGCGTGGCAGCACCCCGCGTACCCGCGGGGCGGCGTCGCGCGGATCATCGCCCGCACGGGATCGACGACGTCGCGCCGCGCGTCGCGGAACGGCGCCGTGAACCAGCGCCCGATCGTCGCCTCGACCATCGGCTCCATGCCCTGGGTCTCGGCGGTGCGGATGCGCTCCTCCCACGTCGGGCGCGCCTCGGGCGGCACGCGGCTCGACGTGTCACAGAGCACGAGGCTCGCGAACAGCTCCGGGGCCTTGAGCGCGAGCGTCTGGCCGATCATCCCGCCCATCGAGAGCCCGACGAAGTGCGTCGTCGTGACGCCGAGCGCGGCGAGCAGCTGGCGCGCGTCCTCGGCCAGCTGGTCGAGCGTGTAGGCGCCGGCGGGCGCGTCGGTGCCGCCGTGGCCGCGCGTGTCGTAGCGCAGCACGCGCCAGCGCGCCGTGAGCGCCTTCAGCTGCGGCTCCCACATGGCGGACGTCGCCGCGAGCGAATGGCTCAGGGTGACGACCGGGGCCCCCGCGGGCCCGTCCAGGGTGTAGCTGACGCCGATGCCGTTCGCCGTGACCTTCATCGCGCCCCCCTCAGCGTTCTTGGACGTCGATCGTCCACTGGAGCGCGTCGGCCGCCCGCCGGTCGTTCGGCCGCCCGCGCTTGCGCAACTCTTCCACGATCCTCGCCCGCGTGTCCAGCGGGCGGTTCTGCGCCAGCTTGAACTTCGGGCGCCGGGCCCGGACGTCGAGCCGGAGCGCCGCGATGTGCGCGATCGCCCCCCGATAGAGCGGATCGTCCGGGGTGACCGGCCGGAAGCCCCCCTCCGGCTGGTAGCGGCCGAGCAGCCGCGTCTGCTGCGCGGCCAGCGCCGCCGCGTCCTCGGAGATCGTGGCCTCGCAGTCGAAGATGACCGTCCGGTGGTACGCGGTCGCCATGACCGCGTTCTCCGGATCGACCCAGTACGAGGGGATGACCCCGAGCACCTCGTCGACCTCGAAGAGACAGCGCGGCCGCACCCGCAAGTCCTCCATCTGCTCGTCCCGGCGGACCAGATGAATCTCGATGGCGGCGCCGTCGTAGGCGAAGGGATAGAGCCCGATGTGGGGCGTGCCGTCCGCGCCGACGGTCACGAGTCGTCCCATCTCCTGGGAGCGGACGAACCGGTCCACCTCGTCCGGGGGCACGTCCGTGTAATAGCCGTGGAAGATCATGCGACGAGCCTCGCCTTTCCCACCAGGTCGCAGAAGTAGCGGTGCACGGACAGGTCGTCGGTCAGCTCGGGGTGGAACGTGGCGACCAGCACGTTCCCCTGCCGGGCCATGACCGTCTCGCCGCGGAGCTCGGCCAGGGACTCGACGCCCGGCCCGAGGCGCCGGATGCGCGGCGCGCGGATGAAGACCATGTCGAGCTCGACCGGGCGGCCGTCCAGGCGCGCGATCCCCCGCGCCTCGAACGACTCGCGCTGGCGGCCGTAGGCGTTGCGCTCGACGGTGACGTCGATCGCGCCGAGCGAGAACTGGCGCGGGTTCTCGACCTCGCGCGCGAGCAGGATGAGGCCCGCGCACGTGCCGAAGATCGGCGTGCCGGCGGCGTGGAGCCGCTCGAGCGCCGGGACGAACCCCCACGCGTCCATGAGCTTCAGGAGCGTGGTGGACTCGCCGCCCGGGATGATCAGGCCGTCAACGCCCGCGAGCTCCGCGGGCTTGCGGATCTCGACGGCTTCGACGCCGCAGCGCCCGAGCGCGCGGGCGTGCAGCGCGAAGTCGCCCTGGAGGGCGAGGACGCCGATCCGCTCGGCCCGAGCGCGCGGGCGTGCAGCGCGAAGTCGCCCTGGAGGGCGAGGACGCCGATCCGCTCGCCTCGCGACCGCGGCGGCCGCTCGGCTCGCACTACCACCCCCGGGTTTGCAGCAGGTCCTTCTCGGCGAGCTTCGAGGTCTCGATGCCGGGCATGGCCTCGCCGAGCTCCTCGCTGACGCGGGCGAGGACGTCCGCGTCCTTGTAGTGGGTCGTCGCCTGCACGATGGCCTTGGCCCGCGTGGCCGGGTCGCTCGACTTGAAGATGCCCGAGCCGACGAACACGGCCTCGGCGCCGAGCTGCATCATGAGCGCGGCGTCGGCCGGGGTCGCGATGCCGCCCGCGGAGAAGTTCGGCACCGGGAGCTTCCCGGTGCGCGCCACCCACCGCACCAGCTCGTACGGCGCGCCGAGGGTCTTGGCCTCGGTCATCAGCTCCTCGGGCCCGAGCGTGGTGAGCCGGCGCATCCCGGACACGAGCGCCCGCATGTGACGCACGGCCTCGACGATGTTGCCCGAACCCGCCTCGCCCTTGGTGCGGATCATCGCCGCGCCCTCGCCGACGCGCCGGAGCGCCTCGCCGAGGTCGCGCGCGCCGCAGACGAACGGCACACGGAAGGCGAACTTGTCGATGTGGAAGTGGTCGTCGGCGGGGGTGAGCACCTCGGACTCGTCGATGAAGTCCACGGCGAGCGCCTCGAGGATCTGGGCCTCGACGAAGTGGCCGATCCGGGCCTTGGCCATCACCGGGATGGTCACCGTCTTCTGGATCTCCTTGATCTTCTTCACCGGCGACATCCGGGCGACGCCGCCCTCCTTGCGGATGTCGGCGGGCACGCGCTCGAGCGCCATCACCGCGGCCGCACCGGCGTCCTCGGCGATCTTCGCCTGCTCGGCGTTGGTGACGTCCATGATGACCCCGCCCTTGAGCATCTCGGCGAGGCCGATGTGCTTCTTGTCCGCGATCCTGAGTCCGTCGATATCAGCCATGTGAGCTCTCCTTTAATTACTGATCAATGATCGTCCGTGTCTCTAGACCACCGGGACGGTGGCCCGGGGCTCGCGCTCGCGGCCCCGGCTCCGGCCTCGCGCGGCCTTGATCGTGTCGCCGAGCCGGCGCACGCCCTCGTCGATGCGCGCCGCCGGCACCGACGAGAACGAGAGCCGCAGCGTCCGCTCGCCGCCGCCGTCGGGGAAGAAGGGCGCGCCCGGCGTGAAGGCCACGCCGCGCTCGAGCGCCTCGGGCAGGAGCGCCGCCGCGTCGAGGCCGGGCGGCAGCGTCAGCAGCAGCGAGAAGCCGCCGGCGGGCTCCGTCCAGCGCGTCTCGGGGGGCATCCGCCGCCGGAGCGCGCCGAGCAGCAGCGCGCAGCGCCGGCCGTACTCCGCGGCCACGCGCGCCACGTGGCGGTCGAGCAGCTTGCGCTCGCAGAAGCGGTGCACCGCGGCCTGGATGAGCGCGCTCGTGTGGAAGTCGGCGAGCTGCTTGGCGGCGCCGAGCCGCTCGAGCACCGGCCGCGGCCCGACGATCCAGCCCAGGCGCAGCCCGGGGAAGAGGATCTTCGAGAACGTGCCGATGTAGAGGACGAGGCCGTCGCGGTCGGCGGCCTTGAGCGGCGGCGACGGCCGCTGGCCGTAGTAGAGGCTCCCGTCGAAGCCGTCCTCGACGATCGGCACCCGGTGGCGCGCCGCGGCGGCCAGCAGCCGCCGCTTGGTGTCGGGCGCGATCGTGAGCCCCGTCGGGTTGTGGGCGGTCGGCTGGCAGTAGAAGAGCTTCGGCGCGTGCCGCTCGAGGAGGCGCTCGAGCGCCTCGACGCGCGGCCCCGTCGCCTCCCAGGGCACGGCGAGGAGCTGGGCGCCGAAGGAGCGGAAGACCTGGAGCGCGCGCGGATAGGTCGGCGCCTCGATCGCCACGAAGTCGCCCGGGTCGAGCAGCGTGCGGGCGATCAGGTCGAACCCCTGCTGGGAGCCGTTGACGATCAGGATTTCGTCGGGGCGCGCCTCGACCCCGAACCGCAGCAGGTACGCCGCGAGGTACGCGCGGAGCGGCGGGTAGCCTTCGACCGGGTAGTACTGGAGGAGCGCCTCGCCCTCCTCGCGGACCACCTGGTTCAGCACCCGGCGGAACGCGTCGGTCGGGAACAGGCCGCTGTCCGGCATGCCGCCCGCGAACGACACGACGCCCGGCGCGGCGGCCGCGAGGCCCACCGAGCGCGCCAGCTCGTCCGGGGCGCCGATGATCCGCGCGCTCCGCGAGAACAGCGCCGACCAGTCGATCGGCGCGGGCGCGGCCGGCGCCGTGGGCGCCGGCTCGAGGGGAGAGTCGGCCACGGAGGTGCCCTGGCCGACGTGGGCCCGCGCCCAGCCCGCCGCGACCAGCTCCTCGTACGCGAGGGCCACGGTCGCGCGGTTCACGCCGAGCGTCTGGGCCAGCTCGCGCGTGGCCGGCAGCTTCGCGCCCGGCGCCAGGAGGCGCTCGCGGATCAGCCGCTCGAGGTGCGCCTCAATCTGGCGCGCCAGCGGGATCGGCTTCGCACGGTCGAGCGGCAGGTCCACAGTGGTCCCCTTGCCCAGCCATTTTGGGCCGATCTGGGATCCCGTCAAGGGCCAATTGGCTCACCTGCGGCCCGGCCAATGCCCGCCGGCTCAGGGCTTGAGCGACACGTAGATGAAGTACTTGCCCGGGTCGGTGAGCGTCATCTTCTGATAGCAGGCGTTCAGTTCCTCGCCCGGGCTCAACTTTTCGACGTTGACCATGAACGTCCCGTTGAAGGACACCCCGTAGGTCCCCACCGGCTGGCCGCCCTTCATCTCGATGCGGCACTTCTTCGCACCCTTCGGGCTCGGCTGGGCGCTCGGGTTCTTGACCTGGACGGTCACCGAGTACTCCCCGGGGGCGGTGACCTGCGCGTATACGACCCCGGACTGGGCGACCCAGTTGAGGCCCTGCCCGGCGAAGGTGACCTTTGTGATCTTGAGGGCGAAGGCCGTCGCCTGCTGCTTCGTCTGCCTCGGCTCCGCGCTCTTGGACTGCGGGAGCTGCGCCCCGGGCTTCGGATCCGCCGCGGTGGCCGGCCCGGCGAGCGTCAGGCCGAGGAACGCCCCGAACACGAGTGCCACGATTCTCCCTTCATGGCCGAACTCCTTTCCTGGTTGGGGTTTCGAGCCTTGTCCGCCGCCAGCCCCTCGGGCCGCGGCGGTCCACCTGACCAGAAGGACGAACCCGGTCGGGACCAGCATCAAAGGGAGTGACGGCAAACGGCCCGGCGAATGATCAGCCGAGGTTGAGCGGCGGCGGGGCCAGCTGGCGGACGAGCTCCCGGAGGACGTCCTTCTGCGTGACGATCCCGACCACCCGATCGCGCGCATCCACGATCGGCACGGCGCCGACCTTCCGCAGCACCATGACCTGCGCGATGTTCACCAGCGGCGTCTCCGGCTGGGCGGTGACGACCCGCGCCGCCTCGGTCATGATCTGCGCGACCGTGATGTCCCGGACGTGCGGGATTCGGCCGTCCGGGTCGAGGAGATCGAGGAGGCGGCGGAAATCCCGGTTGGAGACGATGCCCTGCAGCACCCCGTCGGCGTCGACGACGGGCAGATGGCGGATGTCCGCCTGGCGCATCAGCGCGAGCGCGGTCCACACCGTCGTCGTCGGCGGCACCGTCTGGGGATCGTGAATCATCACCTCGTGCACACGCATCGCGCCCTATAATAACCCGGCATCCGAACCCCTCACCCGCAGGGAGGAGCCCGATGGGAGCGATGAAGGACTTCGCAGGGCTGTATTACCGGGAGGGCGCGCTCGACCCGAAGACGATGCAGCTGGTGGCGCTCGCCGCGATGGCCGCCGCCGGCTGCACCTCCTGAGTGCCCGGACGCTTCGCGGCTGCGAAGCAAGCCGGCGCCACCGAGGACGAGCTGAGTGAGACGCTCATGTACGCGATGCGCGGCCGGGCGCGCGCGGCCTGGAGCACGATCAAGGTCATCCCCGGCGTCGAGGACCTGAACAAGGAGTGGAAGACGACGTTCGAGCGGGAGCAGCAGAAGTAGCCCCGCCCCTGCTCGCGCTGGAGCGGCTCTCCAAGCGCTTCGCCGGGTGCCTCGCTCTCGATCAGCTCTCGCTGAGCGTGGCGCCCGGCGAGATCTACGGCCTCATCGGCCCGAACGGCTCGGGCAAGACCACCACCGTCAAGCTCGCCACCGGCCTCTACCGCCCGTCGACCGGCCGTGTCCTGGTGGACGGCGTGGATCTCCACGCCGAGCCCGAGCGGGCCAAGCGGCGGCTCGGCTACGTGCCCGACGAGCCGTTCGCCTACGAGCGGATGTCGGGCCGCGAGTTCCTGCACCTCGTCGGCGAGCTGTGGGGCGTGCCGGCCGCCGGGCGCGGGGCGCGGATCGACGAGCTGGCGGCGACCTTCGGCGGGCTCCCGCCGATCCTCGACGGGCACGTCGAGAACTACTCGCGCGGCAACCGCCAGAAGCTCGCGCTCGTCGCCGCGCTCCTGCACGCCCCGCGCCTGCTCGTGGTGGACGAGCCGATCGTCGGCCTCGACCCGGAGAGCGCGCTGCGCGCGCGCGAGCTGCTCCGCGGCTTTGCCGCCGACGGCGGCGCCGTGCTCCTCTGCACCCACACGCTTGCCTTCGCCGAGGCGGTCTGCCACCGGGTCGGGCTCCTTTGCGACGGCCGGCTCGTCGCCGAGGGCACGCTCGAGGCGCTGGGCGCGGGCGCCTCGCTCGAGGACGTCTATCTCCGCCTGGCGGCCGCTCCGTAGCCTGCTCGCCCGCCGGGCCGCCCGCGCCCGCGGGCTCCTCCACGGCGGCGCGGCGCGGCTCGCCGTCGTCCTCGGCTTCGTCGCCGTCTTCGGCGCGGTCGTGGCCGCCGAGTACGCCGTCTTCCGCCGGGGCCTGGACGCGCTGGCCGGCCTGCGCCTCGCGGGGCTCGCGCTCTCGCTCTACTTCCTCGAGAGCCTCTTCGCCGTCATCCTCCTGATCGCGCTGGTGAGCTACGTCGCCTCCGGGCTCTGGCTCTTCTATCGCGCGCGGGACACGCGCCTGCTGCTGGCGGCGCCCCTGCCGCTCGGCGGGCTCTACGCGCTCCGCGCGCTCGAGACCTTCGCGCTCACGTCGTGGCCGCTCCTGATCGTCGGCGCCCCCGCGCTGGTGGCGCTCGGCCGCGCCCACGACCAGGACGCCGCGTTCTATCTGACCGGCGGCGGGACGCTCGCGCTCTTCGCGGTCTTCACGGGCGCGACGGGGGCGCTCCTCACGAGCGCCGCCGGCGCCGCGCTGCGGCGCGCGCCCACGCGGCTCGCCGTGGGCGTCGCCGTCGCCCTCCTGCTGGCGCTCTTCGCCCTGGCCGTCGGGCGCCACGTGATCCCCTCGACGGCCGACTTCTACACGATCTTCGAGCCGGGCATCCTGAACGGGAAGCCCTCGTCCATCAAGTTCATCGAGGCGCGCTTCGCCTTCTGGCCCACCCACCCGTTCGCGGCCGCGCTCCACGCCGGGGCGACCGGCTCCGGCGCCGGCGCGGCGGCCTCTCGCGCCGCGCTCTGGCTGCTCCCGCTGGGAGCGCTCGTGGCCGCCGCGACCCTCGGCCGTGGCCTGTACCGGCGCGCCCTGCCGGCCATCGCCGAGAGCTTCGTGCTGGCCCGCGGCGGGCGCGACGCACCCGTGGGCGCGCGGACGTTCCCCCGCCGGCTTCGCGGAGCGCTCGGGGCGCTGGTCGAGCGTGATCTGCTCGCGATCGTCCGGAGCCCCCACGAGTGGAGCCG
>JACPCH010000230.1 GCA_016179875.1 Candidatus Rokuibacteriota bacterium | reverse complement strand
CAGCGCGGCCGCCCGGACGAAAAGCTCCTTCTGCGCCCTGCTGATTCGCGCCTCGAGCCGCTCAGACCTCGGCCGGTTCGCCGGAGCCCTGGTATTCGTATCCGTCCTGACCATCGTCTCCTCCTGCGACTGCGACCGCCGGCTCAATGTACGGCAATTAGCCGTACACGTCAAGCGGCGATCCCTGGAGTCAGCCCCTGCTTGACCTCCGCTCCCGGCCGCCCGATACTGCCCCGGCGGCGAACGCGACTCCTCAGAGAACGGACCTCATGCTCACGGTCAGCGGGCTCACCAAGCAGTTCGGGGGCTTCACCGCGCTCAACGGGGTGTCGTTCGAGGTCCGGGAGGGCGAGATCCTGGGCCTCATCGGGCCCAACGGCTCGGGCAAGACCACCGCGTTCAACTGCATCTCGGGCGCCCTGCCCCGCACGGCGGGGTCCATCCGCTTCCGCGGCGAGGAGATCGCGGGCCTGACCCCCGACGCGATCTGCCACCGGGGGATCGCGCGCACCTTCCAGATCCCGCGGCCGTTCCGCAAGCTCTCGATCCTCGAGAACGTGGCGGTCGCCGCCCACTTCGGCGGCGCGCAACGGAACGCCGAGGCCGAGGCCCGGCGCCGCGCGCGCGAGACGCTCGAGCTGGTCGGGCTCCCGGCCGACCCCGCCGCGTCCCCGGCCCTGCTCGGCGCGGGCGGGCTCAAGAAGCTCGAGCTGGCGCGGGCGCTGGCGACGGGCCCGAAGCTCCTGCTGGCCGACGAGAGCCTGGGCGGCCTCGACCACGCCGAGATGAGCGGCGCCGTCGAGCTGCTCCGGCGCATCCGGGGCGAGCTGGGGATCACGATCGTCTGGGTGGAGCACATCATGGCCACGCTCATGCGGGTGGTGGACCGCGTGGTCGTGCTCGACCACGGCGAGACGATCGCCGAGGGCCGGCCGCTCGAGGTGGCCGAGGACCCGCGCGTCGTCGAGGCCTACCTCGGCGAGAAGATCGTGCTGGCGTGAGCCTCCTCGAGCTGCGCGGCGTCACCGCCGGCTACGGCCAGTTCACCGCGCTGTGGGACGTGAGCCTGTCGGTGGCGGCCGGCGAGGCGGTGGCGGTCGTCGGCCCGAACGGCGCCGGCAAGACGACGCTCCTGCGCGTGATCTCCGGCCTCATCGCCCCGCGCGCCGGCGGCCTCGCCTTCGACGGCGCCGCGCTCGGCGGCAAGCCCGCCTACGAGATCGTCGCCCACGGCGTCGCCCACGTGCCCGAGGGCCGGCGGATCTTCCCGGTCCTCACCGTGAGCGACAACCTCAAGATGGGCGCCTACCTGCCCGCGGCGCGGCGGCGGTTCGCCGAGAGCCTCGAGCGCGTGTACGCGCTGTTCCCGGTGCTCGCCGAGCGCCGGGCCCAGCGCGCCGGCAGCCTCTCGGGCGGTGAGCAGCAGATGCTGGCCATCGGGCGCGCGCTCATGTCGCGCCCGAAGCTGATCCTGCTCGACGAGCCCTCGATGGGCCTGGCCCCGGTGATGGTCCTCCGCGTCTTCGACCTGATCCGCCGCATCCGCGAGGAGGGCTACACGATCCTCGTGGTCGAGCAGAACGTGCGGCAGGTGCTCAAGCTGGTGGACCGCGCGTACCTGCTCGAAGTCGGCCGGATCAAGATGGAGGGCCGCGCCGCCGAGCTGGGCGAGCAGGACTTCGTGCGGAAGGCGTACGTGGGCCTGTGATCGAGCCGATCTTCCTCGCCGAGGCCGCGATCAACGGCATCATGCTGGGCGGGATCCTGGCGCTCCTGGCGCTCGGCCTGAATCTCATCTTCGGCGTCATCGACATCGTCTGGATCGCCTACGTGGACCTCGTCATGGTCTGCATGTACGTCCTCTACTTCGTCGTGCAGGTGTACGGCTGGCCGTTCTGGCTCGGCGCGCTCGCCGCCATGGCGTTCGGCGCGGCGCTCGGCGTGGGCGTGCACCTTTTGATCATCACGCCCATCCTCGGCAGCGCCCCCGTCAACCAGCTCCTGGCCACGGGCGGGCTCCTCTTCTTCCTCCAGTCGTTCGCCACGTTCCTCTGGACGACCGACCACAAGAGCGTGCGCCTCGCGCTGCCGAGCTGGGAGATCGGCGGGATCTTCCTGCCGGCGACGCGTCTCATCCCGTTCGCGATCTCCATCCTGGCGCTCGCCGGCCTCTACGTGTTCCTGACCCGGACCTACGTGGGCACGGCGATCCGCGCCGTGTCGCAGGATCGCGAGGCGATGGCGCTGATGGGCGCCTCCCCCCAGCGCATCTACATCGTCACCTCCGCGGTCGGCGGCCTCATGGCCGGCCTGGCCGGGGCGCTCCTGCTCTTCCAGTACTCCGTCCACCCGTTCTTCGGCGGGCAGTTCGGCCCGCTCACGTTCATGATCTGCGTGCTCGGCGGCCTCGGGAACATGGTCGGCGCCTTCGTGGCGTCGTTCGTGATGAGCGAGATTATCTCGATCGCCGGCGTGGTCTGGTCCACCGAGATGGGCTACGTCATCGCCTTCGTCGTGTTCATCGTCATGATCTTCGCCCGCCCGGGCGGCATCCTGGCCCGGCGGCAGTGACCCCCGGGCGCGCCCTCGGCCTGGCCCTCGCCGCCCTCCTCGCGGCGGGGCCCTTCCTCCCCCTCGGCGGGATGAAGGAGTACGGGCTCCACGTGATGGTCCAGATCTTCATCTGGTCCTTCATCGGGGGCGCCTGGTCGCTGATGGGGCGCTTCCGCCTCGTCTCGCTCGGCCACGGCGCGTTCCTCGGCCTCGGCGCCTACGCGACGACCCTGCTGTGGAACTCCTGGGGGCTGACGCCCTGGCTCGGCGGCGTGCTGGCCGTCCTGCTGACCGCCGTCGTCGCGGTGATCGTCGCCTACCCCTGCTCGCGCTTCCAGGTCGTGGGCCACTACTTCGCGCTCGTGACGCTGGCGGTCGGCGAGGTGGTCCGGCTCCTCATCATCGCCGAGCGCAACTGGACGGGCGGCTCGCTCGGCGTCTCGCTCAGGCCCGCGGGGCGCGACAGCCTGGTCGCGATGCAGTTCGCCGACAAGCGGGTCTTCTACTACGCCGCCTTCGTCCTCTGGCTCCTCGGGCTCTGGGTCTGGGCGCGCGTGGACCGCTCGATGGCGCGCTCGGCCATGGAGGCGATCGGCGAGGACGAGACCGCGGCGGCCTCGGTCGGCATCCACATCACGCGGTTCAAGATCGGGATCACGGTCCTGTCGGCCTCGCTCACCGCGGTGGGCGGCGTGGCCTACGCGCAGTATATTTCCTACGTGAACCCCGACACGCTGGCCGGCATCGGCGTCTCGCTCCGGATCGTCTTCGCGGTCGTGCTGGGCGGGATGTACTCGCTGCTGGGCGCCACGGTGGGCACGGCGCTCACGATCGCGCTCGGCGAATATCTTCGGATCGTCTTCGGGCTCAGGTTCATCGGCATGGCCGAGACGATCTACGGCCTGCTCCTGATCGTCTTCATCATCTTCCTGCCCTCGGGCATCTACGGCTCGCTCCGGGACCTCGTCCAGCGCCTCCGGAGCGCCCCGGCCCGCGCGGAGGCCTGAGCATGGCGAAGGAGCCCTCCCGGGAAGCCCAGGCGCTCGCCGTCCAGGTCGAGCGCGACGGCGGCCAGGTGCTCGCCGTCTACCAGGAGCCCGTCGGCGGGCACTGGCAGCTCTTCTGCCTGCTGCCGCGCGAGCGCTGCGAGGCGAGCCCCTACCAGCGCGACCTGTCGCCCACGCACGTGAAGCGGCTCACCGAGTCCATCAAGCGGCTCGACCGCTTCGTGGACCCGATCGTCGTCGTGTCGCCGAAGCCCGGCGTGTACTGGACGCCCAACGGCAACCACCGGCGCGCCGTCCTCGAGAAGCTCAAGGCCGCCCGGGTGCCGGCCATCCTGGTCGTCGAGCCCGAGACGGTGTTCGAGGTGCTGCCGCTCAACGTCGAGAAGGCCCACAACCTGAAGGAGAAGTCGCTCGAGGTCATCCGGATGTACCGGGCGCTCGTCAAGCAGGAGCCGGGGACCACCGAGGAGGCGTGGGCCTTCCAGTTCGAGTCGCCCCACTTCGTCACGCTCGGCCTGCTCTACGAGGAGAACAAGCGCTTCGCCGGTGGCGCCTTCGCGCCGATCCTCCGCCGCGTGGACAAGTTCCTGAAGCTCACTTTGCCGCGGGGGCTCGAGGAGCGGCGGGAGCGCGCCGACCTGGTCCGCGAGGCCGACGCGGCGCTGGGCGACGTCGTCCAGAAGATCAAGAAGCGCGGCATCAACCACCCGTACGTCAAGAACTACGTGCTGGCGCGGACGACGCCGCTCACCCGCGCCCGCAAGACGCTCCCGCCCTTCGACCAGACCTTCAAGAAGCTCCGCGAGAACCTGAAATCGTTCGACGTGTCGAAGGTCCGCTACGACGAGATCCAGCGCTCGGCCATCATGGGCGCGCCGGCGGCGGACTAGGTCGGCGCTGGCGGATCGCCCTGAGCTGAAGCACGGCTTCGCGATCGCGCGGACGCTTCATGGCCTCCTTCGCCTTGATCAGGGCATCGATCCCGAGGATCCGACACGGTCCCGCCGGCAGCGGCACGTCCACGCTCTGGGCCAGGACCTCCTCGTAGGAGCCTACGCCGAGCACCTCGTCCAGGCAGTCGAGCTGGCCCCAGTCGGTGTCCACATAAACGTTGCGCGGCCCGGCGCACGTGTCGGGCGTCAGTCGCAACGGAGGGCGCGCCGGCGACATCCGGTGAACCGGATGCAGGTCGGCGATCGCCTCCTGGAGGCGCATGAGATTCTCGGGCGTGAAGTGGCAGCAGACGTCGATGTCCTGGGTGATCAGGGTGACCCCGTGGGCGACGGCGGCGAAGCCACCGACGACGACGAACTCGACCCGACCGCGGATCAGGCGCTCGAGAAGGGACTCAAGATCCGGCAGGGCTCCGCTCCACGGCGGCGCGCAGGGCCAGCGCGGCCGCCAGTGCCCGGCCGTGGGCGCGGATGCGCTCGTGCGGCGTCTTCTCGAGATTGCTCTCGATGAGCGACATGTCGAAGCCGTAGGCTTCGGCAGCCTGCCAGGCCGTATCGTCACGCGGGTGAGCGGTGGCGCCGTCCGGGGTCATCGCGCGAATCGTACCGCGCCTCCTCGAAGCGCGCAAAGCCGCGACGCCCCCGGTGTCTTGCTTCCGGACCCCAGCCTGGCCTACGCTGACGGCGCCGTGAGCGATCTGGCCTCGCGCGTCGCAGTCGTCACCGGCGGCACCGGCGCCCTCGGCCAGGCGGTGTGCCTGCGCCTGCTCGCCGACGGCGCCGTCGTCGCCGTCCCCTACGCGGTGGAGCCCGAGCGCGACCGCCTGCGCGAGCGCGTCGCGGCCGCCGACCGCCACCGCCTCGTGACCGAGCCGGTGGACGTGACCGACCTGACGGCGATGACCGCGTTCGCCGAGAGCTGCGTGGCGGCCGCCGGCCGGATCGACGTGCTGGTGGCGGGCGTGGGCGGCTTCACCGGCGGCGCGCTCCTCGAGACCGACGCGGCAACGTGGCGGCGGATGCTCGACCTCAACCTGACGAGCGCCTTCGCGGCGGCCCGGGCCGTCGTCCCGCACATGGCGCGCGCCGGCTGGGGGCGCGTGGTCGTCGTCGCCTCGCGCGCGGTCGTGCCGCCGGCCGGCGGCTTCCTCGCCTACACGGTCGCCAAGGCCGGCGCGATCGCGCTCGTCCAGGCGCTGGCGCAGGAGGTCCGCGACCGCGGGATCACCGTGAACGCCGTGCTGCCGAGCACCATGGACACGCCGGCCAACCGCGC
>JACPCH010000109.1 GCA_016179875.1 Candidatus Rokuibacteriota bacterium | reverse complement strand
CTTCGAGACCCCGGCCTTGAAGCGCAGGCCGTAGGCGACGTTCTGCGCGACCGTCATGTGGGGCCAGAGGGCGTAGCTCTGGAAGATCATCGCCATCCTGCGACGCTCGGGCGGGACCACCGCGGTCGCCGAGGAGAGGACCCGGTCGCCCACCCGGATCTCGCCGGCCTCCGGCCGGAGGAAGCCGGCGACCAGGCGGAGCGTCGTCGTCTTGCCGCAGCCCGAGGGCCCCAGGAGCGACACCAGCTCGGTCGGCCGCACCTCGAGGTCGAGCCCCTCGACGGCGGCCACGTCGCCGTAGCGCTTCGTCAGCCCCCGGATCGTCACGCCGGGCATCGCGGGCCCCTCACTCCCTCGCGCCGAAGACGTCGCGGCCGAGCACGGTCTGCATCAGGACGACGGTGGCGAACGTCATGGCGAGCATGAAGAGGCCCAGCACGGCGATAGCGCCGAACTGGCCCTCCTCCTTCAGGTCGAAGATCACGACCGAGATCACCTTCGTGTTCGGCGTGAAGAGGATGATCGACGCCGACAGCTCGCGGATCACCCCGATGAAGATGAAGCACCAGGTCGCGATGATGCCGCTCCGGGCGAGGGGCGCGGTGATCTCGCCCAGCACCCGCAGGCGGCCCGCGCCGAGGATCCGCCCGGCCTCCTCCAGCTCCGGGTGCACGCCCTTGAACGTGGCGTCGGACTGCGAATAGCCCACCGGCATCTCCTTCGTGAGGTACGCCACGAAGAGGATCGCGAGGCTGCCGTACAGCATGAGGGGCGGACGCGTGTAGGCGACGAAGAGCGCGACGGCCAGCACGACGCCCGGGACGACCACGGGCGCCAGCGCCAAGAACGTCAGGAACTGGTGGCCGGGGACGAGCTTCCGGTTGGCGACGTAGGCCAGCACCGCGGCCAGCGCGGCGCCCACGCACGCGGTCATGACGCCGAGCTCCAGCGTGTTGACGATCGCGGCCCGGGTCCCGCCGTGCCCGAACGTCAGCGCGAAGTTCGCGAGCGTGAGGTTGTCGGCCGTCAGCGGCTGGGCCCAGGCCCGGGCCACGGCCGCCTTGGCCAGGATGCCGTAGGGCAAAAAGATCGAGCAGGCCATCACCGCGAGACAGCCGGCGAGGGCCGGGACCCGCCACGGGCCGAGCGCGATCCGCCGCCGCTGGCCGCTCTTGCCGCCGATGGCCGCGTAGCCGCGGCGCCCGAGGACCTGCTTCTGGACCAGCAGCAGCAGCGCCGTCGCCAGGAAGAGCGGGACGGAGAACGCCGCCGCCATCTCGACCTTGGGCGGGTACTGGAACAGCGCCCAGATCTGGGTCGTGATCGTGTGGAAGCCCGCGGGCAGCGCCAGGATGGCCGGCGAGCCGAAGAGGGCCAGCGCCTGGAGGACGGCCAGGATGAACCCGCTCGCGATCGCGGGCAGGACCATCGGGAGCGTCACCGTCAGGGCGACGCTGAAGCGGGACGCGCCCAGGATCGCCGCCGCCTCCTCCAGGTCCGACGCGATCAGCTCGAGGGTGTTGGCGATCATGATGAAGACGTAGGGAAACGTGTAGATCGCGACGACGAAGACCAGCCCGGGCATGCTGAAGATGTTGACGAGCGGGTCCCCGGCGCCGGTGAGGGCCCGCCAGGCTTTGTTGAGGAGGCCGGCGTTGGGGCCCGCGAGCATGACCCAGGCGAAGGCGCCGAGGAACGGCGGCGTCACGAACGAGGCCATGATGAGCCCGCGGATCAGGCGCCGCCCGGGCAGGTCCGTCCGCGCGGTGAGCCACGCCATCGGCGCGCCGAGCGCCAGCGAGGCGAGGCCGACCCAGAACGCGAGCACCACGGTGTTCCAGAGCGCCTTCTGGAGGGGCGGGTCCGTGAACACCTGGCGGTAGTGGGCGAGGGTGGCGCCGCCCTCGCCGCTCACGCTCATGGCGCCGAGCCAGGCGAGCGGCAGCCCCATCAGGACGACGAGCGCCAGCGCCGCCAGGATCCACACCGGGAGCGCGCGGTCCACCGGCGCCCTACGCGATCACGCGCCGAAGAACTCGACGAAGCGCTTCTTGATTTCCTCGTTGCGCTTCTCGAGCTCCTCCGGGTCGGCCGGCAGCAGCTTCAGGTCGCCGAGCTTCGGCTTGTCCGCGGGGTACCGCACCCCGGGATGGCCCGTGTAGAGGCCCTCGGTGTCGGCCAGCACCTGCTGGACGTCCTTGCCGAAGGTGAAGTCGGTGAAGAGCTTCGCGGCGTTCGGGTGCGGCGCGAAGGCGGCGATCGCGGTGGGGGAGACCACGAGGGGCACGCCCTCCTTCGGGTAGACGATCTCGACCGGGTTCCCCTTCTTCTTGACCTGGTAGAACGTGTAGTCGCCACCGTTCACCGCGACGGGCCGCTCGCCGGAGGCCACGACGCCCGAGGGATCGACCGCCGACTGGACCAGCATGGGCCGGTTCTGGGCGAGCTGCTTGAAGTAGTCCCAGCCGTGCAGGTGGACCAGCGCCAGCACGTGGGTCGCGATGACGCCGCTGTAGCCGGGGTGGGCGGTGACGAGCTTGCCCTTCCACTTCGGGTCCAGCAGGTCCTTCCAGGTCCGCGGCGCCTCCGCGGCCGGGACGATCTTCGTGTTGTACGCGATCACGTTGACGGTGGCGCGCAGCCCGTAGTAGTAGCCGTCCCGGTCCTTGAAGCCGGCCGGGAACGCGTCCGCCCCGGCCGGGGTGTACTTCATGAGGAGCTTCTTCTCCTTGAGCAGCACGAAGTGGCCCGCGTCGGAGGTGTGGATCACGTCGGCGAGCTTGAGGTTCGCCTGCAGCTCCTGCATGACGCGCTGGAGGATCCGCTGCGAGCCGGTGCGGTGCACCTCGACCCTGATCCCCGGGTACGCCGCCTCGAAGAGCTTGGCGACCTTCTCCGCGCTCGAGAGCGCCAGCGACGTGTACCAGACGACCTTGCCTTCCTTCCGCGCGGCCTCCAGGCGGGCGTCCTGGGCCGACGCCGCGACGGCCCCGAGCGCGAGCCACCCGGCCAGCACCGCCGAAACGCTCCAACGCATTGTCATGATCGGGCTCCTCATGCCGTCAGGGATTCCACGAGGCCGCGGAGGCTCGGCTCCGTGGCCAGCGCGTCGACGCAGTGGATCAGCCGCGACACCTGCGCGGCCGGCAGGACGAGGCCGGCGTTGCCGCGGAACTTCGCCTCCAGCTCCTCCCGCGTCATCGGGAAGTCGGCGCCGCCCCGCGGGTGATCCTGCCGCTCCTCGAGCTCGCGCCCGTCGCGGAGGCGGATCCTCACGTGGCCGATGAACTGGCGCGGGTAATCGATCGCCGGGTCCAGCTCGTATCCCACCCGGGACGCCACCGCGAGCACGGCCGGGTCGCGCACCGCCCCGTCGTCGAACTCGGCGAGGCCGGCCCGGCCCTCGACGAGGATGACCGCGAGCAGATAGGGCAGGCTGAACTTGGCGGCGTAGCCGTTCGGCGGCGCCTGCTTGGCCGCGAGCGGCTCCCAGAGCCGCGGCACCGGGCCGGCCGCGGTGCGGCAGACGACCGCCGCGATCTCCTCGGGATGGAGCCGGTGCCGCTCGCGCAGCCGGAGGGCGCAATCCATGTAGGGATGGGCGATCGAGCCGCACGGGTAGGGCTTGAACGTGAGCGCGGCGAGCTCCCACGTCCGGCCGAGGCTTTGGAGGAGCGCCTCCAGGCGCGCGCCGTCGTGACCGTCGGCGAAGGCGCGATAGAAGCCGTGCTCGCCCTCGAAGACGGTCTCGGGCCCCGTGAAGCCGGCCTGCGCGAGCAGCGCGGCGACGACGCCGGCGTGCGCCGCCCAGCCCGGATGCAACCGCTTGGTCCACGAGCCGTCGGCCAGGTACTCGATGATGCCCCCGGCCTGGCTCCCGCAGATCCCGAAGGCGTGCACGAGCGCGTCCTCGCCGAGCCCGTGGAGCTTCCCGGCGACCGCCGCGGCGCCGAACGACCCGGCGAGCGCGGTCGGGTGGTAGTGGCGGGCGTGGAACCGGCCGGGGACGGCGAGCCCGACGCGGCACATCACCTCGACGCCGGCGATCATGGCCGCGAGCGCGGCCCCGCCGGAGGCGCCGAGCGCCTCGCCCACGGCGAGCGCGGCCGGGACGGCGACGCAGCCCGTGTGCACGATGGCGTCCTCGCGCGTGTCGTCGAAGTCGAGCCCGTGGGCCAGGGTGGCGTTCGCCAGCACCGCGTTGGCCGCCGCCACGCGCGCCGTGCGGCCGACGAGCGCGCTCTCCGCCGGCCCGCCGAGGCGCTCGGCCGTCTGCAGCACCGCCCGGCCGAAGTCGTGCCGCGTGGCGGCCAGGCAGCCGCCGAGCGTGTCGAGCGCCAGCAGCGCCGCCTTCGCCACGACCGGTGGGGGCACGTCGGCGAGGCGCAGGCCGACGACGAAGCGGGCGAGGCGCCGCGCGGCGGAGGGCGTCACGTCAGCCTTCCCGCTGGCGGGCCGAGAGCGCCTTCATGCCGGCCACGTCGCCCGCCACCAGCCGCGCGTGGAGCGGGCCGCCCGCGCGCCACGCCTGACAGGTGTTGACGAACCAAAGGTCGCGATCGGCCCGCGGCGGCGCGCTCTCGTCGCGGAACGCGGCGCCGGCCGCCTGGCGCACGACGGGGCCGAGCGCCTGGATCAGCGCCGTGAGATGGGCGCAGCCGGCCTGGCGCCCGAAGCGCTCGTTGACGGCCCGCGTGAATCCCTGCGCCACCGAGAGGCCGACGAGCTGCCGGAGCGGGGGCACCGCGTCCGGACAGAGGGTGTAGGGGTGCGAGTCCATGCGGCCCGCGGCCCCGGTGATCACGAGGTCGGGGTAGCGGACGCGGATCGTGAGGCTCATGTCGTGGATCGTCGTGCCGTGGCCCTCGTCGAACCAGCGCGGCCCGCCCTGCGGCCGGTCGTCCACGAGGCGGCCGGTCACCTCGAGCTCGGTGTCGCTGACCTTCCACGCCTCGGCGCTGATCGTCCGGACCTGGATGGACTGCCGGCCCGCCTCGCTCATCCGCGGATCTCCTTGAGCACGGCGAGCAGGGCGACGTGGATGCGCCCGTTGCTCGCGACCACGGCGGGCGCGTCGAGGTCGAGCGGCCCGCCGGTGAGGTTCGTGATCCGGCCGCCGGCCTCCTCGATCAGGAGGCTGCCCGCGGCGACGTCCCACGGCCCGAGGCGCAGCTCCCAGTAGCCGTCGAGCCGCCCGGCCGCGAGCCAGGCGAAGTAGAGCACGGCCGAGCCCATGCGGCGCACCGCGCGCGCGCGGACGCTGAAGGCGGCGTACTCCTTCAGGTTGTTGTCGGCCGTCTCGCGGATGTTGTAGGGGAAGCCGGTGGCGAGCAGGCTCTCGCCGAGCGCCGGCGCGGTCGAGACGGCCAGGCGCTCGCCGTTCCGGGTGGCGCCGCGCCCGCGCTCGGCCACGAACAGCTCCGCGAGGTTCGGGTCGAACACGACGCCGAGCTCGACGCGCCCGGCCGCCTCCAGCGCGACCGAGACGCCGAAGATCGGTACGCCGTGGGCGTAGTTCGTGGTGCCGTCCAGGGGATCGATGAGCCAGCGCCGGCCCGAGCCCCCGGCCGCGGCGCCGCCCTCCTCCGCGAGGATCCCGTCGTCGGGGAACGCCGCGGCGAGCCGGCCGACGATCAGCGCCTCGGCGCGCGCGTCCATCTCGGTGACGAGGTTGGTGGGCGTGCCCTTGTAGGCGATGCGCCGCGCGCCGTGGAGCTCGCGCTTGAGGAGCGCGCCGGCCGCCTGCGCGGCGTCGACCGCCACGCGTCGCTCGAGCGATGACATGTCCGGCTCGCAATGTATCATACGGCTCATGCACATCGTGGTGATGGGCGCGGGCGGCGTCGGCGGCTACTTCGGCGCGAGGCTCCTGCGCGCGGGCGAGCAGGTGACGCTGGTCGCGCGGGGCGCCCACCTCGAGGCGCTGCGCCGGGACGGCCTCACGATCCGCTCGGCCATCGAGGGCGAATTCACCGTGCGGCCGGCCGCGGTGGAGACGCTCGACGACGTGCCGCGCGCCGACGCCGTCCTGTTCTGCGTCAAGGCCTTCGACACCGAGGCGGCGGCGGCGCGGCTCCGGCCGGTGCTCGGGCCCGACACGGCCGTGCTCTCGCTCCAGAACGGCGTGGACAACGAGGAGCGGATCGACGCGGTCCTGGGCCGGGGCCACGCGATGGGCGGCGTCGCCCAGGTGTTCGCGGTGATCGACGCGCCGGGCGTGATCGTCCACCACTTCCTCGGACGGATCATCTTCGGCGAGCTGGACGGGCGCCGGACGCCGCGAGCCGAGCGGCTGCTGGCCGCCTTCGAGCGGGCCGGGATCCCCGTCGAGCTGACGGCGGACGTGCGCCGCGCGCTCTGGGAGAAGTACGCCTTCATCTGCGCCGTCGCCGGGATGACCGCGGTCACGCGGTGCACCATCGGTGTGGTGCGGGAGACGCCCGCGGCCTGGCGCATGTTCGGCACCCTCCTCGAGGAGGTCGCGGCGCTGGGACGGGCCGCGGGCGTCGCGCTGCCGGCCGACACCGTGGACCGGCTCCTGAAGCTCGCGGGCGGGATCGCCCCGGGCAGCCGCGCGTCGCTCGCCCAGGACCTCCAGCAGGGCCGGCGGCTCGAGCTGGAGGCGCTGCACGGCCACGCCGTGCGCCTCGGCGAGCGGCTCGGGGTTTCCACGCCCGCGACGTGCGCCGTGTACGCGGCGCTCGAGCCCCACGCGGCGGGGAGACGCGACTGACGTCGCCCGCCCGCGCGGCGTGGCGGTACGTCGTCCGCTACCGCGCCCGCTACGCCGCGGGCGCGGCGTGCCTGGCCGCCGCCACGTTCTGCTCGGTCGCCATCCCGTGGGCCGTCAAGCGCGCGATCGACGACCTGGCCGCGGCGCCCGCGGCCGCCCGGCTCGGCGCGTACGTCGCGCTGATCGTGGCCCTCGCCCTCGCCAACGGCGCGGCGCGGCTGGCCTCGCGCTTCACCATGATCGGCGGCGCCCAGCGGATCGAGTACGACCTGCGCAACGACCTCTACGCGAGCCTGCAGACGTTTCCGCCCCGCGCCTTCGCCGCCCGGTCGACCGGCGACCTGATGGCGCGCGCCTCCAGCGACGTCGCGGCGGTGAAGTCGCTCGTCGGCTTCGGGGCGGTGAGCCTGGCCGGCACCGTGTTCGCCTTCGCGGGCGTGCTGGCGGCCATGCTCGCGGTGGACCCGTGGCTCACGCTGTGGGCGATGGCGCCGTACCCGGCGCTGGTGCTGCTCGGCCGCCGGTTCAACGTGGTCCTGAACGAGCGCTCGCAGGCCGCCCAGGACCAGCTCGGCGTGCTGTCGGCGCGGGTGCAGGAGTACCTGTCGGCGATGACCGTCGTGCGGGCCTACACGCTCGAGCCCCGCGCGCGCGCGGAGTTCGGCCGCGCGAACCGCGAGTATCTGGCCCGGAGCCTCGCGCTCGCGCGGGTCCAGACGGGGCTCGCGCCGCTGATGGGGCTCATCGCCGGCGCCGGCACGCTCGTGGTCCTGTGGGCGGGGGGCAAGGCGGTGGTGGACGGCCGCCTCTCGCTCGGCGCGCTCGTCGCGTTCAACGGCTACCTGGCGTACCTGACCTGGCCGACGATCGCGCTCGGCTGGACGCTCTCGATCGCGCGCCGGGGCCTCACGTCCATGGCCCGGATCCAGGAGGTCATCGCGGCGGCGGCCCCGCCGCCCGGGGACGGCGTCCCGGGCGCCGGCGGGCCCGCCACGGTGACGTTCGCGGATCTCACGTTCGCCTACGACGGGCGGCGGCCCGCGCTCGACGGCGTCAGCTTCGAGGTCGGCGCGGGAGAGGTCGTCGCGGTCGTCGGCCCGACGGGCAGCGGCAAGTCCACGCTCGCCCTCCTCCTGGCCCGCCTGTGGGAGCCGCCGCCGGGCGCCGTCTTCGTGGGCGGCCGCGACGTGACGCGGCTGCCGCTCGGCGCGCTGCGGCGCCGGCTCGGCTACGTCCCGCAGGAGGCGTTCCTGTTCTCGCGGACGCTCGAGGACAACGTGAGCCTCGGCCGCGACGGCCTCGGGGCCGACGCGGTGCGGGCCGCCGCCGAGGCGGCGGGCGTCGCCGCGGAGATCGAGCGCTTCGCGCGGGGCTTCGCCACCGTCGTCGGGGAGCGCGGGCTCACGCTCTCGGGCGGCCAGCGCCAGCGCGTGGCGCTGGCCCGGGCGCTCGCCGGCGCGCCGCCGATCCTGGTGCTCGACGACGCGTTCGCGTCGGTGGACGCCGCCAAGGAGGAGGAGATCGTCGCGAACCTGCGGCGCGTCGCCGCCGGCCGGACGGTGCTGCTCATGACCCACCGGCTGCGCGCGGCGCAGGTCGCCGACCGTGTGGTCGTCCTCGACGGCGGGCGGGTCGTCGAGCGGGGACGCCACGACGAGCTCGTCCGGGCCGGCGGCCTCTACGCCCGGCTCTGGCGCATCCAGCAGCTCGAGGAGGAGATCGCGCGTGCCTGACGCGTTCGACGCCGACGGCCACGAGCGGCTCGGCAGCGCGTTCGACCGGCGGCTGGTCGCCCGCCTCTGGCGCGCGGCGCGGTCGCACCACCGGCTGATCGCGGGCTCGGTGCTCCTGTTCCCGCTCATCGCGGCCGCGGAGCTCGCCCAGCCCTGGCTCCTCAAGGTCGCCATCGACGACCACATCCTGCGCGGGGACTGGCGCGGCCTCACCCGGGTCGCCGGGCTCTACCTCCTCGTCCTCGCCGTCCTCTACGTCCTGCGCTCGCTCGAGGCGTACCTGCTGCACCTCACCGGCCAGCGGGTGACCCACGACCTCCGGGAGGGCCTCTTCGCGCACCTGCTGGCGCTCGAGGCGCGGTTCTTCGACCGGAACCCGGTGGGGCGTCTCATGACGCGGGTCCTGAACGACGTCGAGGCGGTGAGCGAGGCGTTCACCAGCGGGCTCTTCGCGGTGGTCGCCGACGTCATCACCCTGGCCGGCGTCGTCGCGGTGATGCTCTGGCTCGACTGGCACCTCGCGCTGGTGACGTTCTCGATCGTCCCGCTCCTGGCCGGGGCGGCCGGCTACTTCCGCCTGCGCGCCCGGGACGCCTACCGCGAGGTCCGCCAGCGCCTGGCCCGCCTGAACGGGTTCCTGCAGGAGTCCCTCCAGGGCATGGCGGTGATCCAGCTCTTTGCCCGCGAGCGCCACGAGGCCCAGGCGTTCCGCCGGGTCAACGCCGACTACCGGCGCGCGCTCTTCGGCTCGACGGTGTACGAGGCCTCGCTCTACGCCTCGGTGGAGGCGCTCGGCTCGATCGCGCTGGCGCTGCTCCTCTGGTACGGCGGGGGCGAGATCGTCGCCGGCGCGCTCTCCTTCGGCGCGCTGGTCGCGTTCATCCAGTACACCAACCGCTTCTTCCTCCCGATCCGCGACCTCGGCGCCAAGTACACGGTGATGCAGTCGGCCATGGCCTCCTCGGAGCGGATCTTCGGGCTCCTCGACCGGGCGCCCGCCATCGTGTCGCCGGAGCCGCCGGCGGTGCCGGCGCCGCGCGCGACCGGGGCCGCCGTCGAGCTTCGCGACGTCTGGTTCGCCTACGAGGGGGAGGCGTGGGTCCTGCGCGACTGCTCGTTCGCGGTGGCGCCGGGCGAGCGCGTGGCGCTGGTCGGCGCCACCGGCGAGGGGAAGACCACGTGCGCGCGCCTGCTGAACCGTTCCTACGATGCCCGGCGCGGGCGCGTGAGCGTCGCCGGGCTGGACGTGCGCGCCTGGGACCTGCCGGCGCTGCGGCGCCACGTCGGCATCGTGTTCCAGGACAGCGTGCTCTTCGCCGGCACGATCGGCGACAACCTCCGGCTCGGCGCCGACGGCGCCGTGGCGCCGGCGGCGGTCGCGCGGGCCGTCGCGACCGCGCGCGCGGCGGGCTTCGTCGCGGCGCTGCCGCACGGCCTGGACGAGCGGCTGACGGAGCGCGGCGGCAACGTGTCCCACGGCCAGCGCCAGCTGCTGGCCATCGCGCGGGCCCTCGTGTACAATCCCGCCGTCCTCGTGCTCGACGAGGCGACGTCGAGCGTCGATCCGGAATCCGAGGCGCTGGTGCGGCAGGCGATGGCGGAGCTCCTGGCGGGACGGACCAGCATCACGATCGCGCACCGCCTCTCCACGATCCACACCGCCGACCGGATCCTCGTCCTGCATCGCGGCCGGATCCACGAGGAAGGGCCGCACGCGGAGCTCCTGCGCCGCGGCGGCCTGTACGCGCGGTTCTACGAGCTCCAGACCGGCGCCGCGCCGGCTTGAGGTTTCGCGCCGCGGTGCACGCGCTGATCGGCCGCATCCCGCGGGGCCGTGTCGCGACCTACGGCCAGCTCGCGGCGCTGCTCGGGCGGCCGCGCTCCGCGCGTGCGGTGGGCGCGGCGCTCCGCGGGGCGCCGGCGAGCCTGCCGTGGCACCGCGTCGTCAACGCCCGGGGCGGGATCAGCCGCCGGGCCCACGGGGCGAGCATGCTGACGCAGCGGATCCGGCTCGAGCAGGAAGGCGTGCGGTTTCGCCGCGGGCGCGTCGTGCTCGCCGCCCACCGCTGGCGCCCCGCCCGAGGGTGGCGCCGAGGAGAGGACCCATGAGACTCGATGGCAGGGTGGCGGTGATCACGGGGGCCGGCTCGGGCATCGGCGCGGCCGCGGCGGTCGCGATGGCCCGGGAGGGCGCGCGGGTGGTGGTGGCGGACATCGACGAGGCCGGCGCCAAGGCCGTCGTGGAGCGGATCGAGAAGGCCGGGGGCCAGGCGCTCGCGGTGCGGGCCGACGTGACCCGCGCCGGGGACAACCAGACGCTCGTGGACCGCGCCATGGCCGCGTGGGGCCGGCTCGACGTCTTCTTCGCCAACGCGGGCGTGCCACAATTCCCGACGCCGATCGAGGAGCAGGACGAGGCGACCTTCGAGAAGATCTTCGCCGTGAACGTCAAGGGCGTCTGGCTCGGCGCCAAGGTCGCGCTCGGCGTCATGAAGAAGCAGAAGCGCGGCGTCTTCCTCGTCACCGCCTCGACCGCGGCGATCCGGCCCCGGCCCGGCGGCCAGACCTACGCCGCCTCGAAGGGGGCGGTGGTGACGCTGGTCAAGAGCCTGGCGCTCGAGGCCGCGCCCCACGGGGTGCGGGTGGTGGCGATCGCGCCGGTGGCCACCGAGACGCCGATGCTGCCCACGTTCATGGGCAAGAAGGCCCTGGACGCCGAGGGAATGGCCCGCTACGTGGCGACGGTGCCGCTCGGACGGCTCAACCAGCCCGAGGACATCGCCAACGCGGCGGTGTTCCTGGCCTCGGACGAGGCCGCGATGATCACCGGGAGCTGCGTCGAGGTCGACGGCGGCCGCTGCATCTGATCATGCCGGCCACGCGGCTCGCACGGGCATGAAAGTCGTCCCGCTGGCGGCGGAGTCGCTCGGCGTGCGCTCGATGGCGACGTTCGTCGAGGTCCAGGGCCGGGGCATCCTGATCGACCCGGGCGCGACGCTCGCCCCCTCGCGGTTCGGCCTGCCGCCGTCGGACGAGGAGTGGGAGGCGCTGCGCCGCGCCAACGACCGCATCTCGGCCTGGGCCGCGCGCGCCGAGCTGGTCTTCGTCAGCCACTACCACGAGGACCACTTCCGCTCCGACCCGGCCGACTACGCCGGGCGCCGCGTGCTCGCCAAGGACCCCGCGCGGATGGTGCAGGGGCTCCAGGCGCGCCGGGCCGCCGCGCTGTGGGCGGCGCTGGCGCCGGTCGCGCGCGTCGGGCGCGCCGACGGCTGGCGCGAGCGGGACGGGGGCGTGGAGCTCCGCGTCTCGCCGCCGCTGCCGCACGGGGGCGACGGCACCCCGCTCGGCTTCGTGCTGGCCCTGACGATCGTGGACGCCGACGAGCGCGAGCGCTTCGTGTTCGCCTCCGACGTGCAGGGGCCGCTGTCGCCGGTCGCGGCGGCGTACCTGACGCGCGAGCGGCCGACGGTGCTGTACCTCTCGGGCCCGCCCTCGTACATCGAGCGGGAGCTGGGCGCGGCGGCCATCGACCGCGGAATCGCGCACCTGCTCCGGCTCGTGGACGTCACCGGGTGCCGCGTGATCCTGGACCATTACGCCCTGCGCGACCCGCGCTTCGAGGAGCGCTTCGCCCCGCTGTGGGCGACCGGCCGCGTCGTGACGGCGGCGGGCTGGCTCGGGCTCGCGACGGCGGCCCTCGAGAGCCGCCGCCACCGCGCGTGGGCGGCCGCGCGCAAGCCGCCGGCGAAGGCGGCGGACGAGCGTGCTATCATGGCCCGCGCGCCGAGAAAATTCGCGAAAGGGGGGACCAACGCGTGAGCACCGAGACCAAGACGCTCAACGTGGGGGACACGGCGCCCGGCTTCACGCTGAAGACCATCGGGCTCAAGGAAGTCAGCCTGAAAGACTTCAGCGGGAAGAACGTGGTGCTGCTGTTCTACCCGCTGGACTGGACCCCGGGCTGAAGCACCTGCATGCCCGCCTTCGACAAGCGCGTGAGCGACTTTCAGGCGGCCAATACCCAGGTGCTGGGTATCAGCACGGACAGCCCGTTCAGCCACGAGAACTGGGCGAAGTCGGTCGGCATCAGCAACTACCCGCTGCTCTCGGACGTCCAGCGGACGGTCGCCAAGGACTACGGCGTCTACTGGCCGGACTGGAACGCCAACAGCCGCGCCACGTTCATCGTGGACCGGCAGGGCACGGTCCGCTTCATCGAGCGCTACGGCAAGGGCGAGCTGCCCCAGCCGGACAAGATCCTCGCCGAGGTCAAGAAGCTCGGCTGAAGTCGACGTCGGGGGGAGCGACCGCCGCTCCCCCCGACACCCCCCAACGGGATCCCGTGTGCCCGATCCCTTCACGCCCTCTGACTCGGCGGAGCCGCCGGACCGGGGGCGGGGACCGATCCCGCCCCCGTCTCATTTCCCGCCCGTGGTGAGGGCGACGCCCGCCAGCACCAGCGCCGTGCCGAGCACCTGCCAGAGCCCCACCCCCTCGCCGAGCAGCGCCGCGGCCAGCGCGATGCCGACGATCGGCTGGAAGTTCATGAAGATCGCCGACCGGCTGGGCCCGACGACCTCGACGGCCCGGTACCACCAGATGTGCGCGACGGCGCCGAGCACGCCCTGGTAGACCACCACCAGCCAGCCGGCGAGCGAGGCCAGGCGCGGCGCCGGGTAGAGCGGCGCGGTCGCGAGCGCGGTGGGATAGATCAGCAGCGTCCCGGCGACGTACGCCCCGGTGGTCGCGAGCGCAGGGGACAGCGAGCCGAGCGCGTGCTTGCCGTAGACCGTGTAGACTGCCCAGCCCGTCAGCGCCGCCAGCGTCAGGAAATCGCCGGCGCGCAGCTCCTCGATCCGCAGCGCGGCGAGCCGCCCGCCGGTGACCACCAGGAGCACGCCGAGCGCCGAGACCGTCACGCCGAGCCACTGGCGCCGGCGCAGGCGCTCGCCGAGGTAGGCGCGAGCGGTGAGGGCGACCATCACCGGCGCCGCCGCCTGGAGGATCACCGCGTTGCCGGCCGTCGTGTAGTAGTAGCCCACGTACGTCCACTGGGTGGAGCCCCAGATGCCGGCGAGGCCGAGGACGAGGAAGATCCGCGCGGCGGCCGGCGTGAGGCCGCGCGTGGCGTCCTCCCCCGAGCGCAGCAGCCGCAGGACCAGAAAGGCGGACGCGATCGAGCAGCGCACGGCCGCCAGGAAGAACGGCGGGAAGTCCACGAGCGCCAGCTTGGCCGTCGCGGGGTAGCTGCCCCAGAGCGCGACGATCACGAGGAGCGCCGCGTAGGCGCGCGTTTGACTGAGCGCGGGCACCCGCCTATCATACGGCCGCGCGTCATGGCCGATTACATTCTGGAGTCGCGCGTGTGGCTCGCCAGGACGCGCCCCGAGGTCTTCGCGTTTTTCGCCGCGCCCGCGAACCTGGCCGCGCTCACGCCGCCGTCCTGCCGCCTCCGCCTCGTGGCCGCCCCGCGGGCGCTGGCGGCGGGCGCCGTGCTCGATCTCGAGATCGCCTGGCTCGGCCTGCCCCTCCGGTGGCGCGCGTTCATCCGCGAGTGGGATCCGCCGTACCGGTTCGTGGACGTGCAAGTGCGCGGGCCGTGGGCGCGCTGGGAGCACCGGCACGCGTTCGTCGAGGACCGGGGCGGGACGTGGGTGGAGGACCGCGTGACGTACCGGCCGCCGCTCGGCCCGCTCGGCCGTCTCGTCCACGCCCTCGCGGTGGGCCGGCAGATCCGCGCGCTGTGGGCCTATCGTCTGCGGAGACTCGACGACCTGATGGGCCCGGTCAGCGGGCGGTCGTGACGCCGACCCGGCGGCAGAGCGGGCGCACCGGGCAGACCGAGCAGCGGGGCGAGACCGGCGCGCAGACGTTCTGGCCGAACGCCACCAGCAGGTCGTTGTAGCCGATCCAGAAGCGGCCGGGGAGCTTCGCCCGGAGCGCCATCTCGGTCGCGTCGGGCGTGCGCGTCCGCACGTAGCCGAGGCGGTTCGAGATGCGGTGCACGTGGGTGTCCACGCAGATGCCGGGCTTGCCGTAGCCCACCGTCACCACCAGGTTCGCCGTCTTGCGGCCCACACCCCGGAGGGTCAGGAGGTCGTCGATCGCGTCCGGCACGCGCCCGCCGAACCGGTCGAGGAGGTCGCGGCAGATCCCGAGGATGACGCGCGCCTTGGTCCGATAGAAGCCGACGGGGTAGATCCGGCGCTCGATCTCGCGCGGCGACAGCCGTAGCAGCGCCCGGGGGGTGTCGGCCGCGGCGAACAGGCGCGCGGCGGCGGGCCCGGTGGTCGTGTCCTGCGTCCGCAGCGACAGGATGCAGGCGATCAGCACGCGGAAGGGGTCGCGCGTGCGCTCGGCGATGACGGCGAGCGCCGTCGGGTTCCACCGGGGCGCCGTGCGCCGGAGCCGGCGGATCACCTCGCCGATCGCTACTTCTTGTCGCGGATGGACTCGAGGAGCTTGCGGGCGCGTGGCAGGTCCTTGACGGTCCAGTCGGCGACGATGGTCGGCGCGCGCTCGTTGACGACGCGCTCGAGCGCCCGCCGGGCCTCGGCCCAGCGCGCCTCGGCGATGTAAACGCGCGCCAGGTCCACGCGCGCCACCGTGAAGCGCGGGTCGATCTCGAGCGCCTTCTTGAAATGCTCCTCGGCCTTCGCGCGGTCGCCGCCCACGAGCCGCGGCACCTCGAGAAAGATGTTGCCGGCCAGCGAATGGGCCCGCACCGAGCGGGGGTTGAGCGCGAACATGATGTCGAGCTCCTCCCGCACGGTCGGCAGGAGGAACAGCGAGCGCAGGACGCCCTTGGCCTGGCCCCAGCGGCCGGTGTTGATCGCGTACCAGAGGTGCGCGTCGTGGCTCTGGGGCGCCAGCTCGACGGCACGCTTGCCGATCTCGCGCCCGCGCTCGTAGGCGCGCAGCTTGTCCTCGGGCGTGGTCGCGCGGACGTCGCCCCACAGGAAGTGGACGTAGGAGAGCATGACCATCGTCTCGATCTGGCGGTCGCCCTGGAGCGCCGCCTCGAGGAGGTCGCGGGCCCGGTCCAGCCCCGCCGCGTCCTCGTGGTAGCGGGCGACGAGCAGCCGCGCCGCGGCGACGGGCGTCGGGGCCGGCGCCTGGGCGCGGGCCGGGGCCGGCGCGAGCAGCAGCAGGAGCGTGGCCGCGATCAGCGCGCGGGAGGGCATCCGTCGCGCACTCTACCGCCCGGCTCCGGGCGCGTCAATCGGTTGACACCGGCGGTTGACACCCGGCGGCGCGCCACAGCTCCCCGCGCGGGCCGCGGCGGGCTTCCGCGTCGTCGCGCCCTCCGCGGCTACACCGAGTCGGACAAGGACGGCGTCGAAGTTCCCGGCGGCGGGCAGGAGGGGCGGGGCCGGAGCCCCCGGAGCAGGGGGGGCAACGCCACCGAAAGCGGTGGACGGATCGCACCTGGATTCATATACTTCTCTATATGAAGGCGCTCCTGATCGAGTTGGACCCGGACACGGCGGCACGGCTCGACAAGGTCGCGCCGAGTCGCTCGCGACGCCGCTCGGAGTTCATTCGCGCCGCCATCCGCCGAGCGTTGTGGGAGCTCGAGGAGCGAGCCACCGAAGCGGCCTATCTTCATCAGCCCGACTCGGCGAAGGACGTGTACGTCGATCCCGACGCGTGGGAGGCGCTCCCGCGACACCGGCGCGCCCGCAGCCGGAGGCGCGGCTGAAGCAGTACGAGATCCGGTGGGCGAACCTTCCGCTCCCGATCGGGCGGCGCCCCGTCCTGCTGCTCACGCGCACTCCGGCGTATGCCTACCTCGCCAAGGTCATCGTCGCGGAGGTCACGACCACCGTTCGAGGGATCCCACAGGAGGTTCCGCTGGGACGCCGCGAGGGGCTGGCTCGGCCGTCGGTTGTCAACGTCGACAACGTCCACGTCGTCGCCAAGGTTCGGATCGGCGATCTCCTGGGAACGCTCCCGGATGACCACCACCGTGAGGTGAAGCGGGCGCTCGGGTACGCGCTCGACTGGCCAGAGTTGAAGGTTCTCTGACCATCGTCAATTCTCCCGACGCCGTCGGCCGGGCGGGAAACCCAGGGACCTGTCCTATCGTGAGTCCTCCGAGAGGTGCCGCGCCGCGGTAGTTCCCGCGGGACGCTACCGAAAACTGGAGGCTCCGGCTCTGGGCCGCCACATAACGCTGGGCTTCACTTCGGGGCGCTCGAGGCCCTCAGCCCGCGGGGCCGGCGCCCGCGGTGAGCTCGCGCAGGGTGCGCACGCGGTCGGCCGCGGCGGCCGGCGGCTCGTGGGCGATCGCCTCGCACGCGGCCAGCAGGAGCCAGGCGAGCGTGTCGGGGCTGGCCGGAAGGCGCCCGCGCCGCGGGGCCGGCGTCAGCTCGATCGCCTCCTCGAGGGCGAGCCGCGTCTGCTCGCGCGCCCAGGCGAGGGCGAGCGCGGCGGTCTTGTCGCGGCGGCTCTCGAGCCAGGCGCGGCGGACCTCGGCGGCGAGCGGCGCGCCGGGGGCGCAGGCGGCGGCGAGCCGCTCGAGCGCGGCGCCGAGCGGCGTGGCGCCGGGCGGCGGGTGGCGGGCCGCCGCGGTCAACTCGCGGGCGAGCGCCAGGAGGGTCTTCTCGGCCGGCGTCGTCGGCGTGCCTCGCGATTTCGGTGGACGCGCGCGGGCCATCGCCGCTAGAACATAGCAAAGGACCCGGCGGGATCATGCACTTCAATCTCACGAGCGACGACCTCGCGTTCCGCGACGGGCTCCGCGCCTGGCTGGCCGAGCACTGGCGGGAAGACTGGGCGAGGATGCGGCGGCGGTTCGCGTCCCAGGACGCGATGTTCGCGTTCCTCCGCGAGTGGCAGCGGCGCCTCTTCGACGCCGGCTACATCGGCCTCTCCTGGCCGCGCGAGTACGGCGGCCGCGGCGCCACGATCATGCAGCAGGCGATCTTCTACGAGGAGATCGCCCGGGCCCGCGCCCCCGAGCTGCCCAACGTGATCGGCCTCGACATGGCCGGCCCGGCGCTCATCGCCCACGGCACCGACGCCCAGAAGCGCGCGCACCTGCCGCAGATCCTCTCGGCCGAGCAGGTCTTCTGCCAGGGCTTCTCGGAGCCGGACGCGGGCTCCGACCTCGCGGCGCTCCAGACCCGCGCCGCCCGCGAGAACGGCCACTTCGTCGTCAGCGGCCAGAAGGTGTGGACGACCTACGCCCAGTACGCCGAGTGGTGCATCCTCCTGGCCCGCACGGATCCGGCCGCGCCGAAGCACAAGGGCCTGACGTTCTTCCTGGTGGACATGCGCGCCCCCGGCGTCACGGTGCGGCCGCTCCGGCAGATCAGTGGCGAGCCCGAGTTCAACGAGATGTTCTTCGACGGCGTGCGCGTGCCCGCCGAGAACGTGGTCGGCCGCGTCAACGGCGGCTGGGAGGTCGCGATCACGACGCTGATGTTCGAGCGCGGCCCGCGGACGATCTCACGCCAGCTCCACCTGCGCCACGCGATCGACGCCGCGCTGGACCTCGCGCGCGCGACACCGCGCGGCGCGGGGGCGGCCTCCGCCGATCCGGTGATCCGCCAGCGCCTGGCCCAGCTCGTGATCGACGGCGAGGCGCTCCGGTTCTCGAACCTCCGGGCCCTGACGCGGATGCTGCGGGGCGAGCCGCCGGGCGCCGAGGGCTCGGCGGCCAAGCTCTTCTGGAGCGAGGCCGTCCAGCGGGCCCTCGAGCTGATGCTGGACATCGAGGGGCCGTACGCGCAGCTCACCCAGGGGGGCGCCCGCGCCGTCGAGGACGGCTACTGGCAGCAGCGCTTCCTGCGCTCCCGGGGCGACACCATCGCCGCCGGCACCTCCGAGATCAACCGCAACATCGTCGCCGAGCGCGTCCTCGGATTGCCCAAAGACTGACGGCATCGGTCCGAGAAGCAGGACGCGACGGGGTGGGGCCGGGGGGCCCTCCGAGACCCGTATCTTCTGGGCATCGTTTCGCCACGAGCGTCGGTCTCCGACTCCGCGTATCGAGTGCTGGCGTGGTCGAGGGGGGCGACCCGCGCCCCACCCGTCCGGCGCCCTACTCGTAGCGGAGCGCTTCGATCGGGTCCAGGCGCGAAGCTTTGCGGGCGGGGTAGAAGCCGAAGAAGATCCCGATCCCGGCGGCGAAGCCGAAGGCGAGCACGATCGAGCCGGGCGCGACGAGCGTCCGCCACTCGGCGAAGTAGCTGATGGCGTGCGAGCCGCCGACGCCCAGGGCGATCCCGATGATCCCGCCGATGAGCGAGAGCGTGACCGCCTCGATCAGGAACTGGAGCAGGATGTGCCGGCGCCGCGCGCCGACCGCCATGCGCAGGCCGATCTCGCGGGTGCGCTCGGTGACCGAGACCAGCATGATGTTCATGATGCCGATGCCGCCCACCAGCAGCGAGACCGACGCGATCGCCGCCAGGAGATACGTCATCACCCGCGAGGACTCCTCCTGGGTCTGGAGGACCTCGGAGAGGTTCCGGAGCCAGAAGTCGTCGTCCTGGAACGGCTGCAGGCGGTGACGCTGGCGCAGGAGCGCACGGATCTGCGCCTCCGCCTCGGCCATGTCCTCGTCGGGCCGGACCTTGATGGAGATCGAGCCGACCGAGCGCGGGTTGGCCTGGCTCACCCCCAGCACCTTCTTCTTGGCCGTCGAGAGCGGGATCAGGATGACGTCGTCCTGGTCCTGGCCCCAGGAGGACTGCCCCTTGCGGGCGAGCGTGCCGACGACGGTGAAGGGAACCTTCTTGATGCGGATGATCTGGTCGAGCGGGTCGACGCCGCCGAAGAGGTTCTCCGCCGTCGTCTGGCCGAGGACGGCGACCTTGGTGGCCCCATCCTGGTCCTCGGGGTTGACCGACCGGCCGGCGACGACGGGCCAGTCGCGCGCCTCGTTGTAGACGGACGTCACGCCCTGGACCACCGTGGACCAGTTGAGGTTGCCGTACACCACCTGGGCGACGCCGCGGACCGCCGGCGCCGCGACCTGGACGCCCGCGACCTCGCGGGCGATCGCGGCGGCGTCGTCCTCGGTGATCGTGAGCTGGCTGCCATGCCCGGCCCGCACGCCGCTCGAGGTCGTGCTGCCCGACAGCACGATGATGAGGTTCGAGCCGAGGCTCTGGATCTGCTCGGCCACCCGCGCCTGGGCGCCGGCGCCGACGCCCACCATGGCGATGACGGCACTGACGCCGATGATGATGCCGAGCATGGTGAGCGCGCTCCGGAGCATGTTCACCCGCAGCGAGCGCGTGGCGATCCGGACGCTCTGCCAGACGTTCATGCCGCCTCCTCCTCGTCGGGCGTGGACGCCAGCGCGGTGGCGGCGTCGAGCGGCGCGGCGACGCGCTCGTCGGCGCGCAGCCGGCCGTCGCGGAAGCTGAGGACGCGGCTCGCGTAGGCGGCGATGTCGGGCTCGTGGGTGACGAGCACGATCGTGAGCCCCTCGCGGTTGAGCGATTGCAAGAGGGCGAGCAGCCCGACGCTGGTCCGGGTGTCGAGGTTGCCGGTGGGCTCGTCGGCGAGGACGACGGCGGGGTCGTTCACGAGCGAGCGCGCGATCGCGACGCGCTGCTGCTGGCCGCCGGACAGCTGGCTGGGGTGATGCTCCGCGCGGTCGGCCAGGCCCACCGCGGCCAGGCGGTCACGGGCCCGCGCCCGCCGCACCCGGGCCGGCAGGCCCGCGTAGAGCAGGGGGAGCTCGACGTTCTCGAGGGCGGTCGTCCGCGCGAGCAGGTTGAACTGCTGGAAGACGAAGCCGATCTTGAGATTCCGGATGCGCGCGAGCGCGTCCGGCGAGAGGCCCGCCACGTCCTCGCCGTCGAGCACGTAGCGGCCGGAGGTCGGCGTGTCGAGACAGCCGAGCAGGTTCATGAAGGTGGACTTGCCCGAGCCCGAGGGCCCCATGACGGCGACGAACTCGCCCCGCTCGATGGTCACGCTCACGCCCCGCAGCGCGTGGACGGTGTGCGGCCCGAGGCGGTAGTCCTTCGTGAGCCCCTCGGTGGCGATGATCGGCGGGGCCATCCTCAGAGCCTGAGCCGCGGCCCGGCGGGGGCGGCGCCGCCCGGCCCCGGGCGGCCGCCGCCCGCGCCGGCCAGGCCGACGATGACCTCCTGGCCTTCCTTGAGCTCGCCGCGCAGGACCTCGGTCGCCGTGCCGTCGGTCAGGCCCAGGACGAGCGTCACGGCGACGGGCCTGCCGTCGGGCCCCTGGACGAACACGCGGCCCGGGAGCGCGCCGCGCCCCGCGCCCGCGCCGGCGGGCCCGACGCCCCGTCCGCCCACCGGGGCGCCGCCGGGCGCGCGGCCCGGGGCCGGCGCCGTGGCCGCCGGGCCCTCCACGCCCGCCGGACGGAAGCGCAGGGCGGCGTTCGGGACCTTGAGCACGCTCGGCTTCTCGGCGACGACGAGCTTCACGTTCGCCGTCATGCCGGGCAGGAGCCGGCCCGAGGGGTTCTGGACGGCGACGACCACGGTGTAGGTGACGACGTTCTGGACGACCTGCGCGGCCTTGCGGATCTGGACGACGGCGCCCGAGAAGGCCTCGCCCGGGAAGGCGTCCACCGTGAACGTCGCGCGGTCGTCGAGCTTGATGCGCCCGATGTCGGCCTCGTCCACGCTCGTCTCGACCTGCATCTTCGTCAGGTCCTGGGCGATCGTGAAGAGCACCGGCGCCTGCAGGCTCGCGGCGACCGTCTGGCCGACGTCCACCGCGCGGGAGACGACGACGCCGTCCACCGGGGCGCGGATCGTCGTGTGGTCGAGGTCCACCTGGGCCTGCTGGAGCGCGGCCTGCTTCTGCTTCACCTGGGCCCGGGCCGACTGGAGCATGGCCTCCATGACCCGCAGCTGTGCGGCCGCCGACACGATGGCCGCCGCCATCGCCTGCTCCTTGGCGCGCGCCGAGTCGTGCTGGGCCTGGGCGGAGTCGGAGGCGGCCTGCGCGGTGTCCAGATCGCTCTTGGCGATGAGCTGGCGCTGGAAGAGCGCGGTCTTCCGGTCGAGGTCGCGCTTCGCGTCGAGGACCGCCACCTGGGCCTTGGCGGTCTGGGCCCGCGCTTCCGCGTGGGCCGCGCGGGCGTTCTCGACGTCGGCCCGCGCGCGCTCGAGCTGCGCCTGCTGGTTCAGCACCGCGGCCGCCGCCGCGTCGACCTCGGCCCGCGCCTGGCCGACCTTGGCGTTGAAGATCTCGGGGTCGATGCGCGCGATGACCTGGCCCTTGCGGACGATCGAGTTGAAGTCGGCCAGGAGCTCCTTGATCTGCCCGGAGATCTGGCTGCCGACCTGGACCGTGATCACCGCGTTCAGGTTGCCGGTGGCCGAGACGGCGGCGGTGAGGGGGCCGCGCTCGACGCGCGCCAGGCGGTACTTCAGGGCGTTGCCGCGGCTCTGGGTGTAGAAGTACGCCCAGACCCCGCCACCGACGAGCGCCGCCACCACCAGGAGGGAGAGGATCCGCTTCATCACGGGTTAGACGGCCCCCGGGAGCGCCGTATTTCGGCGGCGGCTAGCGGCGGCCGAGGGCGCGCTCGAGACGCGCGATCGCGATGCGGTAATCGGCGAGCGCCTGGGCTTCGGTGTTCTGGGCCTGGGTCAGGGCCAGCTGGGCGTCGGTCAGCTCGAGGATCGTGCCCACGCCGGCGTCGAAGCGGCCCTGGGCGAGGCGGAAGTTCTCCTGCGCCGAGGCGACGGCCGCCTGCGCCGCCTGGATCCGTTCCTCGGTCTCGGCGAGCGAGAGCTGCGTCTGCTCGACCTCGCGCGAGATGTCGAGCTCCTTGGCCTTGACGCGCGCCTGCGCCGCGTCGTAGGCGGCCCTGGCTTCGCGGTACCGGGCGATGCGGTTGCCGCCGTCGAAGATCGACCAGGTGAGGCCGACGTTGAGCTCCCACACCTCGTTCATGTCGGCCCGCTGCGCGCCGTAGAACCCGCCCGCCGTGATGTCGGGGAAGAAGTTGCGGAGGGTCTGCCGGACGAACGCCTGGGCGGCGTCCACCTTCAGCTTCTCCTGCTTGTACTCCGGCCGCTGGCGGAGCGCCTCGGCGAGGAGCTGGGGGCGCTCGAAGCCGACCTGCTGGTACTGGAGGTTATCCTGGACCTGGGTCGGCGTGTCGGCGGCGATGCCCATCGCCACGTTGAGCGCGACGCGCGCGACGCGCTCGGCGTTCCGCGCCTGGATCACGCCCAGCCGCGCGTTCGCCACGTCCACCTCGGCGCGCGTCACGTCGCTCTTGGGCCGGGTGCCCACCTCGAAGAAGCCGCGGGCCGAGCGGAGGTTCAGGTCCGCCCGCTCGAGGGCCTGCTGGTTCACCTTGATGAGCCGCTGGGCGAAGTTGATGTTGGTGTAGGCCTCCTTGACGGCCAGCGTGATGAGCTGCCGCTGGAGCTCGACGTCCTCGAGGCTGACGTCGGCGTTGCGCCGGGCCACGTCGGTCGCCGCCAGGGTCTTGCCGAAGTCGAAGAGGAGCTGCGAGCCCGTGACGCGGGCCAGCGTCGTGTCGGTCCAGAACGTCCGCGTGCGGGTGACCGCGGTGCCGAGAGAGGTGCCGGGCGAGCCGGTGACGTTCTGGGCGCGCGCGGCGTTCCAGGTGCCCGTGAGCTGGGGCAGGAGCGGGGAGAGCGCCTGGTCCACCCGGAACTGCGCGGCCGCGTAGTCGGAGAGGCGCGCCTGGATGTTGGGCTGGGTGTCGAGCGCGATCGCGATCGCCTCGTCGAGCGTCAGGACCCGCCCGGCCACGCTCGGCGGCGCCGGCCTCGGGGCGGCGGGTTGCGACGCCTGGGCGGCGGGCTCGGACGGCGCCGGCGTCGGCGCCTGCGCCAGACCGGTCGCGGGGTCGAACGCGACCGCAGCCAGCGCGACGATCGTCAGCAGCGCCCTCATCTGGGCCCCGAGCATAGCACGTCGCCTTTCCGTGAACCCGTCACCGGGACTCCCCGAATCCGTGGATAGCCGGTGGACGGCCGGTGGATACCTTTTTTCTTGACGATCACTAGATTCTGCGTGGTAGATTCCCGCTCACCACAACATATGGGAGGGTAGCATTTGATCGTCCTGACAGGCAAGCGTCTGATTTACGGCCTCGTTCCGGCCGGCGGTCCTGACACGAAGGAGGCACCGTATGCTCTCTGAGACCCGCCCATCGAAGGTCGGCCAGTGGACCGAGCCCGCGCTCCGGGTGCTCCGGGAGCGCTATCTGACCCGCCAGGGGGGCGAGGTGATCGAGACGCCCGAGGAGATGTGCTGGCGGGTGGCCCAGTCCATCGCGGCGGGCGAGGCGCGCTACGGGCGGAGCCAGGCGGCGGTGACCGAGATCGCCAACGCCTACTACGACGTGATGGTGGACGGCTACTTCCTGCCGAACTCGCCGACCCTCATGAACGCGGGCAAGGGCAACGGCCTGCAGTACTCCGCCTGCTACGTGCTGCCGGTGGGCGACTCGATGGAGGAGATCTTCGACTCCGTCAAGGCGGCCGCCATCATCCACAAGTCCGGCGGCGGGTGTATCGCCGGGGATACACGAGTCTGGACAACGTTCTGCGGACTGGAGCCCATCGAGGTCCTCGTGAATCGGGCAACCGCCGATGGCCGTACCGGGGAGCGGAACGGCACCGGAACCGCTTTCGACGTGCGTGACCTGAAGATCTCCACGGTCTCGATGGATCCCGCGACGGGCGAGACGGGGCTTCGCCATGTGACCCACGTGTGGCGATTCGACGTCCCGGCCGAGCGTCAGGTGCTCGTCGGGACCCGGCAGGGCACGCAGATTCAAACGAGCGCATGGCATCCCTTCATGGTCGTGAGGCCCGAGGGCCTCGTAGCGGTTCGGGCCGACGAACTGGTTTCCGGCGATGTCATCCTGGGCCCCGCGCGCCCTGACGCGTACTGGCCGTACACGGCCTGCCAGCGTGCAGGGAGCCTCGTCATCGACGAATCCCTCGGGTGGCTCGTGGGGTTCACCCTCGGTGACGGATCGTTCGGGTACGTTCCGGCACTTCGCCAGTACCGGCTCCGGTGGTTCTCGGGCGAGCCTGATGTCCTCGACAAAGCTCGACGGGTCCTGGCCGAGCGCGGCATCGACGTCAGGATCCAACGTGACGGCCGAGGAGTCCTCAGCGTCGCGACGCTCACACAGCGCTTCGTGCTCGACATGCTCGAGGCCTGCGGGCTCGAGAAGATCGGCGCCAAGGACGCGAGGGTTCGGATTCCCGAGACCGTCGCCAAGTCGCCGCTGTCCGTTGTCCGCGCCTTCGTCGGCGGTCTCATCGACAGCGACGGCTACGTCGCTGCCGACGGCAGCCCCTCCTATTCGACGGTGAGTCGAGAGATGGCGGAGGATCTGGCGGGGCTGATGGCCCTCCTCGGCTATCAGCCCTCGCTCACAACGAAGCCGCCGCGTGGCAAGGGCAAGCGGGACGTTTTCACGGTCCAGCTTTGCACGCTTCCGCAGGTGAACGATCTTCGAGCCGACGTCGCGGCCCACGTCGCCAGCGAGCACAAAGTCGCGCGGCTCGTCTCAGGGAGCCGGAAGCAAACGGCGCTGCGGCTGCCGTATCGTCCCTGGCGGGATCGTCTGAAGGCCCTCGACCTCGTCGGCTCGGCCCGTGGTGGCGTAGGCCCGTGCACTGCGGAACTGAATCGTTGGTCGTGCAACCCGTATCGGCGGTGTCGGCGCGATGATCTGCTCAGGATTGCCGACTCTGTGGCGCCGCGTGACGCTCATCTGGCGCAACTGCTCGGACGGATCGCGGCCCGCGGCATGGAGATCGCCACGGTTCGCCGAGCGCCTCAGCCGAAGCCGTTTTACGACCTCTCCGTCGAGGGGTGGAACACCTACGCTGCGGGAACGCACGGCATGGCGTTCGTTCACAACACCGGGTTCGCGTTCTCGCGCCTCAGGCCCAAGGACGACATCGTGGCGTCCACGGGCGGCCGGGCCTCGGGGCCGGTGTCCTTCCTGCGCGTGTTCAACAGCGCGACCGAGGCGGTCAAGCAGGGCGGGACGCGGCGCGG
>JACPCH010000147.1:7145-11900 GCA_016179875.1 Candidatus Rokuibacteriota bacterium | reverse complement strand
GAGGCGGCCGGCGCGTCGCACACGACGAGGTCGGCGGGCGCGCCGACCGCGACCGTCCCCGTTCCTGCCGCCAGCCGGAAGGCGCGCGCGTTGTTGCCTGTGGCCAGCGCCAGCGCGACGTCGGCCGGCACCTCGCCGAGCGAGGCGATCTCGCAGACGGTCTTGATCACGCCCATCGGCATGACGCCGGTGCCCGTCGGCGTGTCGCTGGCCAGGCACACGCGCGGCAGCGCCCCTGCCTCGCGCGCGACCCGGACGATGTAGAGCGCCGAGCGGAGGTTCCCGGCCTGCACGATCTGGAGCGCCATGTCGGTCCGGCGGATGATGGTCGCCAGGCCGTCCTCGTCGAGCGACGTCGTCCCGCCGTTCACGTGGCCGCAGACGTCGGGCCGGAGGTGCAGCAGCACGTCGTGGCTGATCGGGCTCGAGCCGGGGATCGAGTTGCCCCCGCTGTGGGACATGACGCACAGCCCGTGTTGCTGCGCCCGGCGGATGTCCGGCTCGCCGTCCTCCGGGCGGGCGTAGCCGCCGAAGCCGTACTTGGCGTGGCGCACGCCCGCGCGCGCCATCTCGGCGAAGTCGCCGTCGCTGAGCCCGGGCTCGAGCACGACCGAGCCCGCGTTCACCTTCATCCCGTTCGGATGGAAGTGCTCGAAGCACTTCGCCGCGGCGATCGCCAGCGCCTTCGACGCCACCGGATCGTGCGGCCGGCCGGGCGCGTGGACCCCCTCGCCCGCCGAGACGACCGACGTGATCCCCCCGTGGACGTACGAGTCGAGGAAGTCCACCGTCTTCTGGCGCGGCGTGTAGTCGCCGAGGACGACGTGGCAGTGGGAGTCGATGAGCCCGGGCACGACCGTCGTCCCCCGGCAGTCCACGACCACGTCCGCGCGCGCCGCCGCAGTCGCGGTGGCGCTCCCGATCGCCGCGATGAGCCCGTCCTCCACCAGGAGCGCCTCGGCCTCGGCGCGCGGCGCCGCCAGCACGCCGGTGGCCAGCGCGCCGATGTTGACGAGCCCGAGCGTGGCCAGCATCGCGCGCCCACCTTGCCACACGGCTCCGTCCCGCACAAGGGACCGCCGGGTTCGACGCGGCGCGGCAGCACGCCCCTGCCTGGCCGGCGAGGAGTGTGGTACTGTCTCGCCACTTCGATGACGCGCCCGCCCCTGGTCGTCGTGCTCGTCGCCGTGCTCGTCCTCGCGCTCGGAGAGACCGGCGGCGCCGTCATGTCGCGGCTGCGTCCCCAGATCGAGCGCTACGCCGCCGCCCGCGTGGCGGCGAACCCCCGGGCCCACGGCCTGGCGGGCTCCGCCGAGTACGACGACGAGGTGCGCGACCGGGCGGTGTACGCGGTGGAGGCGGGCCTCTCGTTCTTCCACACGCACGGCGAGGGCATGGGGCTCGTCCTGTTCTTCGCGGCGACGCTCGTCGCGAGCGTCGTGCCCGGGCGCCGCGCCCGCGGCGGGCTCTACGCGCTCCTCACGGCGGGCGCGCTGTTCCCGCTCGGCTACGCGGTCTACGCCGGCGCCGTCCTCGAGCTCGGCCGCGAGGCGGGCATCGCGCTGGCGGAGCGCTGGGTGCTGACGGCGCTCGGGAGCGCCGCCATCCTGGGCCTGGCCGGCCTCGCCGTCGCGATCGCCACGGCCAGAGACCGGGCGTGACGGAGCCCCGCGCATCGTGAGCAGGCCAATCGCGGACCGAGCCGGGCCCACGGACCCCGCGACGGCCTGGCGCCTGCCGCCCCGCTGGGTGCTGCTGGTCGCCGTCCTCCTGATCGCCTGCGCCGAGGTCGGCGGCGCTTCCATGGCCCGCTTCAAGGTGGAGCTGACGCGCTGGGCGCGGAGCGTCGCGCTCGACCGCCCGGCCGTCCACGGGCTGGTCGGCGTCCGCGACGTGGACGAGCGCATTCTCGACGAGATGCTGGTGAAGTTCGACGCGGGGCTCCGCCTCTTCCACATGCACGCCGAGGGCATGGGCCTCGTGATCCTCGCCACCACGACGGTGGCGGCGACGCTGGTCCGCGCCGCGGGCGCCCGGCGGGCGCTGATTCTCCTTCTCACGGCGGGCGGGGCGGGCTATCCTCTCGGCTACCTGGTGTGGAGCTGGCTGATCCCCTACCACGGGATCGAGAGAGGCAAGGCGATCGCGGAATGGCTCGTCTGGATCCCGTTCGGGGGGGCGGCGATCGCGGCGCTGTGGGGGCTCGCGATCGTGGTCGCCGCGCGGGTCGCGGGACGATGATCGGCGTCCTCCTGGCCCTCGCCGTCGCGCCCGTCGTCACCGTCCCGGCGGCCGCGCACCACGTGGGCACCTACACCCCGAAGGACAACGCGGTCACGACGAACTTCAAGCAGGTGAAGTTCTCGGTCCAGGCGAAGAAGTTCGACGTCGCGCTGCGCCTGTTCGAGACCGGGGCCCTGCGCGCCACGATGCGCGCTCAGGCCGCCACGCTGCCGCCCGGCCTGGAGGACGGCACCCGCGCCGCCCTCAGCGCCGGCGCCGGCGCCGAGGTCGAGCGCCTGCTCATGCTCTTCTTCGTCGCCCTCGCCCGCGACCTGGCCCTCGAGGCCGAGCGCCAGCTCGCCGCGTCCACCGCGTCCGTCGAGGCGCGCACGGCCATGGGCCAGAAATTCCTGGAAGCGATCTGGCGCTACTACAACCTCGTGGACTTCGCCGTCTCCATGCGCGACAGCAAGACCTCCGCCGCCGTCCGCCTCGCCTTCGACGAGGCGGAGGGCTATATCCGGGGCACCGCCGCGCCGGCGGCGCTCAACCCCTGCGCCGGCGCGAAGCCCGCGGTCGGGCGCGCCGCGCCCGACCCCGCCAAGCTGTGCGAGCCGCTCCGGCGGATCGCGCAGGTCCTCTCGACCCTGATCGAGGCCGCGTCAACACCAGCAAGGAGGAACTCATGAAGCGTCTCACGTGGCTCACCCTGTCCGTGGCGGTCCTGGCCGGCGCCGTGTGGATGGCGACGCCCGCCATGTCCCAGCCGAAGGTCGTCAAGATCGGCGACCTCGGCTCCAAGGTCGGCGTGTTCGAGGGCTACGGCAAGTACCAGACCTGGGGCGTCCAGATGGCGGTCGAGGAGATCAACGCCAAGGGCGGCGTCCTCGGCCACAAGATCGAGATCGTCTCGGAGGACGATGAGACGAAGCCGGCGCCGGCCGTCCGCAAGGCCGAGAAGCTCATCCTGCAGGACGGCGTGAAGATGATCGTCGGCGCGGTGTCGTCGGGCTCGACGATGGCCATGATGGACGTCACCAAGAAGCACAAGACGATCCACTGGAACTCGGTCTCGTGCGCGGAGTTCATGCGGACGACGAAGTTCCACAAGTACTACTTCTCGAACCAGCCCGACTCGCGGCAGCAGGCGACCGGCCTGGCCAAGTACATCGTCGACAAGATGGGCCGGAAGGTCTACATCTTCTACACCGACTACGCCATGGGCCAGTCGGACGCCCGGCAGTTCAAGACCGCGCTCGAGAAGCTCGACGGCGAGGTGGTTGGCGTGGCCGGCGCCCCGCTCGACACCAAGGACTTCAGCCCGTGGTTCGGCGCCATCAACTCGTCGGGGGCCGACGTGCTGTTCCTGGCCTTCGCCGGTACCGACTCGCTCCGGCTCATGACGCAGCTGCACTCCTTCGGCATGACCAAGAAGTACAAGCTGGCGGGGATCGACTGCTTCCTGCTCCAGCAGGACCTGGCGGCGATCGCGGAGCCGATGGAGGGCTTCGTCCAGCTCAACCACTTCTCGGCCTACAACCCGGACGCGAACATGCAGGCCTTCAACGCCAAGTTCAAGAAGAAGTACGGCGTGGACGCCAACATCGCGGCCGGCGCCTACGACGCCGTCTACTTCTGGAAGGCGGCGGTCGAGAAGGCCGGCTCCTTCGACCCGGACAAGGTGGCCGAGGCCCACGAGGGCCTGTGCATCGACAACACGCACATCGGCCGCCAGTGCATCCGCAAGGAGGATCACCAGGTCATCATGGACATGCACCTCTACCGGGTGCAGAAGGGAAAGAACCTGCCCATCGCGCGGATCGAGGGCGCCTCGGCGATCGGCCAGGCCATGGTCGGCAAGGACCCGCTCGAGGGCTTCACCTGGGAGATCAAGAAGAAGAAGTAAGCGCGACTCTTGGACTATCTCGTCGCGGTCCTGCTGCCGCAGCTCCTGCACGGCCTCGTCTTCGGGGCCGCGCTGGGGCTGCTGGCACTGGGCCTCACCGTGATCTTCGGCCTGCTGGGCGTCATGAACTTCGCCCACGGCGAGCTCTACATGATGGGCGCGTACGCCGGGATCGCGACCATCGGATTGACCGGGTCCTTCTGGGTGGCGCTGGTCGCGGCCCCCGTGATCGTCGGCGTGCTCGGCGCGCTCACGGAGGCCGCGACGCTGCGCCCGCTCTACCGGCGCGAGCCCCTCTACGGCCTCATCCTCACCTTCGGCCTCGCCCTGGTGTTCCGCGAGGGCATCCGCCAGATCTTCGGCGGCGACATGCGGCGCATCCTGCCGCCGTTCACCGGCTCGACGCCGCTGCTGGGCATGACGTACCCGAACTACCGCCTGTTCCTGCTGGCCGCCTCGTCCACCCTGCTGCTGGCGATCTGGCTCTTCTTCACCAAGACCCGCGCCGGCATCATCGTGCGCGCGGCCGTCCAGGATTCGGAGATGCTCGACGGCCTCGGGGTGAACGTGCGCCGGGTCTTCACGCTCACGTTCGCGGGCTCGGCCGCCCTCGCCGCCCTGGCCGG
>JACPCH010000147.1:0-7111 GCA_016179875.1 Candidatus Rokuibacteriota bacterium | reverse complement strand
GTCGAGATGATCCTGCTCGCGTTCATCGTCGTCATCCTGGGCGGCATGGGCTCGATGGGCGGCTCGGTCGTCGCCGCGTTCGTGATCGGCCTGGCCCAGAGCCTCTTCACCCTCTGGATCAACCCGCAGCGCGTGGCCATCGCGATCTTCGGCATCATGATCGTGGTGCTGATCGTGCGGCCGCGCGGCTTCTTCGGCCGGGAGGGCGTCCTTGAGTAGGGTGGCCTCCTGGCGCGCGGCGGTGGTCCTGGCGGCGCTGGCGGCGTTGCCCGCGCTGCCGTTCATGTCGAAGTACTACCTGCTGCTCGCCTTCGACGCGCTCCTCTTCGGCGCGATCGCCATGAGCCTCGACCTCCTCATCGGCTACACGGGGCTCGTCTCGTTCGGCCACGCGGCGTTCTTCGGCCTCGGCAGCTACGCCACGGCGATCCTGCTCGAGCGCGGCGTGCTCTCGTTCTGGGCGTGCCTGGGCTTCGCCGTCGTCGTGGTCGGGCTCTACGCGCTCATGGTGAGCTACTTCTCGACCGCGCGGCGCGGGATCTACTTCGCGCTGCTCACGCTGGTCTTCGCCGAGGTCGTCTTCACCTTCTTCCGCTACACGCAGACGTTCGGCGGCTCGGACGGGATCCAGGGCGTGCCGCCGCCCCAGCTCGTGCCCGGGGTCACCCTCGACACGCCGCTCGCCAACTACTACCTGGTCCTCGTCTTCCTCGCGCTCGCGTACCTCGTCTGCCGCACGGTCGTCACCTCGCACTTCGGCAAGGTGCTGGTGGCGATCCGGGAAAACGAGGATCGGGCGCGCTTCCTCGGGTACAACGTCCAGAGATACAAGATGGCCGTGTGCATGCTGTCGGCGCTGCTCACGGGTCTGGGCGGCGCGATCTATCCAGGGCGCTCGGCGTTCGCGACGCCCGACTTGATGTTATGGACCGTCTCCGGCGAGTTCATCATCATGGTGATGATCGGCGGGCTCGGCACGCTCGCCGGCCCGGTCATCGGCGGCGCGTTCTTCATCGTGCTCCAGGAGAAGGTCTCGTCCTACGTGGACTGGTACTTCATCGTCATCGGGCTCGTCCTGATCTTCATCGTCCTGTTCATGCCCAAGGGCCTGCTCGGCTTCCGCCGGCTCCTCGGCTTCAAGCAATGGCGCGCGACGGCGTAGTCCTCGAGGTCGAGGGCGTCTCCAAGAGCTTCGGTGCGCTGGCGGCGCTCGCGGACGTGAGCTTCGCCGTGTCCGAGGGGCAGGTGTTCTCGGTCATCGGCCCCAACGGGGCCGGCAAGTCCACGCTCTTCAACGTGCTGACCGGACTCCACACCGCGACGACGGGCCGCGTGCGCTTCCGCGGCCGGGACGTCACGGGGCTCCCGCCCGAGGCGATCAACCGGCTGGGCGTGGCCAAGACCTTCCAGATCACGAACATCTTCCCCGAGATCTCGGTCTTCGAGAACGTGCGGGTGGCCGCCCAGAGCCGCGCCGCCGTGTCCGGGCGCCTCGCGTCCCTCTGGCGGCTGCCCGAGGTCGGGCCGGCCGTCACGGCGCTGCTCCAGGCGTTCGGGCTCGCGGCCAAGCGGGAGGAGCTGGCCGAGAATCTCTCGCACGGCGAGCAGCGCTACCTCGAGATCTGCCTGGCGCTGGCGACCGAGCCGACGCTCCTGCTGCTCGACGAGCCGACGGCGGGGATGACGCCCGGCGAGACGAAGGAGGCGACCGCGCTGATCCGGAAGACCGCCGCCGCGCGCGGGCTCACGGTGCTCTTGATCGAGCACGACATGTCGGTGGTCATGGGCATCTCCGACCGGATCGCCGTGCTCCACTTCGGGGAGAAGATCGCCGAGGGCACGCCCGATCAGGTCCGCAACGACCCGAAGGTGATCGAGGCCTACCTGGGCGGGGCGGACGACTGATGCTCCGGATGGCGGAGGTCCACGCCGGCTACGGCGCGACGCCGATCCTCTTCGGCGTCTCCCTCGAGGTGCGCGCGGGCGAGGCCGTCGCGCTGCTCGGCAAGAACGGCATGGGCAAGACCACGCTCATGAAGACCGCGATGGGCTTCCTCAAGCCGTGGCGCGGGACGATCGAGTTCGACGGCCGGGACCTCACGCGCCTCACGCCCCACCAGATCGCGCGCCTCGGCGTGGGCCTGGTGCCCGAAAACCGCCGGATCTTCCCCGGGCTCACCGTGCGCGAGAACCTGGAGCTCGGCCTCTCGGCCGTCGCCGACCGCTCGGCGGCGGTCCGGCGGCGGCGCCTCGAGGAGGTCTTCCACCACTTCCCGCGCCTGTCGGAGCGCATCGACCAGCCCGGCAAGACGCTCTCCGGCGGCGAGCAGCAGATGCTGGCGATCGCGCGCGTCATGATGGCCGGGGCGAAGATCATCCTGATGGACGAGCCGACCCAGGGGCTCGCGCCCGCCTTCATCCGCCACATCCGCGACATGATCGGCGAGCTGAAGCGCCTGGGCGTCACCGTGCTCCTCGTCGAGCAGAACGCCCGCATGGCCCTGTCCGTGTGCGACCGCGGCTACATCATGGAGAAGGGGCTGATCGTGTTCGAGGCGGTCTCGAGCGAGCTGCGGGAGAGCCCGGTCATCCGTGAAAAGCTGGGCGTCTAGCCTCACCGGCACGAACCGCCGGGAACATCTCACGCGCGTCGGCCTGGCCGTGGTGCTGCTCGGTGCCGTGCTCTGGGCCCTGCCGGTGCGCCGGCCCGGCGAGGAGGGCGGCCACCACGCCGACCAGGCGCCGGTCCTCGACCCCTGGGAGCGGGCGGGCGTCACCGAATTCAAGGAGGGCCAGCGCGCCCCGCGCCTGTCCCTGCCGCGGCTCGACGGCGGCCGCGCCGCGCTCGGCGACTACGGCGACAGGCTCGTCGTCCTGAACTTCTGGGCGACGTGGTGCCAGCCCTGCACCATCGAGATGCCGACCCTCGAGGCGCTCTGGCAGGAGTACCGCGATCGCGGCCTCGTCGTCCTCGGCGTGTCGGTGGACCGCGACGCGCCGCGCCCGCTGCTCGAGCCCTACGTCCGGAACGCGAAGCTCACCTTCCCGATCCTGCTCGACGCCGACCTCAAGACCTCCGAGGCGTGGCGCGTCACCGGCCTGCCCGCGACCTTCATCATCCGCCCGGGCGGCGAGGTGGCCGGCCTCGCGATCGGCATGCGCGAGTGGAACGGCGAGCCCATGCGCGCGCTGATCGAGACGCTGCTGCCGGGTGCCCACGCGAGGCACTGAGTGGAGGGCCCACCGGTGACACCGGGCGAGCGGGACGTGCTCCTCGTCGTCGATGTGCAGAACGATTTCACCCCAGGCGGGGCGCTCGCCGTCGCGCACGGCGACGAGGTCGTGCCGCTGGTCAACCGGCTCGCGCGCGCCTTCCAGCACGTGATCCTCACCCAGGACTGGCACACGCCGGGCCACGTCTCGTTCGCGTCGAGCCACGCCGGCAAGAAGCCCTTCGAGACGATCGAGCTGGCGTACGGCACCCAGGTGCTCTGGCCGGACCACTGTGTTCAGGGCACGCCCGGCGCCGAGTTCCACCGGGCCCTCGACGTCCCGCACGCCCAGCTGATCGTCCGCAAGGGCTATCGCCGGCACGTGGACTCGTATTCGGCCTTCTGCGAGGCCGACGGCAAGACGCCGACAGGACTCGCGGGCTATCTCCGCGACCGCGGCCTCGATCACGTGTTCCTCGCCGGGCTGGCAACCGACTTCTGCGTGGCGTGGTCGGCGCTCGACGCGCGCAAGCGCGGCTTTCGCGCCACCGTCCTCGAGGATGCCTCCCGCGCCATCGATACCGGCGGCTCCCTCGCCCGGGCGTGGCAGAGCATGACCGCGGCCGGCGTCGCCCGCAGCCCGTCTTCGGCCGTCGAAGGCTGATCCCCGCGACAAGGCGCTCTGGCCGAGGTCATGGCGCGCGACGGGCCGCCCGGCGCATACTACGTGATCAGCATGGTTGCGGACGCTGACAGGCCGGTGACCTGGACGGAGGAAGCCCGGCAGCGGGTCGAGCACGCGCCGCCGTTCGTGCGGCCGGGCATCCTGAAGCTCATGGAGCGGCGGGCGCGCGAGCGCGGGCGGACCGTCATCACCTCGGAGTTCCTGACCGAGATCCGCAACGAGTCCATGCTGCGGGTGGCGAAGTCCATCCGCGGCTTCGGCTTCGAGGAGCTGTCGCTGGACGCCTTCGAGGTGGCGAAGGCGAAGATGAAGAAGCTCCCCCGGAAGCTCGAGGTGATCGAGGAGATCAAGGCGTTCCTCCAGGCGCGCACCGAGAAGAACGACATGGTGCTCGCGAAGTTCCAGCGCTACCTCGAGATGATCCCCGAGCGCGGTCTCCCCTGGACCGAGGAGGCGCTGGCCCGCCTGCAGCGGGCGCCGGCGTTCGTGCGCGCGCTCGCGCGCGAGGCGATCGAGGCCGAGGCGCGGCGGCGCGGCGCCACCGTCGTCACACCCGACGTGGTCGAGCACGTCGGCGCCGCCTTCCGGCCGCCGGCCGCCGAGGACGCCGAGCGGGCGGGCCCGCGCGCCGACGCCCCGCTCACGGGCGTGACGCTGCTGTGGACGGCGGAGGCCGAGGAGCGGCTGCGCCGCATTCCGATCCCCGCGGTGCGCCGCATGGTCATCCAGCGGGTGGAGGCGGCGGCGCGCGCCCGCGGGCTTCCGATCGTGGACCGCGCGCTCTACGACGAGACGCGCGGCTGAGCCCGACGATGCCGAACGTCAACAAGCTCTTCCGCCGCCTCTCCATCCGGACGAAGCTCGTCGTCGCCTTCTGTCTCTTCGGGTCGGTCCCGCTCGCGGTGGTGGGCGGCTACGGCGCCCTCCACGCGTACGTCCTCATGAACGACGCGGTCCGCGACCGCCTCAAGGCCGGCGTCGTCATGAAGACGGAGGAGATCCAGCGGTTCCTGCAGAGCGTGCGCGAGGACGTGCGCTTCCTCTCCCGCCTGCCGACGGTGCGCGCGCTGGCGGAGGCGCCCGTGGACGCCTCCGGTGAGCGGCGCCGTCGCGCCGCCCTCGTCGCCGAAGCGTTCCTCTCCTTCTCCCGCGCCCGCCCGGCCTACTACCAGATCCGGTACCTCGACGAGCGCGGGCGGGAGGTCGTCCGCGCCGAGTTCGACGGGCGGCGCCACTTCCTGGTGGGGGCGGAGGGGCTCCAGGACAAGCGCGACCGATACTACTTCGTCGACGGCATGGCGACACCGCCGGACATCGTGTACGTCTCCCCGATGGACCTCAACATCGAGCGCGGCGAGATCGAGCTCCCTCACAAGCCGGTGGTCCGCTACGCCGTCGCGCTCCGCAGCGCCGGGGGCGAACCGCGCGGCATCGTCATCGTGAACCTCTACGCGTCGCGCATCCTCGGGCAGGTGCTGGCGCTCGGCCAGGAGCTGGGGAGCGTCGCGCTCGCGACCGCCGCCGGCGACTATCTGACTCCGGCGCCGTCGCAGGGTGGGGGCGCACGCGCCAGCGCGTCGGTGCTCACCGACTTCCCCCGAGCGCTCGCGACGGCGGTGCTCGCGGGGCGCGCGGGAACGATCGTCGAGCCCGGCCTCCGCGGCCGAATCGTCGCTTTCGCGCCGATCTTCGCCCGCCAGGACCGGGCGGAGTTCTGGGTACTCACCCACGCGTACCGGAAGACCGAGGTGCTGGCCTCGATCTGGTCCTTTCAGCTCCTGGTACTGGGTCTCGGCTCGGGCGTCCTCGTCCTGGCGCTCGTCCTCGGCGTGATCGCCGCGCGCCACTTCACGCGCCCCATCGGCGCCGAGGCCATCGCGGGCGGCGACTTCGACCACCGCGTCCGGGTGGAGACGAACGACGAGCTGGAGGACCTCGGGGCCCACTTCACGCGCATGGCGGAGCGTCTCGACCGGCGCGAGCGCGAGCTGCGCGAGGCCCGCGAGCAGGCCGAACGCAAGGCGCTGGAGGCCCAGGCCCTCTCCCGCATCGGCACGGAGATCCTGGCGCTCCTGTCCCTGCCCGAGATCTTGCGGCTCGTCGCTGACAAAGCGCGGGAGCTTCTCCGCGCCGACCTCGCGGTCCTCTGCCTCGGCGCCGCGGGCGACGGGCTCAGAGTGGGCGCGGTGAGCGGCGCCACCGACGCGCTCCGGCTCGGTCCGGGCGATCTCCTGCCGGCCTCCGCGTGCGCCAAGGTCACCTGTCCGGAGGCCGTCTGCCCCGCCACCGCGTTCCCCTCGTTTCCGACCCACGTGGCCGTCGCGCTCCGGAGCGGCGAGCGCGCGGTCGGCAACCTCTGCGTAGCCTTCGCCGAGCCCCGGCCGATGAGCGCGGAGGAACAGGAGTTCCTGGCGGGCCTGGCGAACCTGGCGACGATCGCGATCGAAACGGCGCGTCTGCACCGGGAGGTCGCCACCCTGGCGCGGCTCGAGGAGCGCGAGCGGATCGCCCAGGACCTCCACGACGGGATCATCCAGTCCATCTACGCCGCGGGGCTCGGGCTCGAGGAGTGCGTGCGGCTCGCCGACGAGACGCCCGAGGAGGCGAAGGCGCGGCTCGCGGAGCTGATCGACGCGCTCAACGTCGTGATCCGCGACGTGCGGAACTACGTCGTCGGCCTCGGCCCCGAACGCCTCCGGGAGAGCGACCTCTCGCGCTCGCTCGCGGAGCTGGCGCACGGGCTCGCCCTCAACGGCCTCCTCGATCTCGACCTCTCGCTCGACCCGCGGATCGAAGGCGCCCTGCCGCCCGGGCGCGCGGGGCAGCTCTACCACATCTGCCGCGAGGCGCTGACCAACGCCGTCAAGCACGCGCACGCCTCGCGGGTCACGCTGGACGCGCGGCGCGAGAACGGCACGGTGCGCGTGACGGTGCAGGACGACGGCGTCGGCTTCGACGCCGGGCACCTTCGCGGCGCCGGGCAGGGCCTTCACAACATGCGCGACCGGGCCCGGCGCCTGCACGGGGATCTTTCGATCGAGAGCGCCCCCGGCCGCGGCACCCGCATCACGATCGCGGTCCCCACCGCGGACGCTGCGGTCCCGACCGAGGAGCGGGCGTGAGCGCGCGGAAGATCGCGGTGCTCCTGGTGGACGACCACGAGGTCGTGCGCCTCGGGCTCCGCACGCTGCTGGGCCGCGAGCGGACGATCGAG
>JACPCH010000146.1 GCA_016179875.1 Candidatus Rokuibacteriota bacterium | reverse complement strand
GTCACCGCGTTGCTCGCGCCCGGGATGCCCACGAGGGCCCCAGGGAAGGCGGTTGAAGCCGCCGCGACCCCGTCACTGTAACCGGGGACGAAACCCGCGGACGTCGCCACTGGCCGGTCGGGCCGGGAAGGCGCGGGGAGTAGGACGATCCGGGAGCCAGGAGACCTGCTCGGGCGCGCACCAGCGAACCGGTCTTCGAGGGAGGATCCGGGCGGATGGCGTCGTCGCTCTTCATCCTGGGTGGTGCGCGCAGCGGCAAGAGCCGCTTCGCCGTCGCCGATCCCTCGCTCCGCGGGCGCATCGCGTTCGTCGCGACGGCCCAGCCGGGCGACGGCGACATGGCGGCGCGCATCGCGCGGCACCGCGCCGAGCGCCCGCGCCACTGGACCACCGTCGAAGAGCCGCTCGCCCTGGTCGCGCGCCTCACCGAGCTCGAGGGCACCCACGACGGCGTGATCGTGGACTGCCTCACGGTCTGGGTCGGCAACCGGCTCCTGCGCGGCGACCCGGACGACGCCGTGCTCGACGACGCGGAGGCGCTCGCGAAGCTCGTCGGGCGCGGCCAGTGCCGCTTCACGTTCGTCTCCAACGAGGTCGGCGGGGGCGTCCATCCGGAGACCGCGATGGGCCTGCGGTTCCGCGACCTCCTCGGGTTCGTCAACCAGCGCGTCGCCGCCGCCTGCGACCGGGTCGTGCTCATGGTCGCCGGCCTGCCGCTCACCATCAAGGACGTCGGGAGACGGGATGACACGGCTGCAGAGGCTCCGTAGCGCGATCACCGCCCCGCCGCGCGACGGCTTCGCCGCGGCGCAGCAGCACCTCGACAGCCTCACCAAGCCGCGCGGGAGCCTCGGGCGCCTCGAGGAGCTGGCGGCGCGCCTTGCCGTCCTTCGCGCCGGGCCGCCGCGCGTCGCCCAGCCCGTGATCTTCACGTTCGCCGCCGACCACGGCGTCGTCGCCGAGGGCGTGGCCGCGTATCCCCAGGTCGTCACCGCGCAGATGGTCGAGAACTTCCTGCGGGGCGGCGCCGCGATCAACGTGCTGGCGCGGCAGGCCGCGGCGCGCATCGTCATCGCCGACTTCGGCGTCGCGAGCCCGCTCGGCCCGTCGGACGCGCTCGTGCGGCGCCCGGTGGGCCCGGGGACGGCGAACATGGCGCGGGGGCCCGCGATGACGCGGGCGCAGGCGATCGAGGCGATCGAGCAGGGCGCGCGGCTCGCGGAGGAGGCGCTCGACGCGGGGGCCGATCTCCTGGCCACGGGCGAGATGGGCATCGGCAACTCGACGGCCGCCAGCGCGATCACCGCGGCGGTCACGGGGCTCCCGGCCGAGGGCGTGACCGGCCGCGGCGCCGGCGCCGACGACGCGACGCTGGCGCGGAAGATCGCCACGGTGCGCCGGGCCCTCGCGCTGAACGCGCCGGATCCGGGCGACGGCCTCGACGTGCTGGCGAAGGTCGGCGGCTTCGAGATCGGCGGCCTCGCCGGCGTGATCCTGGCCGGCGCGGCCCGCCGCGTGCCCGTCGCGATCGACGGCTTCATCTCCGGCGCCGCCGCCCTCGTCGCGGTGCTCCTCGCGCCGGACGCGCGGCATTGTCTCTTCGCAGCGCACCGCTCGGCGGAGCCCGGCCACGCGGCGGTCCTCAAGCACCTCGGGCTCGAGCCCTACCTCGACCTCGGCCTGCGGCTCGGCGAGGGGACCGGCGCCGCGCTGTTCATCCACCTGGCGCGCGCGGCGGCGCTCGTCTGGAGCGGGATGGCGACGTTCACCTCCGCGCGAGTCAGCGACAAGGCGTAGGCGGCCAGACGGGCGGTGAGATGACTCGAATCCTCGTGGTGGCCGGCACCGGCACCGGAGTCGGGAAGACCTCGATCACGCTCGGCCTGCTCGAGGCGTCTCGCCGGCGGGGGCTCGCCGTCCAGGCGTTCAAGGTCGGGCCCGACTTCATCGATCCGGGGCTCCACGCGCTCGTCACCGGCCGGCCCTCGTACAACCTCGACGGCTGGATGTGCGGCCGCGCCGCGGTCACGGCGTGCGTCGCCCGGGCCAGCGCCGGCGCCGACCTCGCGGTCGTCGAGGGCATGATGGGCTGCTTCGACGGCGTGGACGGGGTGAGCGAGGACGGCTCGACCGCGCAGATCGCGAAGTGGCTCGGCGCGCCGGTCGTCCTGGTCCTCGACGCCTGGAGCGCGGCGCGGAGCGCCGCGGCGGCGGTCCTCGGCTTCGAGCGCTTCGATCCCGAGCTCGCCGTCGCCGGCGTGATCGCCAACCGTGTCGGCGGCGACGCACACGGCCGCATGATCGCCGGCGCGATCGGCGCGTCCTGCCGGGCGGTGTGGCTCGGCGCGATCCGCCGCGACGACGCGCTGGTCCTTCCCGAGCGCCACCTGGGGCTCGTGACGGCCGCCGAGGGCGTGCTGACGCCCGAGCTCCGCGTGCGCCTCGCGGATGCGATCGAGGCGTCCGTGGATCTGGACCGCCTGTACGAGCTGGCGGCTCCGCTCGGTGAGATCTCCGATCGCTCGAACCATGGCGCCGCTCGGCTCGCGCCTCGACGGCGCTCACCGCGCACGGCCACCCGGCCCGTCCGGATCGGCGTCGCGCGCGACGCGGCGTTCCAGTTCTACTACGCGGAGAATCTCGACCTGCTGCGCGATGCCGGCGCGGAGCTTGTCTTCTGGAGCCCGCTCGCCGCCGACGACCTGCCCGCGGTGGACGGCCTCTACTTCGGCGGCGGCTATCCCGAGCTCCACGCGCGCCGGCTGGCCGGCAACGCCGAGCTGCGGACGGCCGTGCGGCGCTTCGTCGAGGCCGGGCGCCCGGTCCACGCCGAGTGCGGCGGCCTCATGTACCTGGCCGAGGCGCTCGAGGATCCCGACGGGGCCGAGCACCCGATGGTGGGCGTGCTGCCGGCGCGGGTTCGGATGCGCGAGCCGCGGATGGCCCTCGGCTACACCGAGGTCGCGTTCGCCGCGGACACGCCGGTCGGCCCGGCGGGGACGGTGGCCCGCGGCCACGAGTTCCACTACTCGTGGCTCGAGCCGGCACCGGCGGGCGTGGCCTGTGCCTACCGCGTGCGCCAGCGCGGGGCCGGGGAGCGCGCCGAGGGCTGGCTCGTCGGCCGGACGCTCATGAGCTACGTCCATCTCCACTTCGCGTCCAATCCCGGGCTCGCCCGGGCGTTCGTGCGCGCGTGCGCGGCCTGACCGCCCCGGCGCTCCTCGCGGCGCTGCTGGTCGCCTCCCCGGTCGCGGCGTTCACGACGCGCGACATGCTGGGCCGCGAGGTCGCGCTGGCGGCGCCGCCCCGGCGCATCGTGTCCCTCGTGCCGAGCGTCACCGAGGTGATCTACGCGCTCGGCGCCGAGGCGCGGCTCGTGGGCGTGACCGACTACTGCGACTTCCCGCCGGCGGCCCGGCGCAAGCCCAGCGTGGGCGGCATGATCAATCCGAGCCTGGAGACGCTCGTGGCGCTCCGGCCCGACCTCGTGGTGGCGACCGACGAGGGCAACCGCGAGGACACGTCCATCCAGCTCCGCCGCCTCGGCATCCCGACCTACCTCGTCCATGCGCGGCGCGTGGCCGAGATGCTCGACATGATCGCCCGGATCGGCGAGCTGACCGGGCGGCGGGCCGCGGTCGCGCCGCTGGTGGGGAGCATCGAGCGCCGGATCGCGGCCGTGCGACGCGCCGTCGCGCCGTTCCCGCGCCCGCGCGTGCTCTACGTGCTGTGGCCGGAGCCGCTGATCGTGCCGGGGCGGGCGTCCATGCTCACCGAGCTGATCGCCCTCGCGGGCGGCGAATCCATCACCGCGCCGGACGGCCACGCCTATCCGCGCCTCAGCCTGGAGGCGGCCGTCGCGCGCGCGCCGGAGGTCATCATCCTGGCCGACCACGCGACGAGCGGTGGCTCGACGGCGGGCCGCCCGTCGCCCGAGCAGTGGCGGCGGCTCACGAGCGTCCCCGCGATCCGCGCCGGCCGCCTCCACTCGGTGGATCTGAGCGTGCTGCACCGCTACGGCCCCCGCGCGGCCGACGGCCTCGAGACGCTCGCCCGGATCATCCACCCCGAGGCGTTTCGGTGACGCCGGCGCGCCGCCTCGCCCTGACGCTGGCGGTGCTGGCGGCGGCGCTCGCCGCCGTCGCGGCCCTCGCGCTGTTCGTCGGCAGCGCGGCGCTCTCGCCGCGCGCGGTCGCGCGCGCGCTGGCCGGGCGCGCCGACGCCGAGTCGGTGGAGAGCATCGTCACGCTGAGCCTCCGGCTGCCGCGCGTGCTGGCGGCGGCGCTCGCGGGCGGCGCGCTGGCGGTGGCGGGCGTCGGGTTCCAGGGGCTCACGCGCAACCCGCTGGCCGAGCCCTCGGTGCTCGGCGTCTCGAGCGGCGCGGCGTTCGGCGTCGTGGTCGCGCAGATCTGCGGGCTCGGCGTCTCGACGCTGGCGGCGCTCGGGGTGACGGCGTTCGCGTTCGCCGGCGCCGTGCTGGCGGCCGGGGCGGTCTGGCTGATCGCCGCGGGCGGGCGGGGGCTCTCGATCCAGACGCTCCTGCTGGCGGGCGTGATCGTCGGCGTGTTCTTCTCGGCGGCGATCACCGTGGTGATCTCGGTCGTGGACTTCAACCGGCTCGGCGGCGTCATCCACTGGCTCCTCGGCAACCTCGCGCCGATGCCGCCGGCCTCGCTCGCGGTCTTCGCGGGGCTGGCGGCGGCCGGGTTCTGGCTCGTCGTCGCCGAGGCGCGCGCGCTGAACCTCCTCGCGCTCGGCGAGGAGGCGGCGCGCCAGCTCGGCGTGCGCGCCGAGCGGCTGAAGGCGCGGATCTTCGCGGGCGCCGCGCTGCTCACGGCGAGCGTCGTCGCCTTCGCGGGCCCCATCGGCTTCGTCGGCCTGATCGTGCCGCACGCGCTCCGCATGGTGCTCGGCCCCGACCACCGGCTCCTGGTGCCGGCCTCGCTCGGGGGCGGCGCGATCTTCCTCCTGCTCGCCGACACCCTCGCGCGCAACATCGTCGCGCCCGCCGAGCTGTCGGTGGGCGTGATCACCGCCTTCTGCGGCGCGCCGTTCTTCGTCTGGCTCCTGCGCACGCGCTACCGGGCGAGCCTGTGAGCGGGCCCCTGCTCGAGCTGGCCGGCGTCGGCTTCCAGTATCCGGGCGCGACCGCGCGCCGGGGAGGGGCCTGGAGCCTCGCCGGCGTGAGCCTCGCGCTGGCGCCCGGCGAGATCGTGGGCGTCATCGGGCCGAACAGCGCCGGCAAGACGACGCTGATCCGCCTGGTGACGCGCGTGCTCGAGCCCGTCGCGGGCGAGATCCGGCTCGAGGGCCTGCCGCTGGCGCGCCTTGCGTACGCGGAACTCGCCCGCCGGGTGGCCGTCGTGCCCCAGGGCGTGCCGCCCCAGTTCCCGTTCACGGTGCAGGAGCTGGTGCTGATGGGGCGCTATCCCCACGCGCCCGCGCGCTACTTCGAGAGCCCGGGCGACCTGGCGATCGCGCGCGAGGCGATGGCGGCGACGGGCGTGCTCGAGCTGGCCTCGCTGCCGCTCGACCACCTGAGCGGCGGCGAGCGCCAGCGCGCGGTGCTGGCGCGGGCGCTCGCCCAGGAGCCGCGGCTCCTGCTCCTCGACGAGCCGACGGCGCACCTCGACCTCAAGTACCAGGCCGAGTCCGCCGCGCTGCTCCGCCGCCTCAACCGGGAGCACGCGGTGACGATCCTGCTCGTCTCGCACGACCTGAACCTCGCGGCCGAGGTGTGCGACCGGCTGCTCCTGCTGGCCGGCGGCCGCGTCGTGCGGCTCGGCCCGCCCGAGGAGGTCCTCGAGGCCGCGACGCTCGAGGCGGTGTTCGGCTGCGAGGTCCACGTCGAGAAGAGCCAGGCGAGCCGCCGGCCGGTCGTGCAGATCGCCTGGCC
>JACPCH010000145.1 GCA_016179875.1 Candidatus Rokuibacteriota bacterium | reverse complement strand
GGACGGCGCCTTCGCGACGGCGGACGGCGTGCTGCGCGAGCGCTTCGAGATCCAGCGCTACGCCTCGACGCCGCTCGAGACCTTCGGCTGCCTCGCCGAGCACGACGCCGGCCTCGACGAGTACCGCTTCTGGACCAACGACCAGCGGCCCGGGCTCACGCTCGCGATCCTCGCCGACTCGCTCGGCGTACCCCAGACGCGGCTGCGCCTGGCCTGCCCCGACGTCGGCGGCGCCTTCGGCAACAAGCGGCGCCCCGCGTACCTGCTGGTGTGCGCGCTGCTGGCGAGGGCGGCGGGCCGCCCCGTGAAGTTCGTCGAGGATCGCCGCGAGAGCCTCACCGCGCTCATGCACGCGTGCAACGGCCTGATGGACGTCGAGCTGGCCTACCGCGCCGACGGCACGGTGCTGGGGTTGCGCGTCGGCGACGTCGCCGACGAGGGCAAGAACCTCGTGTCGCCGACGCAGCACAACCTGATCAAGCTCGGCAATATCGCCAACGGCTACCGGGTCCCGGCGATCCGCTACGAGGCGTGGTCGGTCCTGACCACCAAGTGCCCGTCGGGCGCCAACCGCGGCATCGGTAAGCCCTTCATGTGCTTCGCCATCGAGCGCGCGATGGCGCTCCTGGCGCTGCGGCTCGGCCAGGATCCCGCTGAACTGCGCTTGCGCAACTACGTGCAGCCCGAGCAGATGCCGTACACGACGCCGCCCGGCGCGCAGTACGACAGCGGCGACTATCCGGCCACGCTGCGGCGCGTCCTCGAACGCTTCGACTACGCCGGTGCGCGCGCCGAGCAGGCGCGCGCGCGCGCAGCCGGCCGGCTGCTCGGGATCGGCCTCGCCACGTCGGTCGAGCCGGCCGTGACCAACCTCGCCTCCTACGAGCTGATCACGGGCCAGCGCGCGGCCTCGGGCTCGGCGGAGGCGGCGATGGTGCGGGTCGAGCCCGACGGCCAGATCCGGGCGGCGCTCGGCGACCCGGCGAGCGGCCAGGGCTACGAGACGGTCGTGGCCCAGATCGTCGCCGACGAGCTGGGCGTGGATCCCGCGCGCGTCCACGTCGAGCGCGGCTTCGACTCCGCCACGACGCCGTGGCTCTATCTCTCGGGCAACTACTCGAACAAGTTCTCGGTGACCGACGTCGGCGCCGTGCTCGGCGCCGCGCGCCGGGTGCGCGACAAGCTCCTGCGCATCGCCGCCCATCGTCTGGAGGTCGCGCCGGAGGATCTGGAGCTGGCCGACGGCGCCGCGCGCGTGCGCGGCGTGCCGGCCCGCGCGCTAGGCTTCGCGGAGCTGGCGCGCACGGCCTACGCCGACGTGCTCGGCCTGCCGCCGGGCGAGGAGCCGGGCCTCGAGGCGCGCCACGCCCACTCGAACCCGCTGGCGGCGCCGGTGGACGCCGCGCGCCGCGTGCGCTCGCAGCTCGTCTTCTCCAACGCCGCCCACTGCTGCCTCGTCGAGGTCGACCCCGGCACCGGCGGCGTCCGCCTGCTCAAGTACGTGGTGGTCCACGACTGCGGGCGCGAGCTGCACCCCAAGATCGTCGAGGGCATGGTGCACGGCTCGACCGTGCACGGCATCGGCGCCGCGCTCTTCGAGGAGTTCCGCTACGACGCGGCCGGCCAGCTCCTGACCGCGAGCTTCATGGACTACCTGAAGCCGACCGCCGCCGATGTTCCCGCGCTCGAGGTGGACCACCTCGAGCATCCGTCGCCGGTCACCCCGCTCGGGGCCAAGGGCGTCGGCGAGGGCGGCGCGATCCCGGGTCCCGCCTGCGTGGCCAACGCCGTCGAGGACGCGCTGGCGCCCCACGGCGTCGTGATCCGCGGGCTGCCCATCACGCCCGAGCGCGTCTGGCGCTGGCTGCGCGAGCGCGCCTGAGGCCGGCGCCCGTGCTCACCACGGCGCGCCGGTGAGGGTATAGGCGGCCCAGCCGAACGGGTGCGGAAACGCGCGAAGGGCCTCGCGCTGGGCGCCGCGCAGCGCGTCGCCCGGCCCCGCCGCTTTCAGTCGGGCGTAGAACTCGCGCATCAGGGCGAAGCTCGCCCGATCGTCCACCTTCCACAGCGTCGTGACGACGGCCGGCGTGCCGGCGTAGAGGAACGCCCGCTGGAGCCCGACGAGGTCGTCGCCGCGCGAGAGCTTGCCGAGCCCGGTCTCGCAGGCGGACAGGATCACCAGCCGCGCGTGCAGGTCCAGGGAGAACAGCTCGCGGACCTCGAGCCGCCCGTCCTCGCCCTGGCCGGGCGTCAGCAGCAGGGCCGAGGCGAGCGGCTCGCGCTCGTTCAGCTCGGCGTGGGTGGCGAAGTGGATCAGCGGCGCGCCGCCGGCGAGCGCCTTCACCCGCGCCTCGGTCGCCTGGTCGCGCACGAGGACGGTGGCGCCGGGGTAGGTCTCGCCGACCACGCGCGCCTCGCGCTCGGCGTAGCGGAGGTTGAGGGCGGCGCCGAGATCGGGGTTGCCCAGGGCGAGGGGGCCGCCGCCCGCGCCGGCGCCCTTGCCGGCGAGGTACTTCAGCACGCTCGCGCTCGGCAGCGTGGCGAGCGCGTAGTCCTCCACCAGCCAGTGGCCGTCGGGGCTCCGGAGCGCCGCGAACGGCAGATAATGCAGGACGTCGTGGGGCACGATGAGGAGCCGGTTGCCGCGGATCTCCGCCCGGGCCGGCGCCAGCAGCCGGTCGTGCAGCTCGCGGGCCTGGCGCTCCACCTCCGCCTGCGGCGCCAGGCTCGCGATCGCCGCGCGGAGGGCGCCCACCCGGCCGACCAGGTCGGCGCGCCCGACCGGCAGCGTCAGCGCCTTGACGCGGTCACGCTCGACGACCCAGAGCGCGACCTCGCGGGTGGTGACCATGTACTCGAGCAGCGTGGTGCCCTCGGGCAGCAGGGCCTGGACGTCGGCGAGCACCACGGGCTCCACCGACATGAGCGAGGCCTGCTCGCCGCTCTCCTTGCGGATGCGGTCGAGGAACGCGCGGTACTCGCGCTCGGCCGCGTCCACCGCGTCCTTCGTCCTGCGTGCGTCGGCGTCGCCGTCGTCCGCCGCCAGCGCGCGCGCCTCGGCCAGGCGCGCCCGCAGCCGCACCTCCTCGGCCACCAGCGCGCGCGTCCGGCCCTTCGAGAGCGTCGTCTGGCCGCCGAGGAGGTCGAGGAACGCGCGGGCCCGGCCGCGCTCGGCGAAGCCGAACGCCTCCTCGGCCTGCCCCACGCCCAGGGCGAGCCGCACCGCCAGCTCGTAGATGCCCTGCTTGTTCTCCACGAAGCCGCTGCGGAGCGAGGACTCCTGCAGGTCGCCCCGGATCGCCTCGACCAGCTCCATGGACCGGCGTAGCGAGACCAGAGCGGGGCCGGGCTGGCGGAGCGCGGCGTGGGCGCGCGCCGCGCCCTGGTGCAGGCCGATCAGCGCGTTCTGCTGGTTCAGGCGCCCCGCCTCGGTGAGCGCCTGCTGGTAGAGGGCGAGCGCCCGCTGGGGATCGTTCCGGGCCAGGGCCACCTCGCCCTGCACCGTGAGCAGGTTCACGTCCATCTCGGCGAGGCCGATGAGGCGCGCGTACTGCTGGACGCGCTTCAGTGCCCCGTCGGCGCCGTCCAGGTCGCCGAGGGCGAGCTGCGCCCGGGCGGCCACGAGCAGCGCCTCGGCGGCGGTGCGGCGGGCGCTCTCGCGCACCCGGGCGGGCGCCTGGCCCGGCATCGTCATCTGGAAGTTCTCGGAGAGGCTCACCGCCTCCAGCGCGCGGTCGCGGGCGACCACGAAGTCGCGCTGCTGGAACGCGACCTGCGCCAGCTTCCGTGACAGCAGGGCGACGCCGAGGGCGACTCCCCGACGGCCGGGCCCGGCATGGCCCTGGGCGTAGGCCCAGGTGAGCCCGTCCTCGAACAGCCGCCGCGCCCGGTCGCGATCGCCGGCCATCTGGTAAGCGGAGCCGAGGGCGGCGTGGAGCGTGACCCGGAGGTTGATCTGCGGGGGGGCCAGCGCCGGCTCGTCGCGGAGCAGGTCGCGGGCGCGCTCGCCCGCCGTGATGGCTTTCTGGAGCTGGCCCAGGCGGATCGCCACGAACGTCGCGCAGGCGAAGGCGGTGCCGGCCTCCTCGCGGGCCCGGCGCTGCTCGGCGGCCGCCGCGGCGCGCTCGTAGAACGCCAGCGCCTGGCGGCCCTCGCCACGCTCGACCGCCTCCTGGGCCTCCGGCACGCTCAGCCCGAACGTCTTGCCGTCGGCCGGCGCCGGGGACGCCGGTGCGCCGGGCGCCGGCGGCGCGTCGGCGGGAGCCTCGCCGAGCGGGGCACCGCGGGGCGGCCGGCGATACCCGCGGCCCTGACCGGCGGCCGGCGCCCACCACGCGAGCGTCACCGCCGCGAGCAGGACCAGCACGAGAAGTCGCCGCGCGCTCCGCACCGTTCGATCATGGCGCGATCCAGCCCGCCGCCGCAAGCCACAGGACCTTGGCCCGCGCCACGGCTTGACGCTCCTATCGCGTTGTGGTATACGTTCCACAACGATATGAGGAAGAGGAACAAGGGCGAAAGCAGCACGGCGGCCTACCGGATCATCCAGGTGCCGATGGACATCGCGTTGCTCGAGCAGGTCGACGCCGCCGCCGGCCGGGTCGCCGAGAGCCGCGCCGCATACATCCGCGGCGCCTGCCGCCAGCGGCTCACGAGTGAGGAGGCGGCGGCGCTCGACCGCCGCTACGTCGAGGGCTATCGGCGGAAGCCCGAGAAGGAGGCCTGGGGAAAGCTCGGCGCCAAGCTCCTCGCCCGGCGCCTGCGCGGAGACCGCTGGTAGGTGAAGCGCGGCGAGGTCTGGTGGGCCGAGCTCCCGGCACCCGCTGGCCGCCGGCCGGTCGTCCTGCTCAGTCGCGACGTCGCCTACGCAGTCCGCACGGCCGTCACGGTCGCGCCGGTGACGCGAACGATCCGCGACATCCCGACCGAGGTCCTCCTCGGTCCCGAGGACGGCCTCCCGGCCCCCGGCGTCGCGAGCCTCGACGACATCACGACGATCCCGAAGTCGCTCCTCCAGCGCAGGCTGGTCGAGCTGCCGCCGGCACGCCTGGACGAGCTGGAGGCTGCGCTCCGCTTCGCCCTCGACCTCTGAGGCGCGCGGCGTCGCTTACTCGATGATCTGATCCGCCCGCCCCAGCACGATCGGCGGAATCGTCAGACCCAGCGCCTTCGCGGTCTTCAGATTCACGACCAGCTCGAACTTCGTGGGCTCTTCGACGGGCAGGTCAGCGGGCTTGGCGCCCTTGAGAATCTTGTCCACGTAGGTCGCCGCGCGCCGGTAACTCTCGCGAAGGTCCACGCCGTAGCTCATGAGGCCCCCGGCCTCCACGTGCTCACGCTGCGCGAACATCGTGGGCAGCCGGCGCTGTGCCGCCAGCTCCGCGATCCGCCCGCGATGAAACCAGAACGTCGCGTCGCCGAGGACGAGGAGGGCGTCCGCCCGCTCTTTGGTCATCGCGGAAAAGGCGCCGTCGTAGTCGGCGAGGCCGCGCGCCGGCAGCCGGAGCAGCCGGAGGCCCAGGCCGCGCGCGGCCGCCTCCGTCTCGTCGAGCATGCGCGGGTGGATCTGACTGGCGGGGTTCCAGAGAATCGCCACCCGGGCGGCCCGGGGAATCGCCGCCTTGAGCAGCTCCAGCCGTTTCCCCGACAGCTCGGGGTTGACGATGGACAGCCCCGTCACGTTGCCGCCCGGCCGCGCGAGGGTCGCCACCAGCCCGCTGCCCACCGGATCGCTGTGGTTCGCCATGACGATGGGGATCGTCGTCGTGGCGCGCTGGGCGGCGTGGACCGGGGGTGTCGCCCCCGCCACGATGACGTCCACCTTGAGACGCACCAGGTCGGCGGCCAGGTCGGGGAACCGCTCGTCTTTCCCTTCGGAGTATCGGTGCTCGATAACCAGGTTCCGGCCTTCC
>JACPCH010000144.1 GCA_016179875.1 Candidatus Rokuibacteriota bacterium | reverse complement strand
GGATTCCGCCGGATCCGGACCATCAGCCTCGAGGAGGCGCGCGCGCGCCACGGCCGGGACGACGTCGTCTTCGTCGATCTCCGCGACGTCCGCGAGCTCGAGCGGGAGGGCATGATCCCCGGAGCCTTCCACTGCCCGCGCGGCATGCTCGAGTTCTGGATCGACCCGGACAGCCCGTATCACAAGGACGTCTTCGCCTCCGGGAAGGAGTTCGTCTTCTACTGCAACGGGGCCTGGCGGTCGGCGCTGGCCTGCGACGTCGCCCGGCAGATGGGGCTCGAGGCGGTCTGCGAGATGGACGCGGGCTTCACGGCGCGGAAGAAGGCGGGGCTGCCGGTCGCGGAGCGTCCGCGAAAGACCGCCTGAGGCGGTCGCCCAGCCTGGGCCACTCAGGATTCTGACGGAGGGACACCGATGGCGCCGAGCGACGACGGCGAGATCAGGAAGAGGGAGCAGCGGTGGCAGGCGGAGACGCTCCAGGCGCAGCTCTCGACGACGGGGGAGCGCAAGGAGCGATTCGAGACCGACTCCGCCCTTCACCCGCGGCGTCGACCCCGGCATGTACCGGAGCCGGATCTACGGGACGGCCCAGTTCACCGGGTTCGCCACGCCGGCCGAGACCAACCAGCTCTACCGGCGCCTGCTGGCGCAGGGCATGACCAGCCTCTACATGGCCTGCGACCTTCCCTGCCAGATGGGCTACGACTCCGACGATCCGCGGGCCGCGGGCGAGGTGGGCAACAACGGCGTGGCCATCAACTCTCTGATGGACGTGGAGACCATTCTCGACGGCATCGACCTCGGCACGACGCGGATCACCATCGTGGCCAACGCCAATGCCGCCGTGATCCTCGCCATGCTGGACGTCGTGGCGGAGCGGCGAGGCGTGGACAAGGCGAAGATCACGGGCTTCGTCCAGAACGACGTCATGAAGGAGTTCTTCGCCCGCAACACCTACATCTTCCCGATCGACCCCTCGCTGCGGCTCCACTCCGACACGGTCGTCTTCTGCAAGGAGCACCTGCCCAACTTCCATCCGTTCAATCCGATCTCCTACCAGATCCGCGAGGCCGGCGCGACCGCCGTGCAGGAGGCGGCCTTCACCCTGGCCAACGCCAGGACCTACGTGGAGAACGCCGCCCGGCGGGGGATCCCGGCGGACGAGCTCGGGCCGCTCTTCTTCACGATCATCGTCAACCACCGCGACTTCTTCGAGGAGGTCGCCAAGATCCGGGCGATGCGCCGGATCTGGGCCCGCCTGATGAAGGAGCAGCTCGGGGCGAAGACGGAGGCGGCCTGTGCGCTCCGGTTCCACGCCAGCCAGGGGGCGGTGGGCATGAACCTGATGCGCTCGCTTCCCGAGGCGAACATCGTCCGCTCCACCCTGGCGGGATTCGCCGGCGTCCTGTCGGGGGCGCAGAGCGTCGGCACCCGGACCATGGACGAGGCGTACGGCATCCCCAGCGCCAAGGCCAGCCTGATCTCCCTGCGGGGACTCCAGATCATCGCCGAGGAGACCGGCGTGACCAGCACCGCCGACCCCCTGGCCGGCTCGTACTTCGTGGAGTGGCTGACCGACGAAGTGGAGCGGCGGATCAACGAGTACCTGGCGAAGATCGAGGCGCTGGGGGGCATGGTCAACGCGATCAAGACCGGCTACGTCCAGACCGAGATCGCCCAGAGCGCCTTCGCCTACCAGATGGACTGCGAGGCGAAGCGCAAGATCACCGTGGGCATGAACCTCCACGCGGACCCGGAGCCGGCGTACGAGACCCACGCCTCCTATCGGCTCGACCCGGCCGTGCAGCACGAGCAGATCACGACGCTCCGGGAATTCAAGCGCGGCCGGAACGCGGCCCGCCTCGCCGCGTCCCTCCAGGCGATCCGCGAGACCGCGGCCCGCCCCGAGGGCAACGACGCCAACCTCATGCAGCCCATCAAGGAGGCCGTGAAGAGCGACGCCACGATCGGCGAGATCTTCCGGGCGCTGAAGGACGTCTTCGGCGAGCCCCGCCAGGGAGCCGAGTGACCCGATCGGCTCGCCGACCCCGGGGAGGTGCGGTCAGGCGCCGCCCGCACCCGCGAGGAGGCGGCGGGCCTCGGCGAGGGCCGGCGTCGCGCCCACCTCCTCGAAGATCGCGGCGGCGCGCTCCAGGTTGGCACGGCTTCCCAGAGACCGGCCGATCTCGAGCGCGGTGAGGGCCAGCTCGTAACGGGCGCCGACCTGCTCGGCGGCGGCGAGGCTCTTCTCCCAGGAGCGCGTGGCCGCGCTCCGCTGGCCCGCGCGCCACTCCAGCATGCCGCGCAGGCGGAGCGCCAACGGCAGCAGGAAGCGCAGCTTCTCCCCCTGCCTGACCGCGCGCCGACAGGCCCGCCGAGCCCTCTCGAGCTGGACGCCCCGTCCCCCGCCGTCGGTCTCGCCGAGCAGTAGGACGTGCGCCTCGGCGAGCGCCAGGGGCACCCACACCACGCTCATGCCCCGGAATCGCCGCTCGGCGATGACGCGATCGCCCTCGTCGAGCACCTCGAGCGCCCGGCGCACCTCTCCCCGGCGCAGATGGCAACTGCCGAGCATTCCCGCCGACTGCGCGACGCCCGCGTAGTCGGGCAAGGCCCTGGCGAGATCCATCGCGGCTTGCAGGTCCGCGACGGCGTCGTCGAGCAGGCCGGTGCGTTGCCGGAGCATGCCGCGGATCCCGAGCCCCCATACCAGGATTTGTCGATCCGAGGATTCCTCGCCGAGGCGCACGATCTGCGCCGCCCACTCGGAGGCCTCCGTGAAGTCGCCGCGGGACTGGAGGGTCCAGGCGGTCAGCAGCAACGCCATCCCCAGTCCCCGGATGTGGCCCGCCTCCCGGAACGCCACGGCGGCCTCCCCACAGCGGTCCAGGGCGTGCTGGGTCTCGCCCAGCGACAACTCGTGAACGGCGAAGCCGGTGTGGGCAAACCCGATGGCGATGGGATGGCCGGTCGGCAGGGCCACCGCCACGGCCCGGCGGTGATAGCGCTCGCCCAGCCAGAACGCGGGGATGAGGTCGCACATGATCCCGATAGACATGTACTGGAGCACCAGCCCCACCGGATGCCGGTTCCGCTCGAAATAGTTCAGGCCGGTGAGGGCTCCCAGGAGGAACCGCTCGGGGTCCACCATGTAGTAGATCCAGCCCATCGTGTCGTGGAGCCGGAACACTTCCTCCACGAGCGGGTCGGCCGACGCGGAGCCCTCGCCGAGGAGCCGAGCGGGCCACAACCGGTGTCCCACCTGCTTCAGCAACTGGCCGCAGATGGCGAGCCGCACGCCCCAGCGCGACGTCGGGTACGGGGCGCGGAGGCGCGCGAGCGCGCGCGAGAGCCACCCGAGGGCCTGATCGTGCTCGCCACGCCGGAAGAGCGCCTCCCCGATTTTGCGCTCGAGGATCGCGCGCTGGAGGGGGTCCCAGCGGTCGCCGAACACGCGCTCGTAGGCGCGAATCGCCTCCTGGTAGTGGGCGAGCGCCTCGGCGTCGGCGGCCACGCGTCCGGCGTGGTCCCCGGCCTTGAAGAGGTAGTCCTGCGCCTTCGGCCAGTCCTCGGCCCGGGCGTAGTGATAGGCCAGGACCCCGGAGAAGTCCTCCAGGCGCTCGGCGAACAGGCTCTCGATGCACTCCCCCACGCGGCGGTGGAGCTGGCGTCGCCGCTCCGCCACGATGCTGTCGTAGGTCGCCTCCTGGACGAGCGCGTGCTTGAAGAAGTATTCGAGCTCGGGCAGCCGGCGCTTCTCGCGGATCAACTCCAGCTGCTGGAGCTCGTCGAGATTCCGGTCGAGCTCGCCTTCCGCGTCGGCGATGGCGCGCAGCACGCGATAGAAGAAGCTCCGGCCGATGATCGACGCCGCTTTCAGGAGCTGCTTGACGTCCTCGTCCAGCCGGTCGACCCGCGCCATGATGACGCCCTGGAGCGTGTCCGGGAGCGTCACCTGATCGGGCTCGCGGGCCAGCCGCCACTGCCGCGCGCCGGCGTCCCACACGAGGCTGCCGTCGGCGACGAGCGCTCGGATGACTTCCTCGACGAAGAAGGGGTTGCCCTCCGTCTTCCGGAGAATCAGCTCCCGGAGCCGCGCCGGCACGGCCGGCGTCATCAACAGATTGTCCAGGAGGACGGCGCTCGGCGCCGGCGGGAGCGGGGCCAGCACGACCTCGGTGTAGCGGTCGGCGTAGCCCGTGCGGGCGAGCTGACGCAGCCTGCCGGCAGGGCTCTCGCGTTCCGGCCGGCCGATCCCACAGAGCAACAGGGGGCCCGTCTCGACCAGGGGCAGGAGGTGCTCGATCAGCTCCGTGGAGGACCGGTCCGCCCAGTGGAGGTCCTCGAAGACGAGGACGACCGGCCGCTCGCGCGCGAGGCGCTCGAAGAGACGGCGCATGCTCCGGAAGACCTGCCGGCCCATGGCCTGGCCGTCGAGGTATCGCACCCGGTGCTCGAGCTCGGGCGGGACCGGCAGGGCCAGCAGCGTGGCCAGGTACGGCAGGACGTCGGCGACCTCGTCGGGAAAGAGCGCGCGGACCCCGCGCTCGAGCTTCCGTGCGCTCTCGGCCTCGCCATCCTCCTCGCTGATGCCGGCCCAGCCGCGCAGGATCTGGAGAAATGGCGAGTAGCTCAGCGTCTGGCTGAACGAGAGGCTGCGGCCCTCGAGCCAGAGCAGGGCCCCGCCCGCGGCGGTCCGGCTCACCTCGGCCATCAGCCGCGACTTCCCGAGGCCGGCCTCGCCGAGCAGGCCGACGATGCCGCCGTGTCCCGCCGCCAGGCGCGCCAAGCATCGGGCCAGCGTGGCCAGCTCCGCCTCTCGCCCCACCAGGGGCGACCCGATGGGCCGCACCGCCCGGCGCCCGGGCTCGCCGCGGCGGCGCGCGCCGACGAGCCGGTAGACCGTGACCGGCTCGGTCCTGCCCTTGACGGTCCGCTTGCCGAGCATCTCGCAGTCGGCATACGGCTCCATCAGCCGGCAGGCGGCCGCGCTCACGAGGACGGTCCCGGGTGCGGCCAGCTGCTGCAGGCGCGCGGCCAGGTTGGTCGTGTCGCCGACCGCCGTGTAGTCCATCCGGAGGTTGTCGCCGATGCGGCCGACGACCACCGGCCCCGTGTTCATCCCCATGCGGACGGCGAGCGCGCCGGCCTCGCCCGCCAGCTCGGTCTGCCGCTCGCGCACGGCGCGCTGGATGCCGAGCGCCGCCAGGGCCGCCCGGCGGGCGTGGTCCTCGTGGGCGAGCGGCGCACCGAAGAGCGCCATGAACCCATCGCCGAGGAACTGATTGATCGTGCCCTCGTAGCGATGGACCTCGGCCAGCGCCAGGTCGAAGAACCGGTTTAGCAGCCGATGCATCGCGTCGGCGCCCAGGCGCTCGGCGAGCGCGGTGGAGCCCGCGATGTCGCAGAAGAGCACGGTGACTTGCTTGCGCTCGCCTTCGAGCGCGGCTTTCGACGTCAGGATCTTCTCGGCGAGGTGCCTGGGCGTGTAGGACGCGGGCGTGCTGGATCCGCGCGGTCCTCCCGTCTCGCTGAGCGCGGCGCCGCACTCGGCGCAGAACTTCTGCGCAGGGACATGCGCGGTTCCACACGCCGGGCACCGGGCTCCCAGCCGGGCACCACAGTCCGTGCAGAACAACTGGTCCGACGGGTTCTCGCTCTGGCACCGGGGACATTGCATGCGGCGCTCCCGACCGCCTGATGTCCTTCCTCTACCGGTCAGTCACCCGACTTCGGGAGTGCGCCCACCTGATGGGCGAGGACGATCATCTCTTCGAGCCAGGCCAGCCGCTGAGCGGGAGTGGCCCTGAGCGCGAACGTGAGCTGGTGGACCCGGTGGGCCTCCCACCCCGCGCCCCAGTCGTCCGGCAGGATCTCCGGAATGGAGGCGATGCGAACCGCGGTGTGGCTGAGGTTGATGATGAGGTCGACCTCGCGCATGGGGTTTGCGGGGTCCCACATCGAGAACACCCGCATCCCCTTGTCATGGATCCACCGGAGACGGGTGGCGGGGTCTGCGAAGGCGAACGGCTCGATGGGAGCACGGGGTCTGAAGCCCAGGCCGGTCAGGGTGTCCAGCGCTTTTCTGACCTCCGCGGGGGACAGGTCTACCACCAGGTCGATGTCGGCGGTCAGGCGCGCGTGCCCGTGGAGCACCGTCGCGAGCCCGCCGACGACCACGTAGCGAACCTGCGCGCGGTTGAGCGCTTCGAAGATCGGCTCGAAGAGCGACACGTGAAAACTATACCCGGCGCGGGCCCGCAATCGCGGAAGTTTCGTTTCCGGCTGCCGCTCCTCGTCGGTCGCCCGCATCGTCTGCATACGAGGGGGGCACGCGCCGGGAGCACGCTCGCGCCCTTCTTCGGCGCGGCGCCCCTTGCGCCGGGTGACCGCCCGTTATACATTCTTGCCTGATCGTATAACAAGGCAGGAGGTCCTATGCCCGTC
>JACPCH010000143.1 GCA_016179875.1 Candidatus Rokuibacteriota bacterium | reverse complement strand
GATGTCGGCGCGCTCGTCGGGCTTCAGGAGCATGTCGAGCGGCGCGACGGTGGCGCCGAGCTTCCAACCCGCGAGCACCGCGACGGCGAACGGCCAGCGGTTGCCGATCGCGAGCGCGATCCGGTCGCCGGGGTTCACGCCGCGCGTGACGAGGGCGTGCGCGAGCGCGGCGGCGCGCGCGTGGAGCTCGGCGTGGCTGAGCGCGCCGCCGTCCCAGACGAGGGCGGGGGCGTCGGGCGCGCGCCCGGCGCGCGCCTCGAGCAGCGCGACGAAGTTTGCCGCCACGAATCCTAGGGCAGGAAGTCCTGGATGTTGATCCGCTGCCAGACCTCGGGCGGCACCCGGTGGCGCGGCGTGAAGGCGGCGAGCGAGGGCTTGGCGGTCGCGTCCACGCCCCACTTGGCGGTGGAGCCGTCCTCGCGGGCCGAGGGGTCGAGGTCGGAGCCGCGCGCGTGGGTGATCACGGTGAGGTCGCGGTCGGGCTGGCAGCGGGTGGCGATCGCCCAGTTGACTTGCCGATCGTCGAAGACGTCCACGTCGTGGTCCACCACCACGATGCGCTTCATGTAGAGGTCGGCGCCGAGCGCGGCGAGGATCGCGTTCTTGGCCTGGCCCGCCACGCGCTGCTCGATCGCGACGAAGCAGGTGAAGGGTCCCGGCACGCGCACCGCCTTGACCGACGGCACCATGGCCCGCACGGCGCGGTAGAGGTTCGCCTCCATCGGGATCGTCGAGAGCAGCATGTGGTCGAGGTGGGCGACCGTGATGTCGTGGAACATGGCGTCGCGCCGGTGGGTGATCGCCTTGACGCGGACGATCTCCCGCGGGCGTTCGCCCAGGCTGTAGCCGGTGAACTCGCCGAACGGCCCCTCGGGCGTGCGCTCGCGCGGCAGGATCTCGCACTCGAGCACCAGCTCGGCGTGCGCCGGCACCAGCACGTCCGAGGTCTCGCACTTGACCAGCTCCAGCGGCTCGCCGAGGAGCCCGCCCATGATGGCGCGCTCGTCCTCGTCGATCGAGCCGATGGCGAGGGCGCCGAGGCCGATCGCCGGGTGGGCGCCGATCACCAGCGCCACCGGCAGCGCCTCGCCGCGGGCCTCGGCGATCCGGTGGAACTCCCAGAGGTGCTTGCCCGTCGTGAGGTGGATGGACGTGGTGTCGCGCCCCTTGATCATCAGGCGGTTGTAGGCGCAGTTCCACGTCTCCGCCGTCGGGTCCTTCGCGAACGAGATCGCCGCCGTGAAATAGGGCCCCGCGTCGCCCTCGTGGTGGACGATCTGCGGCAGGTCGTAGAGGTTGATCCGGTCGCCGGTCAGCACGACTTCCTTGACGGGACCGGTCCTGACGACCTTGGGCGCGATCGGCTTCTCCATCGCGCGCAGATACACGCGTTGGGTGTCCTCGGGAGTCGCGTTCATGGCGGCGGCCAGCCGCGCGCGGCTCGCGTGCAGGTTGGTGAGCACCGGGAACCTGGTGCCCTTCACGTTCTCGAAGAGGAGCACCGGCCGGCGCCTGGCCTCGCGCTCGAGCTTGACCACGAGGGCCGTGATCTCGTAGGCCGGATCCACCGACTTCGAGACGATCTGGAAGTCGTCGGGCTTCTTCCGCTTGATCAGGTCGAGAAAGCTTCGCAGATCCTGCGCCATGGTGTCCTCTCCGCGCTCAGAGCTTGTAGAGCCGCCGGCCGTTGTCGGCGAGCACCTTGCGCTTCTGCGCGTCGGTCAGGTCGCCGCGCTCCTTGATCTCGTCGATGTTGCCCGGGAAGCTGTTGTCCCAGTGGGGAAAGTCGGAGGCGTAGACGATCTGGTTCTCGCCCACCAGCTTGAGCGCCTGGGGCAGGAGCCACTCGTCGGCCTCGCACGAGAAATAGATCTTGCCCGCGCGCACGTAGTCGCTCGGCTTCTTCTTGAGGGCCGGCGCCTCGACGGCGCGCTTGGCGTACTCGTCGTCCATCCGCTCCATCCAGTACGGGGCCCAGCCGGCGCCCGCCTCCAGGAACGCGATGCGGAGGTCGGGGAAGCGCTCGGGGACGCCCTCGAAGACGATGGAGGTGATCTGGCGCATCTGGCCGAAGGGGTGCGAGCAGGTGTGGGCCTGGATGAAGCGCGGGAAGACGTCCACGCCCGCGCCGCCGAGGTGGGAGCCGGAGGCGTGGACGCCGACCATCGCGTCGAGCTTCTGCGCCTCCTCGTAGACACCGTGGAAGCGGGCGTCGCCGAGCACGTGACTGCCGTCGGCGGCCAGCATCACGCCGCTATGCCCCAGCTCGCGCACCGCCCGGCGCACCTCCTTCGCCGCGGCGTCGGGGTCCTGCACCGGCAGCAGCGCGACCGCCTTGATCCGCGGGCTCTTCTTGATGAACTCCTCGGCCATGAGCGTGTTGTAGGCGCGGCAGAGGGCGACGGCCCAGATGGGGTCCTTCAGGAAGCTCATGAAGAGGCCGAGCGTCGGGTAGAGCACGACCTGCTCGATGCCGTGCTTGTCCATCACCCGCAGCCACGTCTCGGCGTCGCCCGCGACGTCGCCGAGCGTGCCGAGCAGGCGCCGGTCCCAGCCGTCCCAGGCGTAAAACGGAAACGTCAGCGGCCGGCGGCGGTAGGGTTCGTCGAGGTACCGGGCGAGCTGCTCGTAGGACTCCGTCACATGGCCGTCGGCATCCAGCACGGTCATTGGCGTCTCCCTTCGATCACGGCTTCTTGCAGATCACGTTGAGGAGCGCCTGGCGTCTCTCCTCGCGCACCACCTTCATCGCGCGCGCGAGGGCTCCCGGCAGCGCGGCCGGGTCCTCCACGCGCTCGGCCCAGCCGCCGGAGGCGCGGCAGACCAGCTCGTAGTCGGGCGCGGGCTCGAGATCGCTGAGCGGCATCGTGCCCGTCTTGGCGCTCCAGCCCTCCGGAGCGTGGCTCCGCACGGCGCGCTTGACCGCGTTCCAGGCGCGGTTGTTGAAGATGACGAACAGCACCGGCAGGTTGTAGGCGCGCGAGACGAAGTGGGCCGCCGTCGGCGCGCCGAAGATGTAGGCGCCGTCACCGACGCAGCAGATGACGGTCTTGTCGGGCGCGGCGAGCTTGGCGCCGAGCGCGGCGCCGAGCCCCCAGCCCAGGCTGGCGGCGGGGGACGAGCCGAAGTAGGTCCCGGGCGCCCTGAAGCAGCCCTGGGTCTTGTCGAAGTCGTACTCGTCCACGAGGATCGTCCGATCGTCCACCAGGTCGCCGACGCACCTCGACAGCCACACCATGTCGAGCGGCGCGTCGCCCTGGACCCTCGCCGCGGCGGCCGCCCACGCGGCGCGCAGCCGGGAGTGCTCGGCGTGCCAGCGCTGCGTCCGTTCGGCGACGGCGCCGGCGTCCACGCGCGGGCGCACGGCGTCGGCGAGGGCGGCGAGGTTGAGCCTGACCGTGCCGGTGAGCGTGGCGTCGGCCGGGAACCCTCGGATCGGGTAGCGCGAGAACAGCGGGTCCACCGCGATCTGGACGATCTTCGCCTCCGGGCGCGGCGCCTTGAGCGCCGGGAACCACGGCACGTCCGACTCGACGGCCACGACGCAGTCGGCGTCCGGGAAGTACGGCGCGGCGTCGAAGCCGGCGTGCAGGGGATGGTCCTGGGGAAAGTTCGTGTAGGTGTGGAACTGGTCGATCACCGGCGCCCCGAGCGCCTCGGCCAGCCCCACCAGCGCGGGGACCGCCAGCGGATCGCGGCCGGCGGCCTTGGTGAGGATGATGGGGTTCCTCGCCTGCGCCAGGAGCTGCGCGGCCTCCGCGATCGACTCGGGCGCGGCCACGACGGCGCCCGGCCGCGGGGCGCGGCTCGCGTCGGTGTACTCGAGGCTCTCCTGCCGCTCGGCCAGCACCTCGCGGGGCAGCGTGAGATAGACGGGACCCTGCGGCTCGGCCTGGGCGAGGGCGAGGGCGCGGTCCACGACGGTCTCGAGCTGGGCGAAATTCCGCAGCTCGTAGTCCCACTTGACGAACTCGCGCACCATCGCGCCCTGGTCGAACGACTCCTGCGCCCAGTGGATCGGGCGGTTGCGGCTGCCGCGCATGCCGGCCTCGGTGATCGGGTTGCGCCCCGCGCTGAAGATGATGGGCACGTTGGCGCGCGCGGCGTTGATGATGCCGCCGAGGGCGTTGCCGGCCCCGACGATCACGTGGACCATCACGACCTGGGGCCGCCCCGTGACCATCGCGTAGCCGTGGGCCATCGCCACCGCCGGCACCTCGTGGGGGATCGTCAGCGGGCGCGGCAGCGCCTGGCCCTGGGCGAGGCGCTTGGCGTAGGCGTCGATGAGCGGGGCGAAGTCGGTCCCCGCGTTGCCGAAGAAGTACTCGACGCCGCGGGCGGCCAGCAGCTCCAGATACGCCTCGGCGGTGGACTCGACGCTCGCTCGCTTGCTCATCGGGCGGATCTCCCGTGACGTGATGGTCTCACTTGAGGCGGAGCCTGAGCATCCGCCGCGCGTTGCCCTCGTAGATCTTGGCCTTGTCCTCGTCGCTCGCGCGCATCTTCTCCATGGCCGCGATGGTGTCGCGGATGAAGCCCGGGCCCTTCTCGGGGTCGAAGGGCATGTCGGTCCCGAACAGCACGTGGTCGGCCCCGAAGAAGGCCAGGCCCGACTCCATGGCGTGCCAGGCGCCGAAGAGGGCCGTGTCGCCGTAGAACATCTTGAAGTAGTCGATGGGGCGCTTGCCGAGCCGCGCGAGCGCCGCGCCGTCCTCCGGATCGTCGGAGCGGCTGCCGAGCTGGTCGAGGCCGCCGCCCACGCGCCCGGCGCAGAACGGGATCATGGCCCCCATGTGGTGGGTGATGATCTTCAGATGCGGGTGGCGGTCGAAGATCCCGGAGAAGACCAGCCGGCCCATCGCCACGGACGTCTCGTAGGGCCAGCCGAACGCCCACCACAGGTCGTACTTCGAGCGCTTCTCGCCCGCGTAGTCGGCCACCGTCGCGGGCCGGGCCGGATGCATCCAGACGGGCAGGTCGCGCCGGGCCATCCGGTCGAAGACCGGCTGGTACTCGGGAAGATCGAGCGGCCGCCCCGCGACGTTCGTGAAGACCTGGACGCCGGTGGCGTGCAGCTCGTCGATCGCGCGGTCGATCTCGCGCACCGCGGCCTCGGGGTTGTTCATGGGGAGCGACGCGACGAAGCCGGGGAAGCGGTCGGGGTGCTTCGCGACCACCTCCGCCATCCCGTCGTTGGCGAGCCGGGCCAGCTCCGGGCTCACGTCGGCGCCGCCCACGACCTCGAGCGGCGGGTTCGCGAGGGTCAGCACCTGAACGTAGCCCTCGTAGCGGTCCATGATCCTGAGCCGCGCCTCGACGTCGGTCAGCACCGGGATGCCGGCCATCCGCTTCTGCAGCGCCATGCCCGGCGGGGCCACCTGCAGCATCCGGTCGAAGTACCGGCGCGGCAGGATGTGGGGGAAGATGTCGATCTTCATCTCACGCCTCCGGTACGGGAGCGCTTCGGGGGGCGGCCATCCGCTCGAAGACGACGAAGCCGAGGCCCAGGAGGAGGCCGGCGACGTCGGTGACGGCGGGCAGCCCGGGGATCGGCGGCAGGAACAGGAGAAGCCCGGCGGCGCCCGCCCAGGCGCGCCGACCCCAGCCGAGCGGGCGGAAGAGGTAGCCCGCGCAGGCGATGCCGAGCAGGATCACGCCGATCGACGCCGTGAAGATCGCCGTGACGATGTCCGCGGCGCTGCCGCGCAGGATCAGCGCGGGATGGTAGACGAACACGAACGGCACGATGTAGGCGACGATGCCGAGCCGCATGCCGGTCCAGCCGGTCTTCCAGAAGTCCGACTTGGCGATGGCGGCGGCCGCGTAGGTGGCCAGGCAGTCGGGCGGCGTGATGAGCGAGAGCATGCCGAAGTAGAACAGGAACAGGTGGGCCGCCAGCGGCACGATGCCCATCTGGGCGAGCGCGGGCCCCACCAGGACGGCGAGCGTGATGTACAC
>JACPCH010000108.1 GCA_016179875.1 Candidatus Rokuibacteriota bacterium | reverse complement strand
GCCTCCCGGACCCACGCGGGCATGACGTCGTGGATCGGGCAGCCCGGCGTCGTGAGCGTCATGGTGATCGCCACCGCGCCGCCGTCGATCGTGATCCCGTACACGAGCCCGAGCTCGACGACCGAGAGCCCGAGCTCGGGATCGAACACGGTGCGCAGCGCCTCCACGACCTGTGCCTCGGTGGCGGCGGGCGGCGCGTCCGAGCCGCCGGCGATGGCCGTCACGCCCGCCACGGTGGGTGCCGTGCCGGGCTCGTAAGCGCAGCCCGGGTCCTCGGCGAGCGGATCGCCGGTCAGCGCCCACGCGCGCGCCCGGCTCCCGTCGCAGCGCTCACGGTGCTCGCAGCGCCCGCAGCGGCCGCCGAGGCGCGCCGGGTCGCGCAGGAGCGCGAAGAGCGGGTGCCCGCGGTAGACGGCGACCGGGTCGTCGCGGCGCACGTTGCCGGCGACGAGCGGCAGGAACCCGCTCGGGCAGATGTTGCCGACGTGGTCCACGAAGAGGAAGCCGTTGCCGTCGGTGACGGCGCGGCCGGCGCGCCCCACCACGTCGGCGGCGCGCCCGCGCTCGGCGAGGACGCGGTGGTAGTGCGGCGCCTCCGTCGTCTTCACGCCGAAGGGCGCTCGCGCCGCCAGGTCGGCCGCCCAGCCGAGCACGCGCTCGATGTCGTCCGCGCCGAGCGCCTGGTCGGCGCGGCCGCGGCCGACCGGGATCAGGAAGAAGAGCGCCCATAGCGCGACGCCGAACGTCTCCACCTGGCGGGCCAGCTCCGGCAGGTCGGCGACCGTCCGTGAGGACACCGTCGTGTTGATCTGGAACGGCAGGCCGAGCGCCCGCGCGCGCTCGACGATGGCGAGCGTGTGGCGGTGCGAGCCGCGGACCCCGCGAAAGGCGTCGTGGCTCTCGGCCGACGCGCCGTCGAGACTCACGGCCAGCCGCATGAGCCCGGCGTCGCGCAGCGCGCGGAGCCGGTCGGCGGTGGCGGCGGCGGTGCCGCTCGGGGTGAGCGAGGGGGCCAGGCCGCGCGCCCGCGCGTGGGCGACGAGCTCCACGACGTCGGGGCGCCGCAGCGGGTCGCCGCCCGTGAAGACGAGGAGCGGCGGCCGCGGGCCGAAGGCGGCGAGGCGGTCGATCAGGGCGCGGCCCTCGTCCGTCGTCAGCTCGTCGGGGTCGCGGTGCGGGATCGCCGCCGCGCGGCAGTGGACGCACGCCAGCGCGCACGCCCGCGTCGTCTCCCAGATCGCGATGAACGGCGCGCGGCCGAACGCGCTCATCGGGCGTGGTGGAGCACGCGCGCCAGCGCCGCGGCGAAGGCGAGCGCGCCGGCGGCCACCACGGCGCCGGCGGCGGCGATCCACGCCGCCGCGCCCGACGCCAGCGCGCCGGCCAGCAGCAGCATGCCGGGGGCCAGCAGCCAGTAGGCGACCCTTTCGAGGGTGGGCCAGGAGAGCTGGGCCAGCGTGGGGACGGGCGCCCGGCCGATCCGCGGCGCGTAGACCCGGTACCAGACCAGGAACGGGACGACCTTGAGCATCATCCCGACGATCGTGAGCGAGACCCAGCCGCCGAGCGCGAGCGCCGCGTAGGCGAGCGCCGCGCGCGGGCCGCCGGCGAGGTCGAGGGCCAGCGCGAGCCCGAGCGCCGTCGCGAGGAGGAGGAAGCCGGTGCCGGTGAGGGCGAAGCGCAGCCCCCAGTCGAGCGCGGGCCGCTTGCGCGTCCGCACGATGCCGACGACCCAGGCCGCGTGGCCCGCCGCCGCCGCCGCGACCGCGACCGCGCCCGCGACGGCGAGGCCGGGCGCCGCGAGCAGCCCGAGCGTGACGAGCGGGACCCCCGCGCCGATCCCCCAGAGCTGCGCGCGGCCCGGCCAGCCGGCGGGCTCCGCGGCGAGGAGGAACATCGGGTAGATGCGCGCCGCCACGCCCAGCACGACGGGCATCACCCAGCCGAGGAGCGCCAGGTGCACGTGCGCGTGGAGCGTGGGGAAGAACGCGCCGGGCAGGAACGTGAAGACCCGGTCGGCCGCCAGGAGGAGCCCGAACGCCGCGGTGAGCCCGAGCCCGGCGAGCGCCATCGCGAAGAGCCGCGCGGTGAACGTCCAGCGCGCGAGGCCGCGCAGGCTCAGCGCGAGGTTGAGCAGGTGCGCGCCGACGCCGGCGGCGACGACGGCCGCCGCCCACAGCATGCCGGACCACTCGCCGATGTAGAAGTGGGCGACCAGCCCGATCACGCCCGCGACGAGCGCGACGAACTGCCAGCGCGCGAGCCGCTCGCTCCAGACCGGCCGCTCGAGCACGATCGGGATGAGCTGGTAGGACGCACCCATGATGGTGAGCGTGATCCAGCCGAGGGTCACCGTGTGGGTGAGGGCGGCCAGGCGCGGATGGTAGTAGTGGCCGGCCAGCTCGCGGGCGAGCCCGACGACACCGCCCGCGGCGGCGACGAAGGCGACGGCGGCCGCCACCAGGTAGCGGAGCGGCAGCGTCGCGGACGGCGCGGGCGCGGCCGCGGGCCGCGGCCCGCTCACCCCGCGTCCGCCTTCCGGCGGATCACGATCCGGACGACGCCCGGCTCCCGCTCGTCGGTCTCGTGGGCGAAGCCGCGCTCGTCGAGCTGCGGGTAGAGGAACATGGGGCGCCGGTCGTGGACGACCTCGAGCCGCTCGCCCGGCGCGAGCCGGTCGAGGGCCTCGAGCACGGCGACCATCGGCTGGGGCGGCTCGAGGCCGCGCACGTCGAGGACGGTGGTTGACGGGTAGAACCACACCGACCAGTCGTCGGCGGCGTGGCGCTCCGTCCAGTGGGCCAGGCCCCGCGTGCCGAGGACGTCGTAGAGCGGGATCGGCTCGAACGGCGCCCGCAGCACGAGCACCCGGCCGCCACCGAGCGACTTCACGGCGCCCATGATCTTCGCGAACGGCTCGGCGCCGCGCGCGATGTCCTCCCGGACGTCGAGGTGGACGATCGCCGAGGCCGGAAGCGCGGCGAGCGCCGCGGGCCGGGGCTCCCGGCCCGGCGCCGCGCCCTCGCCGGCGTCGGGCTCGGGCTCGGGCACGGGCTCGCCGAGGGCCCGGCAGATCACGCCGAGCAGCTCGTCGGGCGCGACGCCCGCCATGCTCGCGGCTTGCGCGACGGTCACGCGGGCCGCCATGACCTTGCGCGTCCGCGGGTCACGCAGCCGGACGAAGCCGGCGTGGTACCCCGCCAGCACGTCCACGAGCACGGGGTGCGCGTCGAGCAGGGGTCCCAGCGTGGTGTGACGCGAGATCATGCGGGCGATCCTCCCTGGCCCGAGCGTAGCGTCCACCCGGGCCCGCCCGTATGACCGCGGTCATAGGGGCCTCGAGGTCAGTCGTGGCGTCGCCCCGCCTGGGGCGGCGCCGCCTCACCGGGCGCGCGGTCCGTAGTCCGTAAGAGACTGATTTTCCATCCGTTCGTCCTGGCATCCCCGTTGCTGCTCTGACTGCCGGCTCGACGTCTGCCGGCCAGGCAAGGAGGGCTCATGGACGAGAACGAGCACCCGAAGGGCGCGCTGGCCTTCATGCTGATCTACCTGCTGCTGCTCGGGCTGCTCTGGACCAACGCCTACCTGAAGCTCTGGAGGGGATGATGGCCGACCGGCGGGGGACGACGATCTACCTGTACGAGCTGGCCTGGATCCTGCCGAGCTTCGCGATCCCGGTGGGCATGCTCGTCGCGCTGGTGGTGACGGCGTTCGGCGCGGGCGTCCACCTGCCGGGCGTCGAAGGCCGCGTCGATCCGACGAAGGTCGCCGAGAGCGCCTTGTTCAAGACGCCGGGCGTCGTCGAGATCGCGCCGGGCCAGTACGAGGTGCGCATGACCGCGCAGATCTGGTCGTTCGCGCCGAACGAGATCCGGGTGCCGGCCGGCTCCACGGTGCACTTCTGGGCCACCAGCAAGGACGTGGTGCATGGATTCCTGATCCCCAAGCACATCGTCAACCTCATGCTGCTTCCCGGCCAGGTGGCGCACGCCCAGGTGCGCTTCGACACGCCGGGTGAGTACCCGATCATCTGCCACGAGTACTGCGGCATCGCCCATCACACGATGGCGGGCAAGGTGATCGTGGAGGCGAGGCGATGACGCGCTCGGAGCACCGCCTGGCCGCCGCGTTCCTGCTCGTCGCCTTCGTCTCGCTGTTCGGGGGCGCGCTCACCGGGCTCTTCCAGGCCCTCGAGCACGCGGGCGTGGACGTCCACCCGCACACGCCGGTCATCCGCTCCTATTACCACAGCCTCACGCTCCACGGCGTGCTCAACGTGCTGGTGTGGACCACGTTCTTCATCTGCGGCTTCGTGCCGTTCCTGACCGCGCGCGCGCTCGGCCGGCCGCTGGCCAGCGCCGGGCTCGCGTGGGGCACCTTCTGGCTGATGCTGGGCGGCCTCGTGCTCGCGGCGATCCCGCTGCTCGGCAACGCGGCGACCGTGATGTTCACGTTCTACCCGCCGCTCAAGGCGCACTGGGCCTTCTACGTGGGGCTCACGCTGGTCGTGGTCGGCACCTGGCTCGTCCTGCTGAACCTGGTCCTCACGTGGCGGGCCTGGCGCGCGGCGACCCCCGGCGCCCGCACGCCGCTGGCGGCGTTCATGGCGCTGGCCACCTTCGCGATGTGGACGATCGCCTCGCTCGGCATCGCCGCCGAGATGCTGGTGATGCTGATCCCGTGGTCGCTCGGGCTCGTCGCCGGGACCGACCCGCTGCTCGCGCGCGTGCTCTTCTGGTTCACGGGCCACCCGATCGTCTATTTCTGGCTCCTGCCCGCGTACATCTCCTGGTACACGCTGGCGCCGCGCCAGGCCGGGGGCAAGCTCTTCAGCGACCCGCTCGCGCGGACGTCGTTCCTCCTGTTCCTGATCCTCTCGACGCCGCTCGGCTTCCACCACCAGTACACGGACCCGGGCATCCACACCGGCTGGAAGCTCGTCCACGCGTTCCTGACGTTCGCGGTGTTCTTCCCGAGCCTGCTCACGTTCTTCAACGTGGTGGCGTCGCTCGAGAGCGGCGCGCGGGCGCGGGGCGGCCGCGGCTGGTTCGCCTGGTTCGCGAAGCTCCCGTGGGGCGACCCCTCGCTCGCCGCCCAGGTGCTGGCGATGCTGCTGTTCACCTTCGGCGGCATCGGCGGGCTGATCAACGCCTCCTACAACCTCAATCTGGTCGTCCACAACACCGCGTGGATCGTCGGCCACCTCCACCTGACGGTCGGCACGGCCGTGACCCTCACGTTCATGGGCGTGAGCTACTGGCTCGTCCCGCACCTGACCGGGCACGCGCTGTGGAGCCGCCGGCTCGCGCTCTGGCAGGTGTGGCTCTGGTTCGGCGGGATGATCGTCTTCTCCAACACGCTGCACCGGCTCGGGCTCCTGGGCATGCCGCGGCGGACGATGATCGGGGCCGTGCCGTACATGCAGCCGGAGTGGAAGGCGCTCCTGCCGCTCGTCGGCCTCGGCGGCGCGGTCCTGTTCCTCAGCTCGATGCTCTTCTTCCTGAACCTGCTGCTGACGTGGGCCGTCTCGCGGTCCCCGGCGGGCGTGCCGCCGGAGTTCGCGGAAGCCCTGTCCGGCCCGGAGCACGCCCCGGCGATCCTCGACCGCTGGCGGCCGTGGATCGTGACGGCCTTCGTGCTGATCGCGGTCGCCTACGGCCCGACGCTCCTGCGGCTGGCGCTGACGACGCCCTTCAACGCGCCGGGCTTCCGGGTGTGGTGAGCCGGCGGGCGGCGCCTGTGAGAGGATGAACGCCATGCGGCCCTACTGGTCTCCGTACACGGCGGGGGTGGCGCTCGGCGCGACGCTGCTCCTGACCTACGTCCTGATGGGCTTCGGCCTCGGTGCCTCGGGGGCGTTCACGCACGTGGCCGCCGCGCTCGAGGGCGCCGTCGCGCCCGGCCGCGCCCAGGCCAACTCGTACATCGCCGGCTACCTGGAAGCCGGCCGGCTGTGGGCCCAGTGGGTGGTCGTCGAGATGGCGGGCGTGGTGGTGGGCGGCGTGCTCGGCGCGTGGTCGGCCGGGCGCTTCGCGTGGCGGCTCGACCGCGGGGCCGCCATCGGCGGCGGCCGCCGGCTGCTCTTCGCGTTCGTCGGCGGCGCGACCGTCGGGTTCGCGAGCCGCATCGCGCAGGGCTGCACGAGCGGGCTGGCGCTCTCCGGCGGCGCCGTGCTGGCGCCCGGCGCGTGGGCGTTCCTGATGGCCTTCATGGCCGGCGGCTTCGCGATGGCCTGGATGGTGCGGAGGGTGTGGCGATGAGCTGGCCCCTCACGCTCGACGGCGGCGCGGCGCTCGGCGCGGGGCTCCTGCTCGGGGTGGCGTTCGGCTTCGTCCTCGAGCGCGCGGGCCTCGGCGACCCGAAGAAGCTCGTGGGGCTCTTCTACCTCGAGGACTTCACGATGCTGAAGGTGATGTTCTCGGCGATCGCCGTCGCGTCCGCCGGCATCGCCCTCCTGGCGGTGTTCGGCGTGATGGACCTGGCGGCGCTCGCGGTGCAGCCGACCTACCTCTGGCCGCAGATCGTCGGCGGCCTGGTGCTGGGGGCGGGCTTCGCGCTCGGCGGCTACTGACCCGGCTCCTCGGCCGTGGGTGCGGCCTCGGGTCGGCTGGACGCACTGGTCTTCATGGGCGGCGTCGTCGCGGGCGTCCTCGTGTTCGCCGAGGCCTACCCGCGGCTCGAGGCGTTCGTGTGGAGCGGCGAGCTCGGCGGCGTCACGCTGGCCGAGCTCCTCGGCGTCCCGTTCTGGGCTCTCGCGGTCGCGGTGGTGGTGATGGCGCTCGGCACGTTCTGGCTCGTGAGGATGCTCGAGCCGGCGCGCGGCCGGAAATAGGGGAGGAACCCACATGCCGAAGCGGCTCGCGCTCGCGCTGCTCGCGCTCGTCGGCCTGGCCGCCGCCGCGCCGCCGGCGCGGGGCCAGGACCTGCTGGTGGACCCGGCGTGGCTCGGCGCCCGCCTGAACGATCCGGGCCTCCGGATCGTGGACATGGTGACGGAGCCCGAGGAGTACCAGAAGGCCCACGTTCCGGGCGCGGTGTACCTGCACGTCAACGACGCGCGCATCGCGGTGCCGGCCGGCGGCTTCCGGCTGCCCACGGCCGACGAGGGCGCGCGGCTCCTCGGCGCGCTCGGCATCGGGCCCGACACCCACGTCGTGATCTACGACGACAGCGGCGGGCTCCACGCCTCGCGCCTGTTCTTCACGCTCGAGGTGCTCGGCCACCGGAAGGTCTCGCTCCTCGACGGCGGCATCCACGGCTGGCGGCGCGCGAAGCTGCCGCTCACGACCGAGATCCCGCGCGTCGAGCGGACCGAGTACCGGCCCGCCGTGCGCGGTGACCTCGTGGCGAGCGCCGAGTGGGTGCGCGACCGGCTCGGGGACGCGACGGTGGCCCTGCTGGACGCGCGGACGGCGGCCGAGTTCACGGGCAAGGACCGGCGCGCCAAGCGCGGCGGCCACATCCCGGGCGCCGTCAACCTCGAGTGGAAGCAGAACCTCCGGCCGGACTGGACCTTCAAGCCGCGTGCCGAGTTGCGCGCCATGTACGTCGCCAAGGGGGTGACGCCGGACAAGACGGTCGTGACCTACTGCCAGACGCACCACCGCGCGTCGCACTCGTACTTCGCGCTGCGGCTGCTCGGCTACCCGCGGCTCGTCGGCTACGACCGCTCCTGGATCGAGTGGGGGAACCGGGACGACCTGCCGCTAGCGCGGTAGACGAGCGCCGCCTCCGTCTCGCCGGACTCGCGGCCGGGCCGCTGCTGTTCGCCGCCGTCCTCGCCTGGCCCATGGCCGGCGTCGGGCGGGAGGCCCACGCGCTCGCCGCCATCTACGTCTGGGCGGTCGCCTGGTGGGTGACGGGCGCCCTGCCGCTCGCCGCCACCGCGCTCCTGTCCTCGGGGCTGGCCGTGGTCCTCGGGGTGGCGCCGGCGACGAAGGTCTTCGCCGCCTACGCCGACCCGATCATCTTCCTCTTCATCGGAAGCTTCATGCTGGCCGCCGCCATGCGCGAGAGCGGCCTCGACGCGCGCTTCGCGTTCGCGCTGCTCCGTCACGGCGGGGCGACCCGCACGCCGCGCCGGCTGCTCGCCACGGTGGGCGTCATCACGTGCGCGCTCTCGCTCTGGCTCTCCAACACGGCGACGACGGCGCTCATGCTCCCGGTGGGCGTCGGCCTCCTGCGCAGTCTCGGCCCCGCGGGCGACCCGGCGCGGAGCCGGTTCCCGACGGGGCTCATGCTCATGCTCACGTGGGCGTCGTCGGTGGCCGTCGGCATTCCCGTCGGCTCGCCGCCGAACCTGATCGCGATCGGCATGGTGCGCGACCTCGCGGGCCGGCGGCTCTCGTTCTTCGACTGGGTCGCCGTCGCGATGCCGCTCACGGTCGTGATGCTCGCCGCCTGCTTCGCCATCCTCGCCTGGCGCTACGGCGCCGCCACCGAGCGCCCCGAGGACGTGCGGCGCTGGGTCGACGCGGAACGGGCCCGGCTCGGCCCCTGGCGCCGGGCCGAGGTGAACGTGCTCGCCGTGTTCGGCCTCGTCGGCACCCTCTGGATGCTGCCGGGTGCCGTCGCGATGGTCGCGGGGTCCGACGCGGCGCTGCCGCGCTTCTTCGACGCGCGGCTGCCGGAGCCGGTGGTCGCGCTCCTCGGCGCGGTGCTCCTCTTTCTGCTGCCGACCGACTGGCGCCGGGGCGAGTTCACGCTCACGTGGCGGCAGGCGGCGCGGATCGACTGGGGCACGGTGCTCCTCTTCGGGGGCGGCCTGGCGCTCGGGCGCCTGATGTTCGACACGGGCCTCGCCGAGGCGGTCGGCACAGCGCTGGTGCGCGTGTCCGGCGCCGAGGGCCTCTGGCAGCTGACGGCCGTCGCCATCGTGACGGGGATCGCGCTCTCGGAGGCCTCGTCGAACACGGCCTCCGCGAGCGTCGTGGTCCCCGTGATGATCGCCGTCGCCCAGGGCCTCGGGGTGAGCCCGGTGCCGCCGGCGCTCGGCGCCGCGCTCGGGGCGAGCTTCGGCTTCATGCTGCCCGTGTCCACGCCGCCCAACGCGATCGTGTTCGGCTCGGGGCTCGTGCCCCTGCGCGAGATGGTGCGCGCCGGGCTCCTCCTCGACCTCGCGGGGGCCGGGCTCATCTGGCTCGGCCTGCGCGTGCTCTGCCCGCTCGTCGGCCTGCTGTGAGGAGTGGGGAGCGGCCGGGGCACCCCGTGGCCCCCGCGCCTCACCCGGTGCGCCTCGGGGCCGCCTAACTGGTTGAATTCCCGACGCTCCGCGCTGGCCCTCGCATTGCACTTCCTTCAAGTCGCGATGACGCCGCAGACGTTCTACCGTCGCGTGCTCGTCGAGGCCGGCCGGCCGAGCCTCGCCGACGCCAAGCGCGTGACCGCCGCCGTGTTCCACGCGCTGCGGGACCGCCTGACGCCGGCGGAGGCCGACCAGGCGGCGGCGCAGCTGCCGCGCCCGCTCAAGCTCCTGTGGTGGGAGGGCGAGTCCGAAGGCCGCCGGCCCGTGAAGATGCACAGGCCGGCGTTCTACGAACGGGTGCGGCGCGAGGCCGGGCTCGCCTCGGAGCGCGAGACGCGTCAGGCGATCGTCGCGGTGTTCGCGGCGCTCAAGGCGCAGCTCTCGCCGGGCGAGGCGGAGGACATCCTCACCCAGCTGCCCCGGGACCTCAAGCGGGTGTGGGAGGACGCGTGATGAAGACGAAAAAGCGGCGCGCGGTACAGGTCGCGAAGCGGCGCCCGGCCGAGCTGGTGGACAACGGGGCGGTGGCGGGGCTCGCGTACGAGCTGGCGACGCACCGGGAGACGAGCCCGGGCCTCACCGGCGGCGACCTGGACGCGGACTGGATGGGGGCGTGGTCGTCGGGCGAGGAGGCGGTGGGCGGCAGCGTCGCCACGCCTGACCAGGACGTCGTTGACGAGATCGGACACGCGCTCGGCGTGGACCAGGCCGCCGATGCGCCGGTGCGCACGTCGGGAGAGATCCTGGGCGAGCGGGACCGGTTCCGGTGGCACCTCGAACGCGAGGCGGCGGACGCCGAGGAAGGGCGGCCGCGGAGGAGACGGGCATGAAGATCCTGCACCCGACCGATTTCTCCGAATGCGCGACGCACGCCGAGGCGCAGGCGGTCGAGCTCGCCCAGAAGCTCGGCGGCGAGGTCGTCCTCTTCCAGGCGCTGGTCGAGGCGCCGCTCTACGGGGAAGGGCTCCTGAACGTCCGCGAGGCCGAGAAGGTGTACGAGGCCCAGCGCGCGTGGGCCGAGGAGACGCTCGAGGCGCGCGCCGGCCAGCTCCGCCGGACCGGCGCCAAGGTGAGCTGGCGCGTGGCGGTGGGCGTGCCGTTCGAGGAGATCGGCAAGGCGGCGCGCGAGGAGCAGGCCGACCTGATCGTCATGGGCACCCACGGGCGCACCGGCCTCGGGCGGCTCCTGCTCGGCAGCGTCGCCGAGCGCGTGATCCGCACCGCGCCGTGCCCGGTGCTCACCGTGCGGCAGGCGAAGGGCGCCGCGGCCGATTGATGAGCCGTCCCGCGCTGGCGGCGTTCTTCGAACCGGCCTCGGTCGCCGTCGTCGGTGCGTCCAGCGACCCGTCGAAGGTCGGCGGGAGCGTGCTCGCCAACCTGAGGGCCGGGGGCTTTGCGGGCCGGATCGTGCCCGTCAACGCCGGCCGGGCCAGCGTCCAGGGGCTGCCCGCCATCGCGTCGGTGCGCGACGCCGACGCGCCGGTGGACCTCGCGGTCATCGCGGTGCCCGCCGCCGCCGTCCTGTCGGCGCTCAAGGACTGCGCCGCGCGCGGCGTGCGGGGCGCCGTCGTCATCAGCGCGGGCTTCCGCGAGGCCGGGCCGGAGGGCCGCGCGCTCGAGGCCGAGCTGCGCGCGTGGCTCCGGGAGGAGCCGCTCCGCGTGCTCGGGCCGAACTGCCTCGGCTGGATCCGGCCGTCGCGCCGGCTCAACCTGACGTTCGCGCCCGGCATGCCCCGGGCGGGGCCGCTCGGCTTCTTCTCGCACTCCGGGGCGCTCGGCACGGCGATCCTCGACTGGTCGCGCGACCACGGGATCGGCTTCTCCCTGTTCGCGAGCCTCGGCAACCAGGCCGACCTCACCGAGACCGAGCTGCTCGACGCGCTCGCCGCCGACCCCGAGACGCGCGTGATCCTGGGCTACGTCGAGGGCGTGGCCGACGGCCGGCGGTTCTTCGACGCCCTCCGCCGCGCGGCGGCGGTGAAGCCCTGCGTGCTCATGAAGGCGGGCCGCTCCGCGGAGGGCGCGCGCGCCGTGTCGTCGCACACCGGCGCGCTGGCGGGCTCGGACACCGCGTTCGAGGCGGCGGTGGTCCAGGCGGGGGCGGTCCGCGCCGGGACGCTCGAAGAGCTGTTCGACCTCGCGCGCGCGCTGGCGGTCCAGCCGCTGCCCGCGACCCGCCGCGTCGTCGTCGTCACCAACGGCGGCGGGCTCGGCATCCTCGCGACCGACGCGGCCCGGCGCGCGGGGCTCGAGGTGGCGCCGCTCGCCGGGGAGGCGCGCGGGCGGCTCGCGCGCGCGCTGCCGCCGAACGCGGCCCTCGGCAATCCGGTGGATCTCGTCGGCGACGCGACGGCGGCGCGCTACGGCGCGGCGCTCCACGCCCTCGCCGGCGGCGACGCGGCGCACCTCGTCCTGCTGGCGCCGCAGGCGGCGACCGACGCCTCCGGCGTGGCGCGCGCGATCCTCGGCGCCACGCGCGGCTGGCCGGCGCCGGTCCTCGCCGTGTTCGCGGGCGGCGGGCGCGTGCGCCCGGGCGCCCAGAGCCTCGAGGACGGCGGGATCCCGTGCTACCCGTTCCCCGAGCGCGCCGTGGGCGCGCTCGCCGGCATGGTCGCCCTCGCCGAGCGCCGGCGCCGGCCCGCGGAGGTGTGGGCGCCCGCCGTCGAGCGGGACGCCGCGCGCGCGCGCGCCGCGGAGCTGGCGGCGCGGGGGACGGCGCTGCTCGGCTTCGTCGAGGCCGCGCCTTTGGTCGCGGCCTACGGCGTGCCGGTGATCGCGGCGCGCGTGGCGCCCGACGCCGCCGGCGTGGCGCGGGCGGCGCAAGAGCTCGGCGGCCCGGTCGCGCTCAAGGTGGTCTCGCCCGACATCGCGCACAAGACCGAGGTGGGCGGCGTCCGGCTCGGCGTCGCGGCCGGCGAGGCGGGCGCCGCCGCCGACGCGCTGCTGGCCGAGGTCCGGACCCGGGCGCCGGGCGCCCGCCTCGCGGGCGTCCTCGTGCAGCGGATGGCGCCGGCCGACGGCGTCGAGATGCTCCTCGGGATGGTGCGCGACCCGCAGTTCGGCCCGGTGGTGATGCTCGGCTTCGGCGGGATCTACGTCGAAATCTTGAAGGACACCACGGCGCGCCTGGCCCCCTTCGCGCCGGCCGAGGCGCGCGCGATGATCGACGAGCTCCGGATGGCGCCCGCGCTGCGGGGCGCGCGGGGCCGGCCCCCCGCTGACCTGGCGGCGCTCGCCGACGCGGTCTGCCGCTTCGCCCTGCTCGCGGCGGAGCGGCCGGAGCTGGCCGAGCTCGAGGTGAATCCCCTGCTGGTCGGCGCCGCGGGCACGCTGGCGCTCGACATCCGGGGACGGATGGACACGCCATGAGACCACGCACGCTGGCGCTGACGCTGGCCCTGCTCGGCGCGGGCCTCGCCGCGGCGGGCGCCGCCCAGGAGCCGCCGCCGAACGTCAAGCGGATCGCCGAGGGGCGGAAGCTCTTCATCGAGAGCGGCTGCCACGGCTGCCACACCGTCGGGGCGATGGGCACGCCGATCGGGCCCGACCTCGCGCACCTGGGCGGGAAGTACCCGCCCGACTACCTGCGGCGCTGGCTCCGCGACCCGGCCGAGCAGCGGCCGCGCGCGCACATGCCGAAGCTCGAGCTGTCGGAGGACCAGGTGCAGAGCCTCGGGGCCTATCTGTCCTCGCTCCGATGACAAGCGCGGCGGTGACCCCCGCAGGCCGGGTCCGCGATCGCCTCTCGATCGACCTGATCCGGCGGCGGCTCCCGGGCGGGACGCTCGGCCGCCACATGTACCTGTTCGAGCTCGCGGGCTCCGCCGATACGGTCCTGGCCGGGCTCGCCGCGGCGGGCGCCGAGGACGGCACCGTGGTCCTCGCCGAGGTCGGCGCGCACGTGCGGGTGGCGGTGCTCCTGCGGCCCGACCTGCCGCTGCGCGCGGCACCGGCGTTCGCGGCCCTGGCGGCGCTGGCGCTGGCCGAGGCGGTGGACGCCGACGCCCCGGCGTCCGTCGAGGCCACGCTCCGCGCGCGCGGCGCCGACTGGGTGATCGTGGGCGCCGGCGCCGACGGCGTGGCCGACCCGAACGCGTTCGCGGCGACGTTCCTCGACGGGCTCGACCGCTGGTGCGCGCGGTACGCGGCGGAGGGCCCGGCGGCGCTGCTGGCGGCGTGGCGGACGCGGAAGCGACCGTCGAGAGAGGAGCCGAGCGATGCGCGTCAGTGAATTGATGAGCAGGAACGTGGCGACGATCGAGGATTCGGAGTCGTGCCACGCGGCCGTCAACCGGATGATCCAGCGCAAGATCCGCCACCTGCCGGTCGTGGACCGCCAGGGCGCGCTCGTGGGCATCGTGACCGACCGGGACCTCCGTCACCACCTGTTCGAGCCGCGCGTCTTCAAGGAGATCGGCAGCGTCTCGGTGGACGCGCTGCTCAAGGCGGTGCCGGTGCGGGAGATCATGTCGGCGCCGGTGACGACCGTCGGCCCGGCGGACCCGCTCGAGACCGCGGCGCGCTGCATGCTCGAGGACAAGGTCGGCTCGCTGCCGGTCGTCGAGCACGGGCGCGTGGTCGGCATCGTCACCGAGACCGACCTGCTGCAGCGGATCTGCCGCGCCGATCCTGGCAGCGCCGAGTGCGAGGCCATCGTCGTCTCGTTCCCGTGACCGGCTGATGCCGGCGACGCCGCACGTCGAGCAGCACTTCACGGCCGGCGCGATCGTGCGCGACACCGTGATCGGGATGTCGGACGGGCTCACCGTGCCCTTCGCGCTCGCCGCGGGCCTGACGGGCGCGGTGGACGCCGCCCCGCTCATCGTCACGGCCGGGCTCGCGGAGATCGCCGCGGGCTCGATCGCGATGGGGCTCGGCGGGTATCTCGCGGGGCGGACCGACGTCGAGCACTACGCGAACGAGCGCGCGCGGGAGGAGGTCGAGATCGCCGAGAAGCCCGACGTCGAGGCCGCCGAGGTGCTCGAGCTCCTCCAGGGCTACGGCCTCACGGCCGAGGAGAGCCGGCCGGTCGTCGAGGGGCTCCGGAAGCGGCCCGAGGCGTGGCGGGACTTCATGCTGCGCTTCGAGCTGGGGCTGGAGCAGCCCGACCCCGCGCGCGCGCGCACCAGCGCGCTCGTCATCGCCACCGCCTACGTGGTCGGCGGGATGATCCCACTCGCGCCCTACATGCTGTCCGCCAGCGCCGGGCGTGCCCTGCCGTGGTCGGTCGCGGTGACGCTCACCGCGCTCGCGGTCTTCGGCTGGGTCAAGGGGCGCTTCACCGGCGCCCCGCCCGCCCGCAGCGCGCTGGGCACCACGCTGATCGGCGGACTCGCCGCCGCCGCCGCCTTCGCGATCGCCCGCCTCATCAGCTAGCGCGCATTATTTAGGAACGGTCGTCGCGTGCGGCGGGCGGGGCCTGGCGCAGGGCGCAGCCCCCGCGGGGCCGGCTCCGTCACCCACTCGCCCGATCGCGCCATCGCCGTTCGTGAATAATGCGGGTTGAGAGGATCGAGGAGCGTCACGGCTTCGCCGTGAAAACGAGCTCGGTCACGCCTTGCTCGGTCCGCCGCTGCTCGATCGCGCCGTAGCGGGCGATCAGGTCGAGCATGCGCCGGTTGTCCGCGAGCACCCAGGCGCGGAAGCGGCGGACGCCGCGGGCCGCGGCCGCGGCGAGGATCTCCTGGAACAGGACCGTGCCGAGGCCGCGGTCCTGCCACCCGTCCTGGACCACGAACGCCACCTCGGCGGTGTCGGGCGCGTCGGTGGGCTCGTAGCGCCCGACGCCGACCAGCTCGGCCACGCCGTCCACATCGTGCTCGGCCACCAGCGCGAGCCGGCGGCGGAAGTCCACGTCGGCGAGCATGCGCGCCCAGTCGGGCGGCAGGCGCTTCATGATCGAGAAGAAGCGCTGGTAGGCCGTGTGGCGCGACAGGCGCCCGTAGAGCTCCTGCAGGCGCGGCGCGTCGTCGGGGCGGATCGGGCGCAGCCGGAGCCGCGTGCCGTCGCGGAGCGTCAGGTCGCGCTCGAGCTCCCGGGGATACCGGGGGTCGTCGCCCATGCCATCATTGTACGGAGACGTACGGAGACCGGGGCCGCTCGGGGCTGGGGCCGTCGCGCACCGATGAGGCGTGCCCTCCCCAGGCGGGGCAGGGAGGTCGATCGGGAACCGGCCGATTTCGTTGACCTTCTGGTTGGCATCGCGGTTGCGTCTGGCAAAGGGCGGCCATGAATCTCGACCTCGGGAGTATCCAGAAGTGCCTGCAGGCCAAGATGGTGGGGAGCGAGTGGAAGCTGCTCGCCGCCGTGCCGTCCACCAACGCGGCCCTGCGCGCCCTCGCCCAGGCCGGCGCGCCGGAAGGCACGGTGCTCCTGGCCGAGGAGCAGACCGCCGGGCACGGCCGGCTCGGCCGGCCCTGGTTCTCGCCCCCCGGCGTGAACCTCTACGCGTCGGTGCTGTTCCGGCCGGCGATCCCGCCGCGGGAGGTGCCGGGCTTCGCGTTCGTGAGCTCGCTGGCGCTCACCGACGCGATCCGGGCCGAGGGCCTCGCGCCCGCCATCAAGTGGCCGAACGACGTGCTCGTGGACACGCGGAAGGTGGCGGGCAGCCTCGCCGAGTGCGCGTCGAGCGGCCCTCGCGCGGACTGGGTGATCGTCGGCGTGGGCGTGAACGTGAACGTCACGCGCGCGGCGCTGCGTGCGGCGCTCGGGGCGGCCGGATCCGCGGCGGGCTCGCTCGGCGAGGCCGCCGGCCGCGCGATCGACCGCAACGCCTTCGCCGCGGCGTTCCTCGGGAGCCTCGACCGCTGGGCGGCGACGCACGCCGCCGAGGGGCCGGAGCCGCTGCTCGAGGCGTGGCGCGACCGCGACATCCTCACCGGCCGGCGCGTGGAGGTCCGCGGCGAGGGCGAGCCGTGGACCGGCCGGGTGCTCGGAGTGGACCACGAGGGCTACCTGGTGCTGCGCGAAGCGCGCGGCGCGCGCCGGCGCGTGTTCACCGGCGAGGTGCGGGTCGCGGACTAGACCATCCACCACCATCAGGCAAGGGAGAGACATGACCGCGACCAAGGTCCAGTTCAGGGGGGCGTCCCAGGCGCCCGAGCTCCGCGGGCCGGTGGCCGCGGCGGTCGGCGCGGTGCTCGACGCGCTGCCGGTCAGGCCGACGAGCGTGCGGGCCACGTTCACGGACGAGAACGGGCCCAAGGGCGGGCGCGCGATCCGCTGCGCGCTGGAGGTGCGGATGCCCCGCCGCTCGGCGGTGCACGTCGAGGCGCTCGCCACCACGGCGCGCCTGGCCTTCGACGGCGCGCTGGCGAAGCTCGAGCGCCAGCTCGGGCGCGTGCGCGACACGGTGCGGGAGCTGAAGCGGCGGCCGAAGAAGTATTTCGCCGCGCGGCGCGCGCTCGCGCCGTGAGGAGGAGGAGATCATGGCCAAGCGAATCCTGGTTCCGCTGGACGGCGCGGCACCGGCCGAGGCCCTGATCGCGGCGGTCGCCGACCTGGCGCGCGGCGCCGGCGCGACGGTCCGCCTGCTGCACGTGGCGCCCGTGCCCGACAACGTGGTCAGCGCGGGCCGCGTGGTGGCGTACGCCGATCAGGAGGCGGCCCGGCTGGAGTCCGAGGCGCTGGACTACCTGCGCGGGGTCGAGCTCGGGCTGGACGGCGTCGCGGTGGAGCACGCCGTCCGCTTCGGCGAGCCCGTGGCGGAGATCCTGAAGGAGGCGGAGGCGTTCGGCGCCGACCTCATCGCGATGTTCACGACGAGCGCGGGCTTCCGCCGGGTCGTGCTGGGCAGCGTCGCCGAGCAGGTGTTCCGGCGGGCGGCCCCGGCGGTCCTGCTCTTCCGCGCCGGCCGCGAGGCCGCCTGATGGCGCGGCCGGAAGACCTCGAGACGCGGCTCGCCGCGCTGGCGCGCATCACGCGGGCGCCCTCGCCCGTGGCCAGCCTGTACCTCGGCACCCGCTGGGCCGACGAGCACCGGCGCGAGCGCGCGCGCGTGTTCGTCGCGGGCGAGGTGAAGAAGGCCCGCGCCGCCGCCGACCCGACGCTCGCGGCCGACCTCGACTGGGTGGCCGGCGAGGCCACGGCGCTCATCGCGCGGGCCGAGCCCGCCGGCGCCCACGGGGTCGCGCTCTTCGCGTGCGGGCCGCTCGGGCTCCGCACCACGGTGCCGCTGCGCGCGCCGGTCGAGGATCTGCTCGTGGTGGCGGTGGCGCCGCACCTCCGGCCGCTCGTGGAGGCGCTCGACGCGACGCCGGCGCTCCTGGTCGTCTTCGTGGACGGCGAGCGCGCGCGGCTCGTGCAGGTGCGTCACGCCGGGGTGGGCGAGGAGGTGACCCTCGCGAGCGAGATGCCGTCGCGGCATCGCCAGGGTGGCTGGGCGCTCCTCGCGCAGACGCGTTACGCGCGGCACACCGAGACGCTGCGGGGCCGTCACTTCGACGCCGTCGCCGCCACGCTCGGGGAGCTCGCCGAGGCCCACGGCGTCGAGCGCGTGGTGCTGGCGGGCGAGCCGCGGACGGTCGCGGTGTTCCGCCAGCACCTGCCCGCGCCGCTCGCGGCGCAGGTCGTCGGCGAGGTGGCGGGCGCGTGGCACGAGCCGGCGGCCGCGCTCGTCGAGCGCGCGCTGGTCGCGCTCCGCCGGCAGGCCGGCGCCGCCGAGGCCGCGGACGTGGACGCCGCGCTGACCGAGGCCGCCAAGGGCGGCCGCGGGGCGGCGGGGGTCGGCGCCACGCTGGCGGCGGCGGCGCGCGGCGCGGTGCACCGGCTCTACCTGCTCCGGACCTTCCGCGCGCCGGGCCGGGAGTGCGGCGCCTGCGGCGCCCTCGCGCCCGGCGACGGCGGCTCCTGCCGCATCTGCGGGGCCGTCACGAAGGCGGTCGAGCTCGGCGAGGCGCTGACCCACCAGGTGCTGGCCGCGGGCGGCGCGGTCGAGACCGTCGAGGGACACCCGGGACTCGCGCGGGCCGAGGGGATCGCCGCGAGCCTCCGGTATCCGCTGTGAACGCGGCGCGGGGAGGGTCGGGGTGCTGGTCGAGGACGTGATGCGCCGGGACGTCGTGACGGCGTCGCCGAAGACGACGCTGCCGACCGCGCTCGCGCTCGTGCAGCGGCGCGGGATCCGGCACCTGCCGGTCGTCGAGGACGGCTCGCTGGTCGGCATCGTCTCGGACCGCGACCTCAAGCGCGCCATGGCCTCGTCGGCGACGAGCCTCGAGCGGCACGAGCTGGCGTACCTCCTCGACCGGCTCACGCTCGCCGAGTTCATGACGCGCGCGGTGATGACGGTCGCGCCGAGCTTCCCGGTCGAGGAGGCCGCGCGGCTCATGGTGAAGGAGAAGGTCAGCGCGCTGCCGGTGACCGAGGGCGGCCGGCTGGTCGGGATCGTGACGGAGACCGACGTGCTCGACCTCTTCGTCCGGGCGATGGGCGCCGGCGAGCCGTCGAGCCGGATCGACGTGGTGCTCAAGGAGCCGAGCGCCTCCCTGGCCGAGGTCGTCCGCGCGATCGAGGACGTCGAGACCATGATCTCGAGCGTCGTGACGCTGCCCGGACGCGCCGGCCGCCGGGAGGTCGTCGTGCGCGTCAAGACCATCAACCCCGGACCCGCGATCGGGCGCCTCGAGGCGCGGGGCTACACGGTCCGCAACCCCTGGCGAGGCTAGAGGCCCATGCGTGTGCTGCTGGCGACGGACGGCTCGAAGAATGCGGGCGCCGCGGCGGAGTTCCTCCGGGACTTCCCGCTGCCGGAGACCGCGGAGATCCTGGTGCTCACGGTGGTGGACCTGCCGGCGACCGCGCTCGACATCCCGCCGGTGCGCGAGTTCAAGGCGACGCTCCGGGCCGAGGGACACCGGGCGGTGGACGAGGCCCGGGCGGCGCTCGGGCCGCGCGCGGGGCGCGTCACCGAGCGCGTGGCCGAGGGCAACCCCCGCGCCGAGATCTTCCGCGCGCTCGAGGAGTGGGGCGCCGACCTCGTCGTGGTCGGCGCGCGCGGGCTCGGCGCCGTCAAGGGCTTCCTGCTGGGCAGCGTGTCCGCGGCCGTCGCGCGCCACGCCCACTGTCCGGTGCTGGTCGTGAAGGGCAAGCCGCGCCGGTTCGGGAGCGCGCTGGTGGCGCTGGACGGCTCGGAGGATGCGTTCCGGGCGCTCCGGTTCCTCCTGGCGCTCCCGCTCGACCGGAAGACGAAGCTGCGCCTGCTCGCCATCGTGGACCGGATCCACTACCCGGCCAGCGCGCCGAAGGTGCTCAGGCGCCAGCTCCGGGCCATGCTCGACCAGATGGAGCAGGAGCAGCGTGGCCAGCTCGAGAAGGTGCTCGAGCGCGCCGCCGCCGAGGTCCGCGACCGGGTGAACCGGCTCACGCGGGGGACGCCCACCGGCCGCCCGGCCGAGGAGATCGTCGCCGCCGCGCGGGCGTTCGACGCCGACCTGGTCGTGGTCGGCGCGCGCGGGCTCGGCGGCATGCAGCGCCTGCTGCTCGGCAGCGTGTCCGAGCACGTGCTGCGCGACGCGCGCTGCCCCGTGCTGATCGTCAAGGACGGCCACCGGCCGTGAGGCCACGCCCGTGAACGCACCGCTGACGTTCCGCGAGATCCTCCATCCGACCGATTTCTCCGACGCCTCGCGGACGGCCTGCGCGACGGCGGCGGACCTGGCGGGCCGCTTCGGCGCGCGCCTGCACGTGCTCCACGTCGTGCCGCCGGTCACCGATCCGACGCCGGCGCCGGCGACGATGCGCACACTGGCGGCCGGGCTGCCCCCCGGGCTCGCGGTGGTCACCGCGATCGCCTCGGGCATCGTCACGCGCCAGATCGCCGCGTACGCGCGCCGGAACGCGATCGACCTCATCGTGCTCGGCACCCACGGCCGCACCGGCGTGACCCGCGCCCTGCTCGGCAGCGTCGCCGAGGGCGTCGTGCGCCGGGCGCCGTGCCGCGTGCTCACCGTGCCGGCGGCGCTCCCGCCCGCGCCGGCCCCGGGCCCCGCGGCCCGCGCCGAGGAGCCCGAGGAGCCGGCGTCGTGCGCGGTCTGCGGTGCCGCGACGCAGGCCGAGCTGATCTGCGAGCCCTGCCGCACGAAGATCCGCGGCGAAGCGCTCGAGCGCAAGCTGCGCGAGGAGCGCGCCGGCCGCTGACGCCGGGGCCGGGCCGGGGGGCGCTCCTCGACCACTAGACTGGCGCGTCGCTCGACCGTGCGCCGGCCCTCGCCGGCCACCAGAGTTGCTCGTGCCCACCGCCGTATGGGGCCCGCTCTCAGGGGCTGGTCCCGGGCCGCCTTGCCGATCCACGGGCGGCCAAGTAGGATACCGTTCGCCATGGCCGACGTGCACGGGCGATCACCTCGGCTGGCGATCCGCCACAAGGTGTGGCTGGACGCGGGCCGTCGGTTCGCGCTGGGCGACGGCGGCGTGGTGCTGCTTCGAGCCGTCGACACCGCCGGCTCCATCCGCGCCGCCGCGGAGCGGGCCGGCTGGTCGTACCGGCACACGCTCGCCTACCTCGACAACGCCGAGCGATCGCTGGGCTTTCGGCTCGTCGCCCGGGTCCGCGGCGGCGTCGAGCGCGGCGGCGCCGCGCTGACGCCGCGGGGCCGCGACTTCCTCCGCCGGTACGATCGCTTCCGTCGGCGCCTCGACCACGCGCTGCGGGACCTCTACGCCGCGGCCTTTCGGGAACGTCGCGCGTGAGGCTCGGCGGCAACCGGTTCGACCGCTCCGAGCTCGCCGGCGCCTTCGGCGATCTCGGCACGCTCGTGCCATTCGTCGTCGGCTACATCACGATCGCGCGGCTGGACCCGCAGGGCGTGCTGCTGGGGTTCGGGCTGCTCGCCCTGGGCACCGGCCTCTACTTCCGCACGCCGATGTCGGTCCAGCCGATGAAGGCCATCGCCACCGTCGCCATCACGCAGCCGCAGCTGGTCACGCCGGGCGCGATCTTCGCGTCCGCCGTCGTCACCGGCCTCTTCTGGCTCGGCATGGGCATCAGCGGCGCTGTATTCTGGCTGGCCGCGCTCACCAGCCGTCCGGTCGCGCGGGGGATCGTCCTCGGCCTCGGCCTCAGCTTCATCCTGGAGGGAGTCAGCCTCATGAACCAGGGGCCGCTGGTGGCGATCCCAGCTGTGCTCTTGACGTTCTTTCTCCTCGGCCTGCCGCGCATTCCCGCCATGCTCATCTTGCTGGCCTACGGGGCTGCGGCCGCCCTGAGCCTCGATCCGACCCTCGCCCACGACCTCGGCAGCCTCGCCCCCAGCTTCCGTCTGCCGACCCTCAAGATGCCCTTGGTGTCGTGGCGGGAGGTGGTCACCGGCGCCCTCGTGCTGGCCGTCCCTCAAACGGCGCTCACCCTTGGCAATGCGGTGATCGCCACCGCCGAGGAGCACAACGCGCTGTTCCCGCACCGGCGGATCAGCGTTCGTCTCCTCGCCGTCGACCACGGCCTGATGAACCTGGTTGCGGCCCCGCTGGGCGGCGTGCCGATGTGCAGGGGCGCCGGCGGCATGGCGGGGCATATAAGATTTGGTGCCCGCACGGGAGGCGCCCTGGTGATCCTCGGCGCGCTCCTGGTGGTCGGGGCGCTGTTCTTCGCGGACTCGGTCGCGACGGTGTTCCGGCTGTTTCCACTGCCGGTGCTCGGTGTGATTCTCTTTTTCGGCGGCATCGAGTTGGCCGTCGGGCTCAACGGCGACACCTTCTCCCGCAGCGAGCGGACGGTGCTGGTCGTCACCGCGGGGATCGCCCTGTGGAACATGGGGGTCGCCTACCTGGCGGGACTCCTGCTCCATCATGCAGCGCAGCGAGGAATCCTTCGCCTCTGATCCCGAACGCCGAAGCCCTTCGCCGGGTGCCGTACTTCGCTTCCCTGCCCGCGGCCGAGCCGCCCTCGCCTGGGGTGATGAGGGCGCGGTGCGCGGCAGAGGTCCTGTGACTTAGGTCATAGATTCAGCATCCGCCGGCTCTCCATACTGGTGCAGCTCCGATAGGAGGGAATCGTGTGGAAAGAGCCGCCGCACCAGCCACTCCCGCATCATGGGAACGGGCACGGCCGGCGTGCCGCCGCGCTCGGCACCATCGTCCTCTCGTTCGTGGTGGCATTCGAGATCGCGATCATGATCAGCCCGTTTGCCGTCGTCTTCTACGCGGCGTTCAACCCGGTGCTGCTCGCTCTCGATCGCTGGTCGCTGACCCGCTGGCTCACGGCGTTCTTCCTCCCGCACATGATCGTTCCTCCCGATCCATTGCTGGTCGCCCTGCGCGTCCTGGGATCGGTCTTGTTCGTCGCCGGCGGCGTCGCGTTCCTCGCGTGCGCTCTCCAGGTCTATCTCGGCAAGTGGCTCACACGCGGCACCGCGACGCGCGGGCTCTACGTCGTCATCCGCCATCCGCAGTACCTGGCGCTCGCGGTCGCCGCGCTCGGGCTCGTCATCATGTGGCCGCGCTTCCTCACGCTGGCGCTGTTCGCGGTCATGCTCTTCCTCTACTACCTGCTCGCCAGGGACGAGGAGCGCCGTATGGCCGCGCGCCACGGTGAGCAATACCTCCAGTACATGCGCACGACGGGACGCTTCGTGCCACGCCGGGTCGAGGAGTGGCTCGGTCTGGCGTCGACGGCGCCGTCGCCTCCCCGTGTGGCCACGTCTCTGGGGTTGCTGTTCGGGATACTGGTGATCGTCATCGGCAGCGGTTTCGTCGCTCGCGCGTATACGATTCGTCATCTGCCGCTTTCGCCGACGGGAGCCGTTGACGTGATCGGCATCACCGCCGATGACGTCCAGGCGGCGCGCAGCCTCCTGCCAGACGTGCTGCAAGATGCCGAAGTCCGGCGAGCACTCAGCGCCGCGTCGCAACCCGGCCATCGCATCCTCGCGTACGTCGTGCCGATCGACTACACGATGCAAGGCATGATCGCGGACACCGGCGAGGAGTGGAAGCTCTTCGGACAGCACAAGACGATCGCCATGATCACCGAGTACGTGCTCCATCCCTTCGCGCACCTGACGGAAGGTCATGCCCACGGCGGCGGGATGGCGCCGGCGCCCAGCTTGCACGACAGTCCGGCGATGAAGCGCCGGATCATCTTCATCGACGTCTGGGCCGAGGGTCGCGCGCTCGAGGGGCCCCGCGACGATTTCGCCATCGACGTCCGGCGCCGTCCGCTGCTCTTCGCCGACGTGCATCTGCACACGGGCGAGGTGCTTCAGGTGCGTCCGACGCCCCCCGGCACGGGCTGGGGGCGGGTGCCGACGCCGATGTTCTGAGCCCGCGCAGGGGCCATCACCTCAGCGACGGGTCTCCGGCGTGTAGTGTCCGCCGGACCTCGGGAGCGACGTGGCGGCAGCCTACGGCAATGCGGGGGCGCCGTGAAGCGGTGTGACTTAAGTCATAGATTCAGGTCGTGCCGGCTCTCCATACTGTCGGGTGATCGTTCCGACAGGAGGGCATCATGTGGAGAGCAGTCGTGGCCATCGCGCTCGGCGTCGCCCTGACGGGCACGGTCGTCGCGCACACCGTCTTCGCCCAGAATCGGCCGGCCGCGGAGTCCGGTCAGGCGCATGACCATGGGGCCATGCCATCGCACGGCTCCGCTACGCACGCCCAGCACATGCAGGCGATGCATGGGATGGCCAGCAGCGCGCCCACGATGCCCGGTCAGGATGCCTTCGGCGCCATCGCGGAGATCGTCCGGATCCTCGACGCCGATCCCGCGACCGACTGGACCAAGGTCGACATCGAACGGCTCCGCCAGCACCTCATCGACATGAACGAGGTGGTGCTGCGGTCGGTGGTCAAGCAGACGCCTGTCTCCGGCGGCCTCGCCATGGAGGTCACGGGCACGGGACGAGCAGAGCAAGCGATCCGCGCGATGGTCGTGCCGCACGCGGTCGAGCTCGACCGCATGCCTTCGTTCGCGGCAAGGACGGAGACCATCCCGGGTGGCGTGCGCCTGACCGTCGTCGCCAGGAGACCGGATGACGCGAAGCTCGTCGCACGCCTCCGTGGCCTCGGCTTCGCGGGGCTGATCACCGAAGGGGCGCACCACCAGCCACACCATCTGGCAATGGCGAAGGGCGAGGCCCTCAACGGTCACACACACTGAAGAGGCGACGGATGCTCACGGACGAGCAACGCAGTGTCTATCACCAGGCGCGCTGGAGTCCGCATCGGCCGATGGGTCCGCATGGAGCGGGCTCGCCCGGCGCCGGCGCTCAGACGAGGTAATCACGCACAGCAAGGAGATCGAGGCATGAAAACCGTACTCACCGTCGCGGTAACGATCGCGGCAATGATCGCCCTGGCCGGCGCCGCCCTGGCCTTCATGGGGCCGGGGCACGGGCCGGGTCGCATGGGCCACGCGATGATGATGCCGATGGGACCGCACATGATGGCCCAGGGGGCGGAGCCGATGGGTCCAGGCATGCACGGCGGCGCGATGAACGCGACGCAGGTGAGCGAGGACCAGGCGAAGGCGATCGCCCAGAAGTACGTCGACGAGCAGCTCAAGGGCTACACGATCGAGAAGGTGGTGCCGAGCACGGGAATGCCGCGGACGATGTACACCGTTGAGCTCAAGGGTCCGAAGGGCGAGAGCAAGACGCTCCATGTCAGCCCGTTCGGCCACGTGATGCCCTTCCCCATGCCCCAGCGCCGGGGATGAGTCCGCACACTCTGGGGCTCCCGAGGGTATTCCTTTGGGAGCCTACCGGTCGCTCACGACCGACCCGCGTGACCCGCCCGGCGGCTGTGGGGCGTCGCGGCCTCACCTGGGGTACGCCAGCCATACGTTCACCCCTCGCGCAGTTTCGACAACGCCTCGAAGTTTGGTCCAAAAACGCAGCAGATTGGGATTGGCACGGACGATGCTGTCCTCTCTGCGTAGCCGAAACCCAAGAGGAAAGTGGAGGGCTCAGATGAGATTCGTGCCACTGTTCGCAGCTACCGCCGTCGTCATGTTCGCGTCTTCGGCCATCAGCAGCGCAGCGTCGCCATGTCCGCCGGAGGTGAAGGAAGCCAGACAGCTGTTGACGGCCAAGAGCAAGACGGCCACGCCGTCGAAGACCTTGGCAGCCGCGCGCGGCCAGCAGGACACCCAGGCCCCGCGCGGCCAGCAGGACACCCAGGCCCCGCGCGGGCAGCAGGATACCCAGGCCCCACGTGGCCAGCAGGACACCCAGGCCCCACGTGGCCAGCAGGACACCCAGGCCCCACGCGGCCAGCAGGACACCCAGGCCCCACGTGTCAGGCAGCAGGACATCCAAGTGCCCCGCGGCCAGCAAGACATCCAGGCCCCGCGCGGCCAGCAGGACATCCAGGCCCCACGCAACGTGGCGAAGGGCCGTGTCAACGCCCTCGCGAACGCCCGGAGGTTGGTCAACGAAGCCGAGACGGCGTGCAAGGACGCCGACGCCCAGCGGGCGCTGGCGAATGCGCACGCCGCCCTCGAACTCCTGAAGTACGTTCCGTAGCCCGAGGCCAGCACGGAGCCGGCATGGGACTCCGCAGCGTTCTGCGTCCGAGGGGCGAGCGACCTGGCTTGCCCCTCGACGCTGATCGCCCCGCACCGGCGCGCGGCGGGAACGTCATCCGGGCCACAGATCTCACGAAGACCTATGCCGCCGACGGGGTGGAAGTGCGGGCTTTGAGGGAGGTCAGCCTCGATGTGGACGCCGGCTCCTTCATCGCCTTCATCGGCCCCTCGGGGAGCGGCAAGACGACCTTGCTGAACTTGCTGGGGTGCCTGGACAAGCCCAGCAACGGGCGCC
>JACPCH010000142.1 GCA_016179875.1 Candidatus Rokuibacteriota bacterium | reverse complement strand
GGCGTCCACGGCGCCAACCGCCTCGGCGGCAACGGCGTCGCCGAGTCCACCGTGTTCGGGGGCATCGCGGGCGACGTGATGGCGGCGTACGTCGCCGGGCGGGCGCTGCCCGAGATCGACGCGGAGGCCTGTGACGCCGCCGCGCGACGGCTCGAGGCGCCCCTGGCGCGCCCGGCGGGCGCCGACCTCTACGCGCTGCAGTCGCGGCTGCGCGAGGTCATGTGGGAGCGCGTCGGGCTCGTCCGCGACGGCGCCGGCCTCGGCGAGGCGCTCGCGACGATCGAGGAGGTGGCGGCGCAGCTCGAGGGTGTCGGGGTGGCGGGCGGGGCGCGGTACAACCTGGCCTGGCAGGACTGGCTGAACGCGGTCAACCAGGCGGCGGCGGCCCGGCTGATCGCGCGCTCCGCCCTCGAGCGGCGCGAGAGCCGCGGCGCGCACTTCCGGCGCGACCACCCGGCGCCGGCGCGCGGTCCCCTCTACACGGTGCGCGTGCAGCAAGACCGGGGCGCACCGCGCGTCTGGACCGAGCCCGTGGCGCTCACCCGCGCCACGCCCGCCGGTCCCGCCGCGGCGCCCCCGCTCGTCGAGATCGGCGATTGACGCCCGCCGGTCCCGCCGGGGGCGCGGGGGCGGTGAGACCCGTTCCCTCCCGACGATACGGGGCACGCGTCTCGATGGAAACACACGGCCCATCCGCCGGCTGCCACTGCGGGGGTCGAACGCCCCTGTGCCCCCGGCGGGACCGGGCGCCCGTCAGTGGACCGAGAGCGCGGCGCGGATCACCGCGGTGAAGGAGCCGACGAGCATCAGGAGCAGGATGAGCGATCCGATGTTCAGGAGCAGGCCGGTCCGCGTGTCGTCCGCCATGTCCATCCTCCCGGGAGTTGTCGAGCAGGGCCGTCCCGGCCCCGCCGAGAGTGTACCGAGCTGCTTGTGTTCGCGCACCATCAACGGTAGAAAGTGGCAACCGACCATCACCCCCGCGCGAAGGAGACCGGAATGAGCCGACCCGGCGCAGTGCGGTTCGCGTGCGCGCTCGTCCTCCTGCTGGCGGCCGCCCCGCCGGCCGGGGCGCAGGAGAAGCTCCGCATCGTCAAGCAGCCCGGCCTCGGGTACCTGCCGCTCATCGTCATGCGCGAGCAGAAGCTGATCGAGAAGCGCGTGCCCGGGCTGGAGATCGAGTGGCGCCAGCTCACCTCGGGCCCCGTCATCCGCGACGCGATGATCGCGGGCCAGATGGACATCGGCTCGGGCGGCCTCGGGCCGTTCATCCAGGCGATCGACAAGGGCCTCGACTGGAAGACGCTCGGCGCGCTGACCGAGATGCCGCTCTACCTGAACTGCGCGCGCCCGGACGTCAAGGGCCTGCGGGACCTCAAGCCCGCCGACCGGATCGCCATGCCGGCGCTCGGCTCGCTCCAGCACGTCGTCCTCCAGATGCAGGCCGAGAAGGAGCTGGGCGACCCGAAGAAGCTCAACACCCAGATCGTCGCGATGTCGCACCCGGACGGGACGGCGGCGATCCTGTCCAAGCGCGAGATCACCTGCCACCTCTCGGCGCCGCCCTTCCAGTACGAGCAGCTCCGCGACCGGGGCCTCCACAAGGTCTTCGACAGCTACCAGGCGGCCGGCGGTCCCCACACGTTCACCCTGGTGTGGGCGAGCGACAAGTGGGTGAAGGCCCACCCGAAGCTCGTCCGGGCGTTCGTCGAGGCGTTCCGCGAGGCGACGGACTTCGTCAACGCGAAGCCGGCGGAGGCCGTGAGGCTCTACGCGGTGAGCGAGAAGGCGAAGTCCACCCCCGAGGAGCTGCTGTCCATCGTGAAGCAGGACGGGATCGTGTACAGGCTGGCGCCGTCGGGGCTCCTCAAGTTCGCCGCGTTCATGCACAAGATCGGCATGATCAAGGCCGTGCCGCCGTCCTGGAGGGACTACGCGTTCGAGCACCTGCACGCGCTCCCCGGCAACTGAGCCGGATGGGGGATCTCCTCGGCGTCCGCGACGTCACGATCGCGTACCCGACCGAGCACGGCGCGTTCATCGCGGTCGAGGGCGTGTCGTTCGCCGTCGCCGAGGGCGAGAAGTTCGTGCTGCTGGGGCCCTCGGGCTGCGGCAAGTCCACGCTCCTGAAGGCGGTCGCCGGCTTCATGCCGATCGCCGCCGGCGCCATGGAGCTGGAAGGGCGGCGCATCGAGCGGCCCGGGCCCGACCGCGTCGTGGTCTTCCAGGAGTTCGACCAGCTCCTGCCGTGGAAGACCGTGCTCGCCAACGTGGTGTACCCGCTCCGGGTGGCGCGGGGCCTGCCGGCGCCCCGGGCGCGCGAGACCGCCGAGAGCTTCCTGGCCATGGTCGGGCTCGACCGGTTCGCGGCGAGCTACCCGCACCAGCTCTCGGGCGGGATGAAGCAGCGGGTGGCGATCGCGCGCGCGCTCGCCCTCGACCCGCGCATGCTCCTGATGGACGAGCCGTTCGCGAGCCTCGACGCGCTCACCCGGCACAAGATGCGGGAGGAGCTGCTCGCCATCTGGGAGACGACGCGCAAGACGCTCCTGTTCGTCACCCACTCGATCGAGGAGGCGGTGCTCCTGGGCGACCGCATCCTGGTGCTCTCGGCCGGGCCCGCGCGCGTCCGGCGGATCCTCGCCAACCCCGCCGTCGGCGCGCGGGGCACCGAGGCGGCCCTGGCGGTCCAGCGCGAGGTCCAGACGGTGCTCGGCCAGTGACGCGGGCGGCGACCCGGACCGCGCTGCGCAAGGCCGCGATCCTGGCGGCGCTGCTCGCCGCCTGGGAGGCGTGGACGCGCCTGGGCGAGGTGAGCCCGCTCCTCTTCCCGCCGGCCTCGACGGTGCTGGCCGCCTTCGGCCGCTCGCTCGCGAACGGCGAGGTACCGGGCTACGCGGCCCAGTCGCTCCAGGTGCTGCTGACGGGCATGGCGCTCGGCAGCGCGCTCGCGCTCGTGCTGACGACGCTCGCCGTCGGCACGCGCCTCGGCGCCGAATTTTTGGAGACGCTCACGTCCATGTTCAACCCGCTGCCGGCGATCGCGCTGATGCCGCTCTCGCTCTTGTGGTTCGGCCTCGGCGTGCAGTCGCTGATCTTCGTGATCGTCCACTCGGTGCTGTGGCCGATGTCGCTGAACACCTACACCGGCTTCGTCACGGTGCCGCCGACCCTCCGGCGGGTCGGCCAGAACTTCGGCCTCAGCGGCTGGCGCCTGGTGCTGGGGATCCTGCTGCCGGCGGCGTTTCCTTATATATTGTCGGGGCTCAAGATCGGCTGGGCCTTCGCCTGGCGCACGATCATCGCCGCCGAGATGGTCTTCGGCGTGGCGGGCAGCCAGGGCGGGCTCGGCTGGTTCATCTACCAGAACCGGTTCGAGATGAACACGGATCTCGTGTTCGCGGGGCTCCTGACCGTGATCCTGATCGGGCTCTTGGTGGAGAACTTGATCTTCCGCTGGATCGAGCGGCGCACCGTCCAGCGCTGGGGCATGTCAGCGGGACACTAGGAGGATGGCGATGGCATTCGACATGACGCGCTTCATGGACGTCTGGAACGCCCACGACGTGGACGGGATCATGGCCCAGATGACCGACGACGTGGTCTTCGAGCCCTCGTTCGGCCCCGAGCCGTGGGGCGCCCGCTACGCCGGCCGAGCGGCCGTCCGCGCCGGCGTGGAGCGGAACTTCCGCAACATCCCGGACATCCGGTGGGACGAGCTGCGCCGGTTCGTCGGCGAGAGCCACGCCGTCGTCGAGTGGCTCACGACGGGCACCCCGAAGGACGGCCGGCCCTTCAAGGTGGAGGGCTGCGACATCCTCACGCTCCGCGACGGGCAGATCTGCGGGAAGCGCTCCTACCGCAAGGCGCAGCTGTAGGACCCGGCATGGACCGCCTGATCCTGACCGGGGCGAGGCTGATCTACGGGACCGGGGCCGAGCCGGTGACGGAGCGCGCGGTGGTGATCGAGGGCGACCGGATCAGCGCGATCGTCTCCGCGGGCCATCCGCCGGCCGGCGCGACGGTCCTGAACCTCGACGGGCTGACGCTCCTGCCCGGGCTGATCAACTGCCACGTCCACTTCTGCCTCGGCGCCGAGGCCGACCCGGTCAGGGTGCTCGGCGCGGACCCGCCCCCGATGACGGCGATCAAGGCGGCGCTCCGCGCCCGGCAGACCGTCGAGGCGGGCGTCACCACCGTCCGCGACCTCGGCGGGACCGACGGCATCGCGCTCGCGGTGCGCGACGCCATCCGCGCCGAGCTCGTGCCCGGCCCGCGCGTGCTGGCGGCGGCGCGCGGCGTCTGCATGACCGGCGGCCACGGCTGGCGCTTCGGGCGCGAGGCTGACGGGCCCGACGACGTGCGGAAGGCCGTGCGCGAGCAGCTCAAGGCCGGCGCCGACGTCATCAAGATCCTGGCCACCGGCGGCGTGATGACGCCGGGCGTGGAGCCGGGCTCGCCCCAGCTCACGCCCGCGGAGATCCGCGCGGCCGTCGAGGAGGCGACGAAGGCCGGGCGCCGCATCGCGGCCCACGCCCAGGCCGAGGCCGGGATCGCCGCGTGCGTGGACGCCGGCATCACCTCCATCGAGCACGGCATCTTCCTGACCGAGGCGATCGCCGCGAAGATGGCGAAGGACGGCGTCGCGCTGGTCGCCACCCTCATCGCGCCGGAGGCGATCATCGGGGGCGGCGTCGCCGCCGGCATCCCCGACTTCGCGGTGCGCAAGTCAGAGGCGGTGCGCGCGCGCCACGTCGAGAGCTTTCAGATCGCGATGCGGGCGGCAGTGACGATCGCGGCCGGGACCGACGCCGGCACGCCGCTCAACCCGCACGGGTCCATCGTCCCCGAGCTGCGGCTCATGGTGAAGGCGGGGATGACGCCGATGCAGGCGCTCAGCGCGGCGACGTCTGTCGGGGCGCGCGTGCTCGGGCTCGAGGCGGAGACGGGCCGGATCGCGCCGGGCCTCGCGGCCGACCTGCTGGCGGTGGCGGGCGACCCGGCCGCGCGCGTGGAGGCCCTCGACGACGTGCGCCTCGTGGTGGCGGGCGGCCGGGTCGTCGTCAATCGTCTGCGAGGAGGCGTCAGCTGACCCGCGTCCTCAAGCGCGAGTGGACGACCGCCGAGGGCTGGCGCGACACCAAGGCCGGCATGTGGGCGTGGCTCATCCAGCGGGCCGCGGCCGTCCTGCTGCTCGTGGTGATCGCCCTGCATTTGGTGAATCCGTTCCGGCGCGGCGTCCAGGCGGCGCTCCTGGCGCTCGCGCTGCTGCACGCGCTGCTAGGCGTGCGCTCGCTCCTGCTCGACGTCGGCCTGCCCATGCGCTGGCACAAGGCGCTCTTCGCGCTCGCGCTCTTCCTGGCGGCCGCGCTCTTCGCGCTCGTCTGGCGCTGGCGCTGGTACTGACTGGGGCGTTTGGCGCATTGACCGCCCCGCGACCGGAGGCGAGAGTGTCGGAGAGCGCCGTCGTTCCGGAGGGACCATGGGCGACACCGCGTTGAGAATCGCCAACTGCAGCGGCTTCTACGGCGACCGGCTTGGGGCGGCGCGCGAGATGGTCGAGGGCGGGCCGATCGACGTCCTGACCGGCGACTACCTCGCCGAGCTGACGATGGCGATCCTCTGGCGCACCCGCCAGAAGCGGCCCGAGACCGGCTACGCGACGACGTTCCTCACCCAGATGGAGCAGGTGCTCGGGCGCTGCCTCGAGAAGGGGATCCGCGTGGTGGTCAACGCCGGCGGGCTCAATCCGGCGGGCTGTGCCGCGGCGCTCGGTCAGGTCACGGACCGGCTCGGCCTGAAGCCGCGCGTCGCGTACGTCACCGGCGACGACGTGCTGGACCGCCTGCCGGCGTGGCAGGCGCAGGGCCACGCCCTCGCCCACCTCGACCGGGGCACCCCGCTCCACCAGCTCAAGGCGCCGGTGCTGACGGCGAACGCCTACCTCGGCGGGTGGGGGATCGCGGAGGC
>JACPCH010000141.1 GCA_016179875.1 Candidatus Rokuibacteriota bacterium | reverse complement strand
TGCGGACGATCGCCGGCAGCGGCTGGGACAAGCAGCGGATCCGGCAGTTCGTCTGGGAGCGCACCCACAACTCGCACGCCCACCTCAAGCGGACGCAGCGCATGTCGGGAGACCTCGGGCCCGGGGACGAGACGCGGATGCGCCCGCTGGTGGCGTCGCCCGACGACATCCTCGTCGTGGCGGCCGGCGGGCGCGCCGGCGCCTTCTCGGCCTACATCCCCGGCTGGTCCAGCGCGAAGAGCTCACAGGCGGTCACCAAGGAGGTCACGCGATGATCGAGTTGCTCGATCCCACCGTCGAGGTCGCGACGAAGCCGATCACCTACGTCGACCGGCCGCGGTCGCTGGAGGGCAAGCGGATCGGCCTGATCGAGAACACGAAGTTCAACTCGGACCGGCTGCTGGCGAAGATCGGCGACCTCCTCAAGACGGAATACGGCGCCGCCGAGTGGCGCATGTTCCGCAAGCACAACGCGAGCGTGCCGGCCCACGAGGAGATCGTCCAGGAGGTGCGCAAGACCTGCGACGTCGTCGTCGCCGGCATCGGCGACTGAGGGTCCTGCTCGTCGGGCAGTGTGCTCGACGGAATCCTGCTGGAGCAGAACGCGGTGCCCGCGGCGTCCATCGTGACGGACGTGTTCGAGGCGACCGCCCGCGCGATGGCCGAGCGGTGGGGCGTGCCGACGTACCGGTTCCTCATGATGCCGCACCCGATCGCGAACCTCTCCGAGGCCGAGCTGGACCGCCGAGCCCGGGAGATCGCGCCGGAGGTCGTGAAACTCCTATTCCAGGGCCAGGACTGAACGGGGCGTTCCGGCCCCCCTGGTGGTGCCGGAGCGCGCATCTGCAGACGATCTGGGGTCCGCTCTTCCGCCGCGGCCGCCTGGCGGCGCGGCGGGAGCGCGTGGCCACCCGTGACGGCGACTTCGTCGACCTCGACTGGGCCGAGGGCGGCGCGCCCGGCGCGCCGCTCCTGCTCGTCCTCCACGGGCTCGAGGGCTCCTCGCAGTCCCACTACGCCGTCGGCCTGATGCACGGCGCGGCCGGGCGCGGCTGGCGGGCCGCCACGCTGAACTTCCGCTCGTGCAGCGGCGAGCTGAACCGCCGCGACCAGTTCTACCACTCCGGCCACACCGAGGACCTCGACGACGTCGTGCGCCTGCTGCTCGGGCGCGAGCCCGGCCTCGCGCTCGGCGTGGTCGGGGTGTCGCTCGGCGGCAACGTGCTCGTGAAGTGGCTCGGCGAGCGGGCCGACGGCGCGCCGGCGGCGGTCTTCGGGGCCGTCGCGATCTCGACGCCGTTCCGGCTGACGCCCTGCGCGGAGAGCCTCGACGAGGGATTCAACCGGGCCGTCTACACCGCGAATTTCCTCAAGTCCATGCGCGCCAAGGTGCGGGACAAGGCGCGGCGCTCGCCCGGGTTCGCCGTGCGGGTGGACGTGCCGCGGGCACTCCGCGCCCGGACGTTCCGGGAGTACGACCGCGCGGTGACCGCGCCGCTCAACGGCTTCGCCGACGAGCGCGACTACTGGACGCGGGCCTCGAGCGCGCCGTACCTGGCGCGCGTGCGGCGCCCGACGCTCCTGATCCACGCGCTGGACGATCCGATGGTGCCGGCGGCCTCCCTGCCCGACCCCGCGGCGCTGCCGCCCGCGGTGCACGCGGAGTTCGTCCCGCGCGGCGGGCACGCCGGGTTCATCGACGGGCGGTGGCCGTGGCGCGCGGGCTCGTGGGCGGAGCGCCGCGCCGTCGAGTTCCTGGCGGGCGTCCTCGCCGGGGCCGGGGGCGGCGCGCGCGGCGCGCGCGCGATCGGGTAGCCTGCCGTCCGTGCGCCGCCGTGCTCTCGCGCTCCTCCTGCTGGCGGCCCTGCTGGCCGGCTGCGCGTCCGCGCCCGGCGCGCGGAGCGACGGCGACCTCGTCAGGATCACGCTGCTCCAGGTCAACGACATCTACGTGCTGGAGCCGGTGGACGACGCCCGGCGCGGCGGGATGGCGCGCCTGGCGACGCTCGTGCACGAGGCGCGGCGGCGGAGCCCGCACACCGTGTTCGCGCTGCCCGGCGACTTCCTGTCGCCCTCGGTGATGTCCACCTTCCTGCGCGGCGAGCACATGGTCGCGGCGCTCGACGCCCTCGGCCTCGACCTCGCCACCTTCGGCAATCACGAGTTCGACTTCGGCCCCGAGGTGCTCAGGGACCGGATGAGCGAGGCGAAGTTCCGGTGGCTCTCGGCCAACGTCGTGGACCGACGGACCGGCGAGCCCTTCGGCGGCGCCCTCCGCGACTGGCTGACCGAGCTCGGCGGCCTCCGGGTCGGCTTCTTCGGTCTCACCACGCCCGAGACGGCGGCGACCTCGAACGCGGGGCCCGACGTGGTCTTCGCCGATCCACTCGCCGCCGGCCAGGCCGCCGCCGCCCGCCTGCGCGCGAGGGGCGCCCACCTCGTCGTCGCCGTCACCCACCAGGACATGGCCCAGGACCGGGCCCTCGCGGGCGGCGCCGACGTGGACGTGATCCTGGGCGGCCACGAGCACGAACCCCTGGTGGCCGAGGAGGGCAAGACGCTCGTCACCAAGGGGGGCTCGGACGGCCGCTACCTCGTCCAGGTGGACCTCTGGCTCACGCGGGAGGGCACGCTGGTCGAGCGCTCGTGGCGGTTCCGTGAGCCGAGCGCGCGGGTGGCGCCCGACCCGGCCGTGGCCGAGCTGGTGCAGGCCTACACCCTCCGCCTGGACCGGGACCTCGACGCCCCCGTGGGCCGCACCGCCGTGCCGCTCGACGCCCTCGGCAACGCGCTGCGCACGCGGGAGACGAACCTCGGCAGCTTCATCGCCGACCTCGTGCGCGAGCGGACGCGGACCGACGTCGCGCTCGTCAACGGCGGCGGGATCCGCACCAACCGCACCGTCCCCGCCGGGCCGCTCACCAAGCGCGACGTCCACGGGCTCCTGCCGTTCACCAACGTGATCGTGACGCTCGAACTGGCCGGGCGCACGCTGCGTGAGGCGCTCGAGCACGGCCTCGCCCAGGCCGATCGTGAGGGGGGCGGCTTCCTGCAGGTCTCGGGCCTGCGGCTCGCGCACGATCCCGGGCGGCCGGCGGGCGGGCGCCTCGTGAGCGTGGAGGTGGGCGGCCGGCCGCTCGACGACGCCGCACGCTACACCGTCGCGGTGCCCCGATTCCTGGCCCGCGGCGGCGACGGGTTCGCGATGCTCCCGCGGGCCCGGGTGCTGGTCGGCGAGGCGAGCGGACCCGACATGGCGCGGCTCGTGCTCGACGCCATCGCCGCGCGCGGCACGATCGCGCCGGCGGCCGACGGGCGGCTCCGGAGCGTCCGGGACCAGTAGCGGTCACCGTCTCGCCCGGGGAGTTATCCACGTATCCACAGCCATCCACATCGCGAAATTGTCACCGTCTGTCGCGCGCCCGCGGGCGCGGCGGCCCCCGCGCGCCCGAAAATCGCGGGCGTGAACGGTGGGACGCGGCGCTTGACCGCATGGACACGCGCTCCGGCGCTCAGCGCGGCCCTCGGAGGCGCATTTCATGCGGGTGAGGAGGGGATTGATTTCGTGGGCGGGGAGACCTTAAGGTGGTCCGATCCTGACTGGCACCTCCGCCAGGCGAACCGCAGGGAGTCCCGCACGATGCCTGAGGCGATCCACCCGCGCGTGCTCGTCGTGGACGACGAGCCGCACGTCCGCGAGCTGTTGCGCGACCTGCTCCACTCCTGGGGCTACGGGACCGAGACCGCCGCGAGCAGCGCCGAGGCCCTGCGCCGCTTCGAGCGGGGCGGCTTCCACCTGGTCCTCACCGACTTCCTCATGCCGGGCCCGAACGGGCTCGCGGTGGCGGAGGGGGTGCGCGCGAGCGACCCCGCGGTCGGCGTCATCATGCTGACGGGATCGCCCGACGATCTCGAGGGGGAGAGCGAGCGGCTCCGCTTCACGCTCATGCGGAAGCCCCTGCACCCCGACGCGCTCCGGGCGGCCGTGCGTCAGGCGCTCGAGACGCTCACGGGCGTTCCGGCGGGCGCAGGTGCGCCCACGGCGCCGCCGTCTCGAACGCCGCCGCGGCCCTGAGCACGGTCGGCTCCGCACGCCAGCCCCCGGCGATCTGGAGCCCGACCGGCAGCCCGGTGCGCGTGAAGCCGCACGGGACGGAGATCGCGGGCACCCCGACCACCGTGAAGGCGTAGGTCAGGAGCGCCCACTCGATGTAATGGGTCATGGGCGTGCCGTTGATCTCCTTGGGATAGACCTCCTCGATCGGGAACGGCGGCACCGCCGCGGTCGGCGTGACGATCACATCCCACCGGGTGAAGAACGCGCGGACGCGCTCCCACAGCTCGGTCCGGAGGCGCTCGCCCCGGCCGATGTCGGCGGCCCCGAGGCCCAGCCCGTAGTCAATGTTCTTCACGAGGTTCTCCTGCATAACCCCCCGCCATTCCGCAAGTTTCTCTCCGTGGCGCGCCGCCATCAGGAGCCCACGGCTCGTGAGCACGATGTCGTGGAGCCCGGCGAAGTCGGGGTGCGCCTCCCCGGTGCGGGCGCCGAGCCTCCTGAACGCGCCCATGGCGTGGTGGCAGATCTCGAGGACCTCGTGGTCCACGGGCGTGACGCCCAGGCCGCCGCCCCACGCCACGCGAAGGCCCTTGATGCGCGGCGCCCGGACCGCGGCGGTGAACGCGCGCGGGTCCACCGGGTAGGAGATCGGCGCGCGGGGGTCGGGCCCGGCGATGGCGGCGAGCATCAGCGCGGTGTCCGCGACCGTGCGCGCCATCGGCCCCTGGACGGAGTAGCCGTCCCAGCCGAGCGCGTTGGGCCAGACCGGGACGAGGCCGGGCGAGGGCCGGAAGCCGACGACCCCGCAGAAGGCGGCGGGCAGCCGGAGCGAGCCGCCGAGGTCCGAGCCCTGGGCGAGCGGCCCCAGGCCCGTCGCGAGGGCGACGGCGCCGCCGCCCGTCGAGCCGCCGCAGGTGAGGGCGGGGTTCCACGGGTTGCGGGTGGGGCCGAAGACGTCGTTGAACGTGCAGGCGCCGGCGCCGAACTCGGGCATGTTGGTCTTGCCGACGACGATCGCGCCGGCGGCCTTCAGGCGCTCGACCACGAGGCCGTCGGCCCCAGGTACCCAGTGCTCGAAGATCTTCGAGCCGTAGGTCGTCCGGATGCCCTTCGTCGGCACGTTGTCCTTGATGGAGACGGGCACGCCGTGGAAGGGCCCGAGGCGCGCCCCCCGCGTCTTCAGCGCGCGCGTCGCCCGAGTGGCGGCGGCGAGGGCCTGCCGGGCGGCGACCGTGCCGTAGGCGTTCAGCGGCGGGTTCACGCGCGCGATGCGCGCCAGCACGGCGCGAGTCGCCTCGAGCGGCGACACCCGGCGGCGGCGGATCATGGCGGCCAGCTCGGTGGCGGGCGTGAAGCAGAGCTCGGTGTCGGTCACCGGGAGCCTCCCATCAGGTCGCCGCTGTCGCGCTCGCGGACGGCCTGCTTCCAGCCGACGGCCTCGGCGCGCGCCTTGAAGGCCAGGCCCTCGGGCGTGTGGCGCGTGATGCCGTCGAAGAGGGTCGCGACGAGCTGCGTGGCGGCGAGCCCCATGTTCTCGTACGCCTGGTTGACCATGAGCTTCTGCAGCATGAGCTGGTTCGCCGGAACCGAGGCCATGCGCGCGGCGAGCCGCTCGACGCGCGCGTCGAGCTCGGCGGCCGGGGCGGCCTCGGCGACGAGGCCGATGCGCGCGGCCTCGCGCCCGTCGATGAGATCGCCGGTCAGCAGGAGGTGCTTGGCCCGCTCGGCGCCGACCCGGTAGACCCACATCGCCGTCGTGGGGCACCCCCAGACGCGGGCCGGCGGGTAGCCGATGCGCGCGTCCTCGGCCATCACGACGACGTCGGCGCAGAGGGCGATGTCGCTCCCGCCCGCGACGGCGTAGCCGTGGACCTTGCACACGACGGGCTTGAGGCTCCGCCAGAGGCTCATGAAGCACTGCGTGTTCTCG
>JACPCH010000140.1 GCA_016179875.1 Candidatus Rokuibacteriota bacterium | reverse complement strand
TCTGCCATTGCGCGGGAGAGTTGACGCAGATCCCGAGGGGTTTTCTGGAGGTCCAGGCCCGAGCGCTGCGGATCACCCTGGAGCAAAAATTCCGCCACGATTTGGACCATTACCAAGACAAGGCCAGGATGATCGTGCTGGAGCCCTGTTTTGACTTTCCGCCGGCCCTGCTGAAGATTCGGCAGGTCTCCTCGTTGATCGAGCAAGGGTATCAGTTCGCCAAAACTGAACTGATGCGCCGCATGCCGGACCACGTCCAGGGTCATGCAAAAGGATGAGCGATGCGTAGAGGATGGTTGACGCTGCTGATCCTCTTGGCGCCGGTGGCTGGCCAGGCGGCTCCTCCGGAATTCAGCCACGATCCCTATGATTTCGTCCTGAAAGAGTACGCCGTTGATGGGCGGGTGGACTATGTCCACCTGAAGGAAGACCGGTCCGACCTGGACCGGCGGTTGGAGGACGACCGCGGCAGGTGGGACGTTCTTCTCGTCCGACGTCCGCGTGGCTCGATTCCATTTGTCGAGGGCGTCCGGTTGGTCGTTGCCGTTGACGCTGTTCACGGCGAGCCGGAACGTGACGCGTCCCTGGCCTGCGGCGGGTGCGGTCCAGTCGATTTTCCACGAACGGGTTCCGGGGTTCTTGTGGGTGGCCTCCCCGCTGATGGCGCCGAACGTGGACTTCGTGCTAATCTGGACGTTGGATTCGCCGGCGGATGCCGACAACGTTCCCTGGGTCACGTTGAGGTTGAAGCCTGCCTTCGAATACGGTGGGCCGCCGGATACCTTGGCCGTGAGCGCGTATTTCTTTCCCGGCTCGTACTTGGCTGGCACGCCGTCAAGGCCGGCCACGACGCTGCCGTCCGGCGATCCGCCACCGTGGCAGTTGCAGCCCGTCTCGGCCCGACCGCTGACGCCGTTCTTGCGCGCCGTGCCGGGCGCCAGGGCGGCCAGGACCAGCGCGGAAAGGACGACGGCGGCGATCATGGCAATCCGGAGCCGAGGTTTCATTGGGACTTTTCCCTCCTCATTCTGGTCGTCGGCGAGCCATGAACCACCCGGCGAGGGCCAACGTTGCGAGGATGGTCACCGCGCCCCAGCCGGGCGACGCGCCGCCCGCACTCTCGTCCTCGGGTTGGGAGGACCCGCCCTGGACCGGCGCGCCGAGGCCCGGCAGGCCGGCGTTCGCCACATAGACGCCGACGGCTTGCTCTGGCGAATAATCGACGCCGTCAAAGGCACGGACCGAGATGGTGTGCAGGCCGTCCGAGACGAGCGTGGAGTCCCAGGCGAACCTCCAACCGAGGCGGCCCTGGGCCGATTCCCAGCTACCGTCATCGACCCGGACCTCCACGGACCGGACCAGTTCACGGCCTTCGAAGTTCTCCGCGACGCCGCTGACGAGCACGCGTCCCGCCACGACCCCGCCGTCCAGTGGTTGATCGATGAGGATGCCGGGCGGCGTGTTGGGCGCGGGGTCGCCCTCGATGAGGAGCCAAGGCACCATGCCGGTAAGGGCCTGCGGGACGATGTGGTCGTGCATGAACCAGTAGCCGGGTTGACCGGCGGTGAGCATCGTCTCTGCGCTGTCGCCGGGGCCCAGGAGAAGTGTGTCCGCCGTGTAGAGGACGCGCTTTTCGCGGCTGAGTTTGTCGATGACGTCGAACCAGTGGCTGTGGACATGCCAATCGTGGAGTTCGTCTCCGATGTTGGCGACGCGGATGATGGTGCGCTCGTTGGGCCGGACCGGCCCCACGACGTACGGGTCGTTCCAGGCGCGGAAGTTGGCCATGTGGATCTTGCCGACGGCGGGCGGCGTCACGCCGGACGTCGGGACGCCGGAGGGATACCAGGGGACGCCTGGGATGGCGGCGCCCGGCGACGGCGCGCCGGCTGGCGAAATCTCGCTAATCATCACGACGTCCTCAAAGTATTCGTGCCCTTGGTCGTCGGTGACCCGGGACTTCGTGTTCCCGTTGAGCTCGTCGGCGGGGAGGTCTTCCCAGGACCAGCCCTCGGGGTAGACGACGATTAGTCCGTAGAGGCCGCGGCTGATGTGTTCCGTTGCGACGAACACGTGGCAGTGGTAGAGGAAGGTGCCCGGCGTGTCGGCGAAGAACGTGTAGGTGTAGCTTTGGCCGGGGTCCGCCACGTCTCGGTCCTCGCGGGGCTCGGCGGGACCAATGGGATTCTCCGCGGGGAAGGGGTTGTGCTGGTGAGGAACGATGGGGAGCGGCGCCGTGTCGCTGCTGCCGTCGCTCGCGAGGGCATTGTAGCGAAGATGCGTATGGATGCTGTGCGCCTGGTCGTGCCCGTTCACCAGCGTGACCTCGAGCCGGGTGCCTTCGGTTATGCGAATGATGGGCCCCGGCACCACGCCGTTGAAGGTCCAGGCCTCCACGGGAACTCCCAGGACGTCGACCGTCTTCTTGACGACCTCCAGTTGGACCGCGACGGTGGGCGCCGCCTCCTCAGCGCCCGCGTCGCCCGCGCCGGAACCGTCGCCCTCGTCGGGGTTCGCCTGGTGGGTGCCGATGGGCAAATCGGTGAGAGGGTTCGAGTCGGCGTGGCCCAGCCCCCCGTGAGAGCCGAACACGTTCGGATCGGCGTCGCCCACGTCGGGCTTCCCCGCGCCGCCCACCGAGGCGACCAGGAGCAAAGAGACAGCCAACGAGGCAAGCATCACAATCGGGGACGGGGACCGTTTGGTCATGGTTCCCAGGACGCGGGTCCATGGTTTGCCGGTTCCCGGCGCAGTCTGCGCAGACTTCGCAGGGCGGCTATATGAGTCCCGGCCTCGGTCGTTCTCGGGGGTGAGAATCGACGGGCACCGTATTAGCGGACGGGGAGACTCTTGACGCCACCGGTCGCGAGGCGAACCGCATGGATACCAGACGACTCCAGACCATCGGAGGAGGCGCGTCGTTCGCAGTCTCGTTGCCCAAGCAGTGGGTCGAGGCGCGCGGCCTCCACGCGGGCGACGAGATCGCCATCGAGGCGCGTGGGGACGGGGAACTCGTCCTGCGCGGGACGACCACCAACGGCAAGGACTCTCCCCAACGCCTCCTCACGATCCGCTCGTCGGACGCGGACGAAGTCCTTCGGTCCCTCATCGCACTCTACGTGTCCGGGTTCAGCACCGCCGCCGTGGACCATTCGGGCTCCGACCCCCAAGCCGTCCGCACCGGCGTCGGCGAGGCCTGCGCGCGACTCCAAGGCGTCCAGATCGTGGAGGAAGGGTCCGGCCGCCTCATCCTCCAAGACCTCTCCGACACGAGCGGGTTCGACCTCGACAAGGGCCTCCGGCGCGCCCAGATCCTCGCCCTGCAGATGGTGAACAACGTCGGCCGGATCCTGGCCGGGGGAGGCGACTCCGTGTACCGGGAGACGGAACGATACGAAGCGGAACTTGACCGCCTCGTCCTCCTTCTCCTCAAACAATACACGACCTGCCTCCAACGATGGGAGTTCCCGCCCTCCATCGGGACGTCGCCTCCAGAGGGCCTCCACGCGCTGTTCGTGGCCCATTATCTTGAACGGATCGGGGACTACGCGATGCGGGCCTCGTCCTTCTCGCAGTTCCTGCTCCAACAGCCGTCGTCGGCCGTGACCGAGACCGTCCAGGAGAGCCTGACCGAGCTTCACGGCATCGTCGCGGACGCCGTCAAGGCGTTCAATGCGCGCGACGCCAAGTTGGCCAACTCCGTCATCAAGCGTTCGGCCGCCTTCGCCCCCACGAGTGGGCGCGACCGGATGTTCGATGTGTTCACGGCGCCCCGGTCGCAGCCCCAGCTCTACTCGTGCCACCGATGCATCAAGTACTTCACGCTCCTCGAGAGCATCGAACGGATCGCGCTTTACGCTAAGAGCATCGCCGAGGCCGCGATCAACCGCTCCATGCTGGAGCCCGAGAAGCACGCGTGACCGACAAGCCGGACGCGCGTTTCAGAGCGGGATGTTCCCGTGCTTACGTTCCGCCCGTCGAACCCGTTTGCCTTGCAACGTGCCGAGGGCCCGAATCAACGCCGGCCGCGTCTCCTGGGGCTCGATGATGTCGTCGAGGTAGCCCTTCTCGGCCGCGATGTACGGCGTCGCGAACCGGTTGCGGTAATCCGCCACGAGTTCGGTCTTTTTGGCCGCGGCGTCCTTGGCTTCGGCCAACTCCTTCCGGAAGATGATGCTGACGGCGCCGTCGGGACCCATCACCGCGATCTCGGCCGTGGGCCACGCGACGTTGTAGTCGCCGCGGATGTGCTTCGACGACATGACGTCATACGCGCCCCCATACGCCTTGCGCGTGATCACCGTGAGCTTCGGCGTCGTCGCTTCGCTGAACGCATAGAGGAGCTTGGCGCCGTGACGGATGATCCCGCCGTGTTCCTGCTTCACGCCCGGCAAGAACCCGGGCACGTCCACGAACGTGACGATGGGGAGGTTGAACGCGTCGCAGAAGCGGACGAACCGCGCGCCCTTGACGCTGGAGTCAATGTCGAGGACGCCGGCAAGGTGCGCCGGCTGGTTCGCCACGATCCCCACGCTGTGGCCGCCCAGGCGAGCGAATCCCACGAGGATGTTCTTGGCCCACGCTTCCTGCACCTCGAGGAAGCTCCCGCGGTCCACGATGAGTTCCAGGACGCGCTTCATGTCGTACGGCTTGTCGGGCTGGTCGGGGACGATGGTGCGCAGTTCGTCTTCGCGGCGCGCCGGGTTGTCGCCCGCGTCCGCGTGGGGCGGAGCGTCGCGGTTGTTGCTGGGGATGTAACCGACGAGGCGCCGGATTTGGAGCAGGCACTCCTCCTCCGTCGGCGTCACGAAGTGGGCGACGCCGCTTCGGGCCGCGTGGACTTGGGCGCCGCCCAAGTCCTCGACGCCGTTGACGTGCCGTCTGGCGCAGGCCTTGCTGGGGTTCGGAGGGAAAGGAGACCTGCGACGGACCGGTCGTGCAGGCCGCCCGCCGCGCGCTCGACGCCGGGAACGTGGCTCTCGTGCTTCCGTTCGTCCCCAAGGCGGGCGAGCAGGAGATCGCCGACGCGTTCGACAAGGTCGTCCGCGCCCGGCAGGCGAGCCCCGTCTGCCGGGAGGTGGCCGACCGGTACTTCTTCGAGACGGTCGTCCGTGTGCACCGCGCCGGGGAGGGCGCCCCGTACACCGGCTTGAAGCCGGCGGGGCTCGACGTGGGCCCCGTGATTCCGATCGCCGAGAAGGCGATCGAGAACGGGACGCCCGAGGCTCTCGAGGCGGCGCTCGTCGGCATCGTGCGGGAGGAGCTCGCGCACCGCTTCCATCGCCTCGAACACCTCCGGGCGCATGCGGAGGGCCCCGTGGACGAGGCGCGTGCGTACGTGCACGCCATGCTGGGGCTTCAGGTCTGGGCGCACGGGCTCTACACGGCGGCCACGACGGAGCCCCACGCCGAAGGCCACGCGCATCACTGAACGACGCGGACTACCTTTCAGGTCATTGAACCCGGCGCTCCGACGCGCCATCATGGCGCCTCTACTCTCGTTGGAGGTGCTTCGATGGATGCGGCCGTCATCGCCGAGAGCTTCAAGGGAACCCTGGTGGACCTGCTGGGCATCCGCTTCACCGAGGCGACCCGGGACCGCGTGGTCGCGGAGCTGTCCTATCGGCCCGATCTCACGACGGCGGGCGGGAGCCTCCACGGCGGCACGCTGATGGCCTTCGCCGACACGATCGGGGCGGCGGCCACCGTCATGAACCTCCCGCCCGGCGCCAGCACCACGACCATCGAGTCCCCCGCCCGGCGCCAGCACCACGACCATCGAGTCCAAGACCAACTTCTTCGCGGCGGGCCGATCCGGCACGGTGCGCGCCGAGGCCACGCCGCTGCATCGTGGCAAGCGCACGATGGTGTGGCAGACGCGGGTCACCGACGACACCGGGCGCCTACTGTCGCTCACGATCCAGACCCAGATGGTGCTCACGTGAGACCGCCGCTCGACGACCTTGCCGTCGGCGATCCGGTCGGCCCTCCTCAGAGTGACTCGAGGATCCCGTACAGCTCCTCGTACTCCGCCGCCCAGTAGCCGTCGGTGCCGAACGCGGGGAAGCCCGCCCGGAACGACGGATCGTCCCAGCGCCGGGCGATCCACGCCGAGATATAGATGATGCGAAGCGCGCGCAGCCCCTCGCAGAGGCCGAGCGTGCCCCGGTCGAACTCGCGGAAGACCTCGTAGCCCTGCAGGAGCTGCTCGCGGCCGCGCCGCGCCTCCTCCGAGTCGCCGCGGGAGAGGAGCCAGAGGTCCTGGACGGGCGGCCCGACCAGGCAGTCGTCGAAGTCGAGGAGGATCGGCCCGTCGGCGCCCCAGACGATGTTGCCCCAGTGGAGGTCGCCGTGGATGCGCTGCGTCCGCGCGCGGGCGAGCGGCGGCGCGACGGCGTCGGCGATCCGGCTCGCGACGTCGCGGTAGCGCCCGGCGAAGGGGGCGGGGACGACGGCGCCGCCCAGGAGCACCTCGAGCGGCTCCGTGACGTACCGCTCGACCGTGTAGCGCGGGCGATGCGGCGCGTCCCGCGCGGCGCCGATCGCGTGCATGCGCCCGATGAGACGGCCGATCTGCCGCAGGCGCTCGTCGTCCAGCTCGTCGAGCGTCCGGCCGCGCACCTTGGGGAACGCGGCGTACAGGATCCCGTCGATCTCGGCGACGGTCGAGCCCGTGCCGAGGTCGAGCGGCGGCACCGCCGGCAGCTCGGCGGCGGCCAGGTCGGCGAGGAAGCCGTGCTCGTCGAGGACCGCCTCGCGCGACCAGCGCCCCGGCCGATAGAACTTCACGACGAGGCGCCGCTCGTCCTCCAGCTCCACCTCGTAGACGCGGTTCTCGAACGCGCGCAGCGGCAGGCAGCGCCCGGTGCAGCGCAGGCCGCCGACCTCGACCGCGTCGAGGACGCGGTCGGGCGTGAGCGAGTGGAAGCCCGGGTCAGCCATGGCCCACAGGATACACGCAGGCGGCGCGGCCCCGGCGATGCGGTAAGATGCGGGCTCGCGGGCCCGAGCCCGCCGGGGGGACCGACCATGACTCCGCACAACAGGGTGGCCATCGTGACGGGCGCGGGCACCGGCATCGGCAAGGCGGCGGCGCTCGCGCTCCTCCGGGACGGGTATCGCGTCGCCCTCGCCGGCCGGCGCAAGGAGCTGCTGGAGCAGGCGGTGAAGGACGCGGGGGCCGCGGGCGCCCGCGCCCTGGCCGTTCCCACCGACGTGGGCGACCCGCAGTCGGTCCGCATCCTGTTCGCGCGGACGAAGGAGGCGTTCGGCCGCCTCGACCTGCTGTTCAACAACGCCGGCATCAACGCGCCCGGGATCCCGCTCGAGGAGCTCAGCTACGAGCAGTGGAAGGCGGTGGTGGACATCAACCTCACGGGCGCGTTCCTGTGCACCCAGGAAGCGTTCAAGCTCATGAAGAGCCAGGCGCCGCGCGGGGGGCGCATCATCAACAACGGCTCGATCTCGGCCCACGCCCCGCGGCCCGACTCGGCGCCCTACACCGCGACCAAGCACGCGATCACGGGCCTGACCAAGGTCACCTCCCTCGACGGGCGGAAGTACGACATCGCCTGCGGCCAGATCGACATCGGCAACGCGCTGACCGAGCTGGCGGCCCGCATGGCCAAGGGCGTCAAGCAGGCGAACGGCACCGTGGCGGTCGAGCCGCTGATGGACGTGGAGCACGTCGCGCGGGCGGTGCTCCACATGGCGAGCCTGCCGCTGGACGCGAACGTGCAGTTCATGACGATCATGGCGACCAAGATGCCCTTCGTCGGCCGCGGGTGACGACCGGGTCCCTGGCGCGGGCGGTCGAGCTCCTGGCGGCCGGCGCGTGGCCGCAGGCCCACGCGATCGTCCAGCGCCACACGTCCGCGCGGGCGGCGTGGCTCCACGGCATCGTGCACACGCTCGAGGGCGATCTCGACAACGCGCGGTACTGGTACCGGAAGGCCGGCCGCGAGTTTCCCGGCCGGGCCGCGGTGAAAAAGGAGATCGCGGCCGCCCGGAAGCTCAGCCGTCGAGCTCGAGCACCAGGGCGGCGTGGTCGCTCGGCGCGCGCCGTCCCCAGTCGTGGCGGACGCCGCGGAGGCGGGGCCGCAGCGCCTGATTGACGAAGGCCTGATCGATCCGAAAGCCGTTGCGCCCGTTCGGCGAGTACCAGGTGTATTCGCGGGCCGTGCCGCGCACGAGCCGGAACGCGTCCCGCCAGCCTGACCGCTCCAGGGTGGTGAGCCAGGCCTCTTCCCTCGGTCCGAACACCGGCGTCTCCTCGTCGAGGCCCGGCAGGCCGGAGTTCGTGTCGCCGAGCAGCAGCGCCGGGCCGCGACGCCAGCGGCCGAGCAGCGTGAGCACGCCCTCGTAGAACGCGTATTTCCGGCCGGTCACCCGGTTCGGGACGTGCATCGCGCCGAGCACGAGCGGGCGCGGCGCCTCGACGGCGGCGAGCAGCCACCGGCCCGGCTCGTCCGGCTCCGCGCGCGAGCGCAGGCGGCGCAACGGCCAGCGCGAGGCGACGAGCAGGCGATTGGCGCTCGGCTCACCGCGATCCGCCGTCGTGCACTGATGCGCGAGCCCGAGCGCGGCGAGCGCGCCGGCCAGCGCGCGGCTGGGCGGGGTCGCGCGGAATTCACACAGGGCCACCGCATCGGGGGCCCAGCCCTGGATCTGGCGGGCGATCTTTCCCGCGCGCGCGCCGCCGCCGGCCCGGATGTTCCAGAAGACGATGCGCATCACGCCATTATGGAGCAGGCGATTCACGGAAACGGCGCCAACGTCTCATGGTCTCCCGCGCCCCGGAGGCCGACAATGACAGGAGCCCGCAGTGGCCGCGCACCGGAGAGGAGGGGCTCGCGCAGAGGATCGTGGAGGTCGGCCGCGGGTTCCACGAGTACGAGCGGACCCACCGCGAGAGGCCCTTCGCCGGCGTGGGGCATGGCCGCCTCAGCGGGGGCCGTTTGCCCCACCGGGCTAGTGACCGGGCTCCAGACCGAACGCCGATCCCCCGTCGTCCCGGCAGGCCCGTCACGGACTTGCGGCGATGCCGGGGGTCCTCCGACCTTCGGGCAAGCTTCGTGCATCGTCTCATTTCTCCGAGGCAAGAGTCCGGGCGCCCCAAGGAGGGGTGATGGTGCGAACAGACCAGAACACTGAGCCGTCTTCCTCACCGCGGGGGGCGCCCACCGTCCTCCGAGTTCCCCAGCACACCGTCGAGGTCGTCTCCGATTCCGGCGAGGGTGCCCAGAAGTGCGCCCAGATCTTCGGCCGCGTCTCGGCGAAGATGGGCAACGGCGTGTGGACCGTCGAGATCATCCCGGCGGAGATCCAGCCGCCGCCGCGCACGCCGACGAGCGCCAGCGGCAACCGCATCCGGATCGGGACGCAGCCCGTCACCAACTGGGGCGACCACGCGAACCTGGTGGTGGCCTTCAACGAGCAGGTCCTCCTCGAGCGCCACCGCCTGGACGCCCTCGCCACGGACGCCACGATCCTCATCGAGGACATGTGGGCGGAGCACGACGACCCGGACATCCGCAAGGCGTGGAACGACGCCATGGACGAGATGGGGGACCGCGCGTACCGCTTCATCCACGTCCCGATGGAGCAGGAGTGCCTGACGATCACCGACAACCCGCGCCGCGGCAAGAACATGTTCGCGCTGGGGCTCCTGGCCTGGCTGTACTTCCGCGACCTCGAGAAGATCCGCGCCTTCATCGAGGCCGAATTCGCCAAGAAGGCCAAGGCGCTGCACGAGCAGAACGTCGCGCTGCTCGACCTCGGCTACCGGTGGGCCGAGGAGCACCTCGACGTCCGGATCGAGGTGCCGACCCTCGACGTGACGCGGCCGATGGTGGTCATGAACGGCAACCAGGCCCTCGCCCTCGGGGCGGTGGCGGCCGGCATGGAGCTGTGCTCCATGTACCCGATCACGCCCGCCACCTCGGCCTCGCACTTTCTCAGCGACATCTTCGAGAAGTTCGGCGGCATCGTGCACCAGGCCGAGGACGAGATCGCGGCGGCGGGCGTGGCGCTCGGCGCCTCGTTCGCCGGCCGGGTCGCCTTCACCGTCACCTCGGGGCCGGGGCTCGCGCTCAAGACGGAGTTCATCGGCCTCGCGGTGATGACGGAGATGCCGCTGGTCCTCGTGGACGTCCAGCGCGGCGGGCCGAGCACCGGGCTGCCGACCAAGGTGGAGCAGTCCGACCTCCTGGCCGCGCTCTTCGGCCAGCCGGGGGACGCGCCCCACGTCATCCTCGCGCCGGCGACCATGGAGGAGTGCTTCCACTGCATGACCACGGCCCGGCGCATCGCGGAGGCCTTCCGCTGCGTCGTGATAGTCCTGTCGGACGCCAACCTCGCCACCGGCGTCCAGCCGTTCCCGCGCCCCGACGTCAACGAGCACTGGCTGGCCCAGCCGCCCGACCTGTCCCCGGTCCCGGACGGCCTCCGGCCCTACGAGTGGGATCCCGAGAGCGGCCTGTCGCCGCGCATCGTTCCCGGGCAGCCGGGCGGGATGTACACGGCCACGGGCCTGTCGCACGACGAGGCGAGCCACGTCGGGTACACGCCCGACGTCCACGAGCGCGGCTGCGTGATCCGCCGGTGAACGGCGACGCCTCGGGCGACCTCCTGGTCGTCGGCTGGGGCAGCACGCTCGGCGCCATCGAGGAGGCCGTCGAGCGCGCGCGCGCGGAGGGGGTGGCGGTCTCGTCGCTCCACCTCCGGTTCCTCTCGCCGCTGGAGCCGGGGCTGCGCGAGATCTTCCACCGCTTCAAGAAGGTCATCACCGTCGAGATCAACTACAGCGACGATCCCGGCGCGCCCTTCATCACCGACGAGAACCGCCGGCGGGGACAGCTCTCGTGGCTCCTCCGCGCGCACACCCTCGTGGACGTCGATTGCTGGACCCGCGTGCCGGGCGAGCCGCTGCGCCCCGGCCAGATCCTCCAGGCGATCCGCGACCACGCGCCCCGGGGAGGCCAGGCATGACCGATCTCGGCTGCTCGCTGCTCGGCGTCGGCGTCGAGGACGACCGCGAATGGACGATGGACGACTACGCCGGCGCCCTGGCCCGCTGGTGTCCCGGCTGCGGGGACCACGCGGTGCTCACGGCGGTGGAGCGGGTGCTCGAGACCGAGCAGCTGCCGCCCGAGCGGACCGTCTTCGTGTCGGGGATCGGCTGCTCGAGCCGCTTCCCCCACTACCTCAAGACGTACGGCTTCCACGGCATCCACGGCCGCGCGCTGCCGGTGGCGATCGGCGTGAAGCTGCGGCGCCCGGACCTCAGCGTGTTCGTGGTGATGGGCGACGGCGACTGCTGCTCGATCGGCGCCGGGCACTGGATCCACACGACGCGCTACAACCCGGACATCGTCGCGCTCCTCCTCGACAACGGCGTCTACGGGCTCACCAAGAACCAGACCTCGCCGACGAGCCCGAAGGGACACCCGAGCAACACGCAGCCGCGCGGCGCGCTCCTGCCCCCGATGAACCCGCTCTCGGCCACGCTCGGCGTGACCAACGCGTCCTTCGTGGCGCAGACGGGCGACTGGATCCCGGCGCACCTCTACGCGACGATCCTGGCCGCCTCCCGGCATCACGGGTTCGCGTTCGTGCGGATCCTGCAGCGCTGCCCGCAGTACACGACGGCCCTCTTCGACACGGCGATGCGCGACCCGGGCCTGGTGGAGCTGCTGGTCCATCCGGACGGCGTGACGGTCCCCGAGCTGGACCGGATCTACACGAAGCAGCGCCGTCACGACCCGGCGGATCTCGACGCGGCGCGGCGCCTCGCGGAGCCGGACGGCACGCTGCGGCTCGGCGTCCTGTACCGGAACGAGGCGCTGCCGGTGTACGAGGAGACGCGGTCGGTTCCCGCCCGCTCCGTTCCCGAGAAGCTCGCGCTGCTCAACAAGGAGCTCGACCGCTATGCCGTCTGACGATCGCATCGGGCAGGCCCACGCCGCGTTCGGCGCGGCCCTCCGCGCCTTCCAGTCGTCGCTGGCCGCGACCGCCGACGAGGTCCGCGCGTACATGGCGCCCCGCCAGTCGACGTGGGAGGGGCATCTCGCCCGCGTCCAGGCCGAGCTCGGGCCGCTCGCCGCCGGGCGCATCGATCCCGAGCGCTTCGCGGCGCAGTTCGCCACTCACCGGCAGGCCGACCCGCCCACGCTCCAGGCGGTGCAGGGGGCGCTGGAGACGCTGACGGCCGCGGCGGCGCGCGGCGCGGCCCTCTGCACCGTGGAGGTCCCGCCGGGCGGGAGCCTCTACGACGCCGTCGCGCGGGGGCTCTCGGAGATCGGCCAGGCGTTCGCGGCGGCCCGGCTCGTCCACGACGTGCGCAGTGGCGTCGGCGCCGCGCGCCGGAACGGCGGCCACGCCGCGCTGCCGTTCTCGGAATGGACGCGGAACGAGCGGCGGGTAGCGCCGCCGCTCGTCGTCGCCGTGGGCGGCGCCGATCTGCGGGCGGCCGCGCTCGCGGAGTTCCTCGACGGGCGCCAGAAGCTCGTGCTCGTCGTGGACGGCGAGTGCGTGCCGGCGCCGCTGGCCCGGCTGGTCGGCCCGGGCACGTTCGTGCTCCAGGCGCAGGACGCCGCCGGCCTCGCCCGGCTCGCGGCGTGGGACGGGCCCGGCATCGCCGCCCTCGTCCCCGAGTCGGCCGCGCGCTTCGTCCACGATCCGGCGGCGGGCGCGGCGCCCGCGGACCGGCTGACGATCGAGTTCCTGCCGGACAAGGCGCCGCGCAGGGTCATCGCGGGCCTCAGCCCGGCCCAGCAGATGGAGGAGGTCGAGATGCTCCGCGCCCTCGCCGCGACGCCGGGGGCGTCCGGCGCGGGCGCGCCGGGGGGCGCCGTCCCTGGGGGCGCGCCCGCCGGCGGGGAGCCCGCCGACAAGCTGGCGGCGTGGCTCCTGAGCCAGGTGAACCTCTCGGATCTCGGCTGAGCGATGGACACCCTGAGCGTGACCGCGATCGCCGGCTCCGCGGCGATCCTCGGCGGCGTCGGCCTGTTCTTCGCGGCCCTCATCGCGGTCGTCAACCGCAAGTTCCGCGTCTGGGAGGACCCGCGCATCGACGCCGTGGCGGCAATGCTGCCCGGCAACAACTGCGGGGCCTGCGGCCAGCCCGGCTGCCGGGCCTTCGCCGAGCAGGCCGTGCAGGGCGCCATCGCGCCGGCGGTCTGCACGGTGGCGAGCCCGGACGTCCGCGCCGACATCGCCGGCTACCTGGGGGTCGACGTGGGCCAGGCCGTGCAGCGCGTGGCGCGGCTCCTCTGCGCGGGCGGGCAGGACGTGGCCCCGGATCGCGCCGAGTACCGGGGTCTCGGCACGTGCAAGGCCGCGGCCGCGGTGGCGGGCGGCGGCAAGGGCTGCGTGTGGGGCTGTCTCGGCCTCGCCGACTGTGAGGTCGCTTGCACGTTCGACGCAATCTGGATGAACCGGGTCGGGCTGCCGGTGGTGATCCCCGGCAAGTGCACCGCCTGCGGCGACTGCGTCACGGCCTGCCCGCGAGACCTCTTCGTCGTCAGGCCCATGGACTGGAAGCTCATCGTCCAGTGCAAGAGCCTGCTCGAGGGCGAGGCGGCGGAGCGGCTGTGCCGGGTGGCGTGCAACGGCTGCGGCAAGTGCGCGGTGGACGCGCCCGCCGGCGTCATCGAGATGAAGGACGGTCTGGCCGTCGTGGATTACGCCAGGAACGACCTAGCCGGGCCGGAGGCCACGCGCCGGTGTCCCACCGGCGCGATCGTGTGGGTGGAGGGGGCCCAGTTCGCGCGAGGCGCCGCCGCCCCGGACCGACGGGCCGCAGAGGAGGCGCTCGCATGAAGTCCCGCAAGGCGGAAGCAGCTTCGCCCGCTCCCCGGTACCCCGGGATCCCGACGGCGCTCGACGGCAGCGCCGCCGTCGTCGAGATGGAGACGGCCGCCAGCGAGGCCGCCGGCGCCTACCCGATCACGCCCTCGACCCAGATGGGCGAGGGCTGGGCGGCCGCGCTCGCCGCGGGCAAGACGAACGTCCACGGGCGCCGCCTGCTCTTCTTCGAGCCGGAGGGCGAGCACGCCGCCGCCGCGGTCACCGCCGGCATGAGCATGGTCGGCTTGCGCGCGACGAACTTCTCGAGCGGCCAGGGCATCGCCTACATGCACGAGTCGCTCTACGCCGCCGCCGGCAAGCGCCTGACCTACGTGCTCAACATCGCCGCGCGCGCCATCACCAAGCACGCCCTCAACGTGCACGCCGGCCACGACGACTACCACGCGGTGGACGACACGGGCTTCTTCCAGCTCTTCGCCAAGAACGTCCAGGAGGGGGCCGACCTCAACCTGATCGCCCATCGGATCGCCGAGCTGTCGCTGAACCCCGGCATCTGCGCCCAGGACGGCTTCCTCACGAGCCACGTGATCGAGTCGTGCCGGCTGCCCGAGCGCGAGCTGGTGCGCGAGTACCTCGGCGACCCGTCGGACACGATCGAGTCGCCCACGCCGGCCCAGCGCCTCGTCTTCGGCGAGCGGCGGCGCCGGATCCCCGAGATGTTCGATCTCGACGCGCCGACCATGCTCGGCGTCGTCCAGAACCAGGACGCCTACCAGCAGGGCGTGGCCGCCCAGCGGCCGTTCTACTTCGACCACGTGGCCGAGCTGGCCGACCGCGCCTTCGCCGAGTTCGCGGCGCTGACGGGCCGGCGCTACGCGCGCGCGGCCGGCCACCGCACGGAGGACGCCGAGTACGTGATCGTGGGCCAGGGCTCGGTGGTGTGGAACGCCGAGGCGGTCGCCGACCACCTCCGGGCCACGCGCAAGCTCCGGGTCGGCGTCGTGAACGCGACGATGTTCCGCCCGTTCCCGGCCGACTGCTTCGTCGCGCTCCTCCGCGGGAAGCGCGGCGTGGCGGTCCTCGAGCGCGTGGACCAGCCGCTCGCGGTCGACGCCCCGCTCCTGCGTGAGCTGCGCGCGGCGATGGGCAAGGCGGTGGAGAACGGCCGCGCGCGTGGCGGCCAGGCGCCCTACGCCGGGATCCCGGCCCTCAACGCGGACGAGGTGCCCGACTTCTACTCGGGGTGCTTCGGGCTCGGCAGCCGCGATCTTCAGCCGACCGACCTCGTCGCGGCCGTGGACAACATGCTCGAGGGCGGCGGCAAGCGCCGCCAGTTTTACCTCGGCATCGAGTTCGTCCGCCCGAAAACGAAGCTGCCGAAGCTCCAGATCTGGCAGGAGCGGCTCCTCGAGAGCTACCCGCACCTCGCCGGGCTCGCGCTCACGCCGGTCCCCGACGTGAACCTGCTCCCCGAGAGCTCGCTCTCCGTCCGCATCCACTCCGTGGGCGGCTGGGGCGCCATCACCATGGGCAAGAACCTCGCCCTCACCGCGGCCGAGCTCCTCGACCTCCACGTCAAGGCCAACCCCAAGTACGGCTCGGAGAAGAAGGGCCAGCCGACGACGTTCTACGCGACCCTCGCGCGCGAGCCCATCCGGCTCAACTGCGAGCTTCGCCACGTGGACGTCGTGCTCTCGCCCGATCCCAACGTCACGCGGCACTCCGACCCGCTGGCCGGGCTCGTCGAGGGCGGCGTGTTCGTCATCCAGAGCGACCGCGCGCCCGAGGATCTCTGGGCGAGCTTCCCGACGCGTGTGCAGCAGGGCATCAAGGATCGGAAGATCAAGGTCTTCGCGCTCGACGCCTTCAAGATCGCGACCGCGGAGGCGACGGGGGCCGAGCTGCGCTACCGCATGCAGGGCGCCGCCTTCATGGGCGCCTTCTTCCGCGTCTCGCCGCTGCTCGAAGGCCGGGGCGTGGACGAGGCGACGCTCTTCCAGGAGATCCGCAACCAGATGGTCAAGAAGTTCGGGCGCCTCGGCGAGCGGGTGGTCGAGGAGAACCTCCGCGTCATCCGCCGCGGCTACGACGAGGTCCGCCCGCTCGATTTCTCGGCCTCCGAGGTCCTGACGGCCGCGCTCGGCCGCGTCCCCCAGCGGCCCGACCGCCTGGAGGGCGAGCGCGCCCAGGCCGGCATGGTGAACCCGGGACGGTTCTGGGAGCAGGTCGGCTTCCTCTACGCAACCGGGCAGGACGGCATCGCCGATCCCTTCGCCGCGACCAGCGCGCTGCCGGCGGCGACCAGCACGATCCGCGACATGACCGACGTGCGCATGGAGGTGCCGGAGTTCGTGCCGGCGAAGTGCACGGGCTGCGGCCAGTGCTGGACGCAGTGCCCGGACACGGCGATCCCCGGCGTGGTCAACTCGGTGGAGGAGGTCCTCCAGGCGGCGATCGCCGGCGTGCCCGGCGACGGCCCGCGCGACCGCGTGCGGCAGATCGTCAAGCATCTCGCCAACGAGTCGCGCCGCCTCCTGCGTGAGTCGCCCTTCACCACGTTCGGCGGCGTGGCCTCGGCCGCCTACGGCGCCGTGGCCGACAAGCTCGGCCTGACGGCGGAGCGGCGCGCGGCCCTCGACGCCGAGTGGGCGCCGGTGCACGCCGCGCTCGCCGAGTTCCCGCTCGCCAGGACGGCGCCCTTCTTCACCGTCCCCGAGTCGCGGGCCCCGGGGTCGGGCGGCCTGCTGTCGATCACGATCAATCCGGAGACCTGCAAGGGCTGCAACATCTGCGTGGAGGTCTGCCCGGACGACGCGCTGCGGACGGT
>JACPCH010000139.1:6088-12441 GCA_016179875.1 Candidatus Rokuibacteriota bacterium | reverse complement strand
GAGATCGGCGGGCGGCTCTACCGCGACACGCCGGAGGAGCTGGCCGTCCAGCAGGCGATCTTCACCCGCAAGGGCTGCGACCGCGTCATGCGCTACGCCTTCGAGCGGGCCATGACGCGGCCCCGCCGCCACGTGACCTCGGCGACCAAGTCGAACGGGATCATCCACAGCATGCCGTACTGGGACGAGCGCTTCGCGGCGATCGCGAAGGAGTATCCGGGCGTGAAGACGGCCCAGTACCACATCGACATCCTGACCGCCCACTTCGTCCAGCACCCCGACTGGTTCGACGTGGTCGTCGGCTCGAACCTCTTCGGCGACATTCTCTCGGATCTCGGCCCCGCGATCGCCGGCTCCATCGGGCTGGCGCCGGGCGGGAACATCAACCCCGAGAAGGAGTACCCGTCCATGTTCGAGCCCGTGCACGGCTCGGCCCCCGACATCGCCGGCAAGGGCCTCGCCAACCCGATCGCGCAGATCTGGACGGGCGCGATGATGCTCGAGCACCTCGGCCACGCGGAGGCGGCGCGCGCCGTGGTGGCGGCGATCGAGCGCGTGGTGAAGGACGGCACCACGCTGACGCGCGACCTCGGCGGCCGCGCCACGACCGGCGAGGTCGCCCAGGCGATCGCCGCGCTCGTCTGAGCGTCGCGGGCCCGCGGAATCCGCCGCGGCCTCGCCACCATCTATGCCTATCGTGAGAGGTGACACATGAGCCTGCAGGAGAAGCTCGATCAGATCAAGGAAGCCGGCAAGGCCCGCATCCCCGAGCCGGTCCGCGCCGTGATGGGACAAGCCGTCGCGGACCTGGTGGCGGCCGGGCTCGCCGAGAAGGCCGTGAAGGTCGGCGACCGCATGCCGGCCTTCACGCTCGGAGCCGTCTCCGGCCGGCGCGTCGCGTCGGACGAGCTGCTGGCGCGCGGGCCGCTGGTCGTCAGCTTCTACCGCGGCCGCTGGTGACCGTACTGCGTCGCAGAGCTGGCAGCTCTGCAGCAGGCCCTGCCCGAGATCACCGCCGCCGGCGCCACGCTCGTCGTCCTCTCGCCGCAGGTCGTGCCCAGCCCGCGCGAGGCGGGCGTGCAGCACCCGGACCAGGCCTACGAGCTGCTGATCGACCGCGGCAACGAGGTGGCGCGGCGCTTCCGGCTCGTCTTCCCGCTCCCGGACGCGCTGCGCGAGATCTACCGGAAGATCGGCATCGACCTCGAGGTGGCGAACGGCGACGCCTCCTGGACCCTGCCCATGCCGGCGCGGTACCTCGTGGACCGGCAGGGCGTCGTCCGCGCGGCCGACGTACACCCCGACTACACGCGGCGGACCGAGCCCGCGGCGACGCTGGCCGCGCTCCGGGCGCTCGCGCGATGAGGCGCCGCGCGCGGTGGCCCGCCGGCCGGTGAGCCGGCGCCGGGAGCCGCCGGCCCCGGCGCGCGTGCTGTCCGTCCACGCGCATCCCGACGACCAGGAGTTCACCGTCGCCGGGACGCTCGCCAAGTGGGCGCGCGCCGGCAGCCACGTGGTGACGGTCTGCCTCACGAGCGGCGAGGCCGGCTCGAACCCGGCCACGCCGGCCGACATGACGCCGGAGCGCCTCGTCCCGATCCGCCAGGCGGAGCAGCGCGCGGCCTGCCGGGTGCTCGGCGTCGCCGACGTGCTCTTCCTCGGCCACGCCGACGGCGTGCTGGAGCCCACGCTCGCGCTGCGGCGCGATCTCACGCGCGTGATCCGCCGCCTGCGCCCGGACGCCGTCGTGTGCGGCGATCCGACGGTGCGCTTCCACGGCACCCGCTACCTGAACCATCCCGACCACCGCGTCGCGGGGGACGTGGCCCTCGACGCGGTCTTTCCGTCGGCCGAGACGCGCTTCATCTTCCCCGAGCTGCTCGACGAGGGGCTCGAGCCGCACCACGTGCGCGAGGTGTGGCTCTTCGGCGCGGAGCGCGCCGACACGGTCGTGGACATCGCCGGCGTGCTGGCGCTGAAGATCCGCGCGCTCCGCGAGCACCGGAGCCAGCTGGGCGACTGGGACCCGGCGCCGATGCTGCGCGCGTGGGCGCGGCGGCAGGGCGCGCGGCGCCGCCTGCGGGCCGCCGAGGCGTTCCGCCGCATGGTCCTGGAGGACTAGCGCCGAGCCGCTACTTGCCGTCCCGGAGCGACATCCAGACACCGACGAGCTGCTCGGAGGACAGCGCCTGGAAGCTCGCCCGCTTGTTGCGTACAGCTCGAGCCGCCGCTTGGGATCCACCGACGTCTGCGCCTCGTCGATCATGCCGTCGAAGTCCGGGCTGTAGTAGTTCGACTGGGGGTTGCCCGAGCGGAACAGCGGGAAGAGCGTCCCGTCGGCGTCCCACGTCGTGTTGCCCCAGCCGATGAGGTACATCGGGTTGGCCTTGTGGGGGTACACGAGCTGGGTGAGGTACGTCGTCCACTCGTGGGTCTTCACGCGCGTGCGGATGCCGGCCCTGGTGAGCTGCCCGGCCACCGCCTCGGCGACCTCCTTGTCCTTCAGGTAGCGGCCGTCGGGCGAGTTGAGCGTGAGGTCGATGCCCTGGGGGAAGCCGGCGTCGGCCAGGAGCTTCTTCGCGCGGTCGGCGTCAAGCTTCACGGGCGCGAGCGTCCGGTCGAAGCCGAAGTGCTTGGAGGTGAGCGGCGTCGCGGTCCGGATGGCGTTCCCCTCCAGCACGGTCCTGACGATCTCGTCCACGTTGAGGGCGGCCAGCATCGCCTGCCGCACGCGCTTGTCCCGGGTCGGGCCCTCCACCGGCCCCACCGGCTTGTTGGCGCTGTCGAACTGGTGCGTGTACAGCGGGATGAAGATCGGGCGCACGCTCGGCGCCTTGGACACGTAGAGCCGCGGGTGCTTCTCGATGACGGCGATCAGGTGCGGCGGGATGTTGACGGCGACGTCGATCTCGCCGGCCTGCAGCGCCGCGACGCGCACGGCGTGCTCGGGGATCGGGCGGAACACGAGCGTCTTGACCTTCGGGGCGCCGCCCCACCAGCCCGGGTCGGCCTCCAGCTCGATCGCCTCGTCCTTCGCCCAGCGCACGAACTTGTAGGGCCCGCTGCCCACCGGGTTCCGGTCGGCGAAGACCTTGTCCTTCCCGCGGAAGTGCTTGGGCGGCATGACGTGCCCGCGCAGGGCCAGGTGGTTCTCGAGCGTCGGATACGGCTTGGCGGTGACGACGCGGACCGTGTGCTTGTCCACGACGTCCACCGAGGTGACGAGCCGGAAGTACCCGGCCTGGCGGCCCTTCAGCTCGGGACCGCGGATGCGGTCGAGGCTGAACTTCACCGCGTCCGCGTCCACGTCCTCGCCGTTGTGGAACTTGACGCCCTTGCGGATCTTGAACTCCCAGGTGGTCGGGTTGACGAGCTTCCACGACTCGGCCAGCCAGGGGATGATCTTGAGGTTCGTGTCGCGGAAGAGGAGCGTGTCGTAGATGTTCAGCAGCACGTTGTAGGCGGGCGTCTCCTCGTGCCACTGCGGGTCGAGCGTGGTCGGGTCCACGCCCTGGGCGATCACGAGCTTGCCCGCGGGGGCCGCGACGGCGACCGCGGGCAGGAGCAGCAGGACGAGGAGAGCCAGGGCGATGCGCGCGCCGTTCATGGTGAGCCTCCTGTGTTCGAGTTCATCCCTTCGGCAGCCCCAGCACGCGCTCGCCGATGATGTTGCGCTGGATCTCGCTGGTGCCCGCCGAGATGGTGTACTGGCGCGCGAGCCGGCGAGTACTCGAAGTCCATGCCGGGCGCGCTCAGAGCCCGTAGAGCTCGCGCGCGTTCTCGCAGAGGATGCGGCGGCGGGCGCCGGCCGGCACGTCCTTGAAGTTGTCCTCGATCGCCTGCCGCGACTCGGGCCACGTGCTGTCGGCGTGCGGGTAGTCCGACGCCCACATCACCCGGTCCTCGCCGAGCGTGTCGAGCAGGCGCAGGCCCACGTGGTCGGTCTGGAAGGTCGCCCAGATCTGCCGGCGGAAGTAGGCGCTCGGCGCCGTGGCGAGCGCGAGCCCGCCGTGGCTCCTCCAGAAGTCCGGCGCGTCGAGGAACTTCTGGTAGGTGTCGTCCATCCGCTCGAGCATGTAGGGCAGCCAGCCGATGCCGGTCTCCGCGAGGACGATCCTGAGGCGCGGGTGGCGCTCGAGGGCGCCCGAGAAGATCACCGCCGCCAGCGGCTCGTCCATCTGGAGCGTCGAGGCCGCGACGCGGACGCCCATGTTGCCCCGGTTGGCCGCCTTCGGGCCGCTGAACGTGACCGTGCGGAGCCCGCCGCCCAGGTGAAAGCCGACGGCGATGCCGGTCTCGGCCGCCGCCGCCCAGAGCGGCTCCCACGCCTCGTCCCACAGCGGCGTCTCGACGCGCGCCGCCAGGAACATGCCGGTGCGCAGGCCGAGGCCCTTCAGGTGGCGGACTTCTTCCGCCGCGCTCCCGGCGTCGTCGATCGGGATGAGGCCGGCGCCGACGAGGCGCGCCGGGGCGGTCGCGCAGAACTCGGCGAGCCAGTCGTTGTAGGCGCGATAGCAGACGCGGCGCAGCCCGGGGTCCTTGACGAGCAGCGGCACGATCGGCCCGTACATCACGCTGGCGTCCACGCCGTCGCGGTCCATGTCGGCCAGGCGCAGCGCGGTCGTCGTCGGCCGCAGCACGCCGGGCTCCAGGACGCCGCCGCGCTCGAGCGCGAGGCGCCGGCCGCCCATGGCGCCGGCCGCGCCCGTGCGGCCGCCCCAGGGATCCCAGCGGTCGCCGCCGCAGATCCAGTACGGGCCCTCGGGCGTGTCCACGACCTTCGGGGCGCGCTCGCGCCACGCCGCCGGCACGCGCGTCTGCCAGAGATCCTTCGGCAGCCACTGGAGGTCGATGTGGTCGTCGGCGGAGACGATGCGGTACTCCATGGCGCCCTCCTGGCGGCGGCGAGCCGGATGCCGGAGAGCCTGTCACGGCTCGCCGCGATCCGCAATGGGCGCGCGGCGCCCTACGTCTCGATGGGAAAGCCGACGATGCTGCCCCACTCCGTCCAGGAGCCGTCGTAGACGCGCACGTTCCGGTAGCCGAGCAGGTGGCGCATCGCGAACCACAGGAGGGCGGCGCGGTGGCTCAGGCGGCAATAGGCGACGACGTCGCCCGGCCGGTCCGGCGCGGCCCCGCGCGCGCGCAGCGCGCCGCGCAGCTCGTCGGCGCTCTTGAAGGTGTCGTCCTCGTCGAGGAGCTCCCGGAAATACAGGTGGACGGCGCCCGGGATCCGCCCCGTCCGCTCGGCGCCGTGGTCGAAGAACGGCGGCGGCATCACGCGCTCGCCGCGATACTCCTCCGGCGCGCGCGCGTCGAGCAGGAGCCGGTCGGGCCGGTGGAGCCCCGCGCGCACCTCGTCGCGCCCGATGCGGCTCGAGCCATCCGCCGGCCGCGGCCGGTACGCCACGGGCGACGGCCGGGGCGTCTCCGTCGAGAGGGGCCGGCCGTCGGCGGCCCACCGGGTCCGGGCGCCGTCCAGGAGGCGGACGTCGGGATGGCCGCACATCGAGAGCACCCAGAACGCGTAGGCGCCGTACTGCACGGGGTCGCCGTACAGCACGACGGTCGTCTCGGGGGCGACGCCGATGCGCCCGAGCCGCCGGCCCATCACCTCGGGCGTCGGAAACTCGCGGTCCGTGTCGTGCCAGAGCGCGGCCTTCCAGTACCACCACACCGCGCCCGGCACGTGGCCGTTCCGGTAGGCGGCGTCGTCGTTCACCGACGAGACCTCGATCACGCGGATCCCCGGCGACTCGAGCCGCCCGGCCAGCCACGCCGCGGAGACCAGCGGAGACTCCATGCTAGCGGCGCCGCAGGAGCCGCAGCAGCGCGAGCACCAGGCCGACGCCCGCGCCGAAGGCGAACGCCGCCTGCGGGCCGAACAGCACGCGGGCGCCCTCGCCCTTGAACTCGCGGGCGACCAGGAACCCGATGGCGCCGTCGCGCACGGTGGCGGACCCGGCGACGACGACGCCGGCGGCCGCCTGGTCCAGCTCCGCCTCGCGCGCCACCACGATGGTCGCGGCGCTCAGCTCCAGCTCGGCCTCGTCGGCGATCACCACGCCGGCGGTGCCCGCGGTCACCTCCACCTCGTGGGCGCGCGCCAGCCCGATGCCGCCCTGCTTCACCTCGACCTCGTCGGCCTGCACGCTCAACGCCCCGCCCTGGCGGATCAGCACCTCGCGGGCCGACACCGACCGCACGCCGCCCTGGCGGATCGTGACCGACTCGTTCCCGGGCTCCTCCTTGGACCAGCCGCCGTTCTCCGACATGTCGTCCTCCTGTGCGCGCTGACGCCTAACCCGGATGATTCATGAACGGGTTGGCGGCGACCGAGCGGGTGGCGCAGG
>JACPCH010000139.1:0-6041 GCA_016179875.1 Candidatus Rokuibacteriota bacterium | reverse complement strand
GGCGAAGTGGGACCCCTCGGCCGCTCGCCGTTCGCAGAACGGCGGGTGCGGTCGACGGGTGACGGAGCCCGACCGGTCGGGACCGCACCCTGCGACAGGACCCGCTCGTCGCGCGCGTTGGGCGTTCATGACTCATCCGGGCTAATGATCCCACCGATCGGCATCGGACGGTTTATGATGCAGCCATGGAACGCACGAGCGCGTGGCGGCGGCGGCGCCCGCCCCTCAGCGACGAGCCCGACGCGCTCCCGCCGGACGTCCTGCCCGCGCCGGACCCGGTCGCCCCCGAGCCCGCGGAGGTCGAGCACGAGCCCGTGGTGCCGCTGGCCACGCCCGAGCCCGCCTTCGCCGCGCGGGTGGCGCCGCCCGCGCCGGTGCCGCCGCTGCCGGCGACCCGGCGCGCGATCTTCTACGACGTCGAGAACGCGAGCAGCCCCGCGCGCATCGCGCGGGTGATCGAGTACCTCGCCATCGACCGCCTGGGCCGGCGCACCGAGCTCGTCGCCGTCGGCAACTGGCGGGTGATCGGCCATGACACGGCGCGCCTGCTCGCGCGGCATGGCGCCCAGCTCGTCCACAGCGCGCCGGCGACCGGCGTGAAGGACTGGAGTGATCTCCGCATCGCCCTGAGCGCGGGGGTGTGGCTGGCCGCCGCGCGCCCCGGCGACGCGCTCGAGATCGTGTCGGACGACCGCGCCTTCGACGTCGTGGGCGACGTGGCGGCGGCGCTCGGCATCGCCTTTCGCCGGCTCTCCTCCCGCGCGCTGTCCGACGCGCCCGAGGAGGAGCCGCGGGCGGCCCCGTCGGCGGCCGCCAAGGGGCGCAGCCGCGGGCGCCGGGGCCGGCGCGGCGGGCGCGGGCCCGCGGCCGTCGCCGAGCCGCGGCGGGCCGAAGCGCGCCGCCACGAGCCGGCGCCCGCCGCCCATGCGGGCGAGGCGCGCACCACGCCCCACGACGAGCTGCTCCACATCGTCCGCGAGCTCGCCGAGCGCTCGCCCAGCGGCGCCGTGCTCATCGACACGCTGGAGCGGGCGCTCAAGGCGCGCGGCTTCAGCCGGCCGCCCGGCTCGCCGCGGCTCATCACGCGGCTCCGGCACATCAAGGAACTCGCGGTGAGCCCGACCGGCATGATCACGCCGGCGGGCCAGCCCGCGCACGCCGAGCCCGTCCCGGCGGCGGCCGACGAGGCGCCCGAGCCCGCCGCGGCGGGCGCGAAGCGGCGGCGCCGCGGGCGGCGGGGCGGCCGGGGCCGGCGCCGCGCCCCCGCCGCCGGCGCCTAGCTCGCGACCAGCACCGCGTGCGCCTGCGCGCGCACGTCGTCGGGCAGCGGCGTGGACTTGCGCGCGTCCATGTCGAGGTGCACTCCGAACTGCTCGAGGGCGGCCACCCGCTCGCCGCTCCGCTCGTTGGTCATCACGTGCAGCAGGCGCATCGAGGAGGCCCCCACGTGCAGCAGGGCCGACCTCACCCGGACCGGATCGCCCGGGCGCAGCGTGCCCTCGATCGCCAGCTGGAACTCGAACGTCGAGAAGCCGCGGCGCCGCTCGCGCATGTAGCCGGGCGTGAGCCCGAAGGCCGCGATCGCCTGGCCGTTGCACGCCGAGAACCGGTGGATGAGGTGCTGGAGCGACACCTGGCCGAAGACGTCCGCCTCGGCGGGCTCCACGGTGTCCCGGGCCGTGTCGCGGAAGCCGTCGAGGCTCTGCGGCCGGGGACGCGCCTCACGCGGCGGCCCGTCCCACGGCACGCGCCGCGCCTCGGCGGCGCCCCGCTGCTCGGCGTAGAACGCGACGGCCCTGCCGCGGGCGAGGTCCACGTGGCGGACCCGCTGCTCGACCGTGGTGCAGACGGCGCCCGTCGCGGAGTCGAAGACCTTGTGGCCGAGCAGGAGGCCGTCGGCCTCGACGCCGAGCACGCCGCTCTCCACGTGCAGGATGTCGCCCACGCGCAGCTCGCGCTGGAAGCGCACGTGGCAGTCGGCGGTCAGGCAGGCGCGCCCCGCGCGCGCGGCGTAGCCCGCGCCGAGCCCGAGCGCCTCGAGCAGGCCCAGCCCGGCGTCGGCGAAGTGCGCGAAGTAGTAGGCGACGGTGAGGTGGTCGTTGTGGTCCACCTCCCAGCGGAAGACGGTCCCACGATAGGTCTCGAGCCAGCCGCTCATAACCGGCCGGACCCGGCCGACCGCAGGCGTCGCACGGTGTTGCGCAGCGTGCCGACCTTCTCCAGCTCGATCTCGACCACGTCGCCCGCCTGGAGCGCGTGGACGTCGGGGACGAGGATGCCGGTGCCGGTCGAGAGCACGGTGCCCGGCGGCACGGTGTTCGAGCGCCCCAGCCAGTCCACCAGCTCCTCGCACCGGCGCTTCATCTCTCGCGTGCTCACCCGCCCCTCGAAGAGGAGGCGGCCGCCGCGGAAGATGCGGCATGCGATCTCGAGCGCGTGCGCGTCGCCCACCTCGCGCGGCGTCGCCAGCACGGGCCCGAACGCGAAGCAGCCGTCGAAGATCTTCGACTGCGGCAGGAACAGCGGGTTCGCGCGCTCGATGTCCCAGGCCGAGAGGTCGTTCCCGGCGCTGTAGCCGACGATGCGGCCCTTCGCGCCGATCACCACCGCCAGCTCCGGCTCGACGGCGGTGAGCTGCGAGTCGCGCCGGACGCCGATCGGCGCGTTCGGGCCCGCCACGCGGGCCGCCGTCGCCTTGAAGAACAGCTCGGGGCGCTCGGACTCGTACACCAGGTCGTAGATGCCCCTGGTCCGGGTGCCGGTGCCGTGCGCCTCGTAGTACTCGCGGCTCCGCCGATAGGTGATGCCGGCGCCCCACACCTCGGGCGGGGCGAGCGGGGCCAGCAGGTGCGGGCGCCGGGGCGACGGCGCGCGGTCCAGCGCGCGCCAGGGCACGCGGGCGCGCGCGCCCTTCAGGAGCTGCCCGACCCGGCGCTCGATCGTCTCGGCCGTGCCGCACGACTCGATCAGCGCCAGCACCGACGGGGCGCCCGCCCTCGGCGACGTGATATCCACGACCCGATCGCCCTCGACGACGCCGACGCGCGCGCCGCGTCCCGGCAGGTGGAACTGGCAGAGCTTCATCGGTCTCTCCGTTTCCCGAAAAACCCGCCCTTCGGGCGGGCGTGCGCGTGCCAGTGGTCGGGGATGTTGCGCATGTGGTCGTCCACGTAGAACTCGCCGAGCTCCGCGGCCGCCACCTCGGCGAGCCGCGCGTGCATGTGCGTCAGGTGCTCGGCGGGCGGCCGCGTGCCGTGGGCGCGCCAGACGACCATCGGCACCGCGCACAGCTCGCACTCGGCGATCCAGCAGACCTCGTCCTCGTGGTACCAGGGCGTGATCCGCGCGGCCTCGCAGAGCTGGCAGCCCGTGACGCGCGCGGGCGCGGCCGGCGCCTTCACCGCGGCTGGCTCTTCATCCCCCAGCGCTCGATCGTGACGCGCTCGAGCCAGTCGAAGGCCCAGTTCTCCATCACCCAGCCGATCATCGCGATCGTGATCATGCCGGCCACCATCACGTCGGGGCGGAGCTGCCAGCGGGCGTCGTCGATCATGAAGCCGAGGCCGGTGATGGACGAGATCATCTCGGCGCCGACGATCACGCGCCAGCCCACGCCGTAGGTCAGCCGGATGCCGGTGATGATGAACGGGAGCGAGCCGGGCACGAGGACCTTCCGCACGTAGAACATCCGCGGCGCCAGGTACACGCGCGCCACGTCGGTGTACTGGCCGTCGAGCGTCGTCACGCCCGCCATCGTGTTGAACAGGATCGGCCAGATCCCCGTGAAGAAGATGACGAACACGGTGGACTTGAAGCCGATGCCGAACCAGAGGATGGCGAGCGGGATCCAGGCGATGCCGGGGATCGGGTAGACCATCCGGCAGATCGGCAGCAGCGCCGCGCGAGCGTCGCGCGAGGCGCCCAGGAGGAGCCCGCCCGGGATCCCCACCAGCGCCGCCAGCACCACGCCCACGATCTGCCGGGCCACGCTCGCCCAGGTGTTCTTGAGCAGCTCGCCGCTCTCGAGCGTCTTGACGAACGCGCCCAGCACCTGCTCCGGCGCCGGGAACGCCCACGGGGGGAAGAGTCGCGAGAGATGCACGAGCTTCCAGGCCAGCACGAACGCCACCAGCGTGCCGGCCCCCAGCAGGAAGTCGCGCGACGGGCGCCGGCGCGGCCGGACGGCCGCCGGCGTCGGCGCGGCGCGCGCCAGCGTCGCCTCGCTCACGACGTCACCGCCGCCGTCGCCTCCTGCTCCATCGAGCGCGCGATCTCCTCCGACAGGAGCTCCAGCGTCTGGGCGCGCAGGCGCGCGAACTCGACGCTCCCGATGTCGCGCGGCCGCGGCGAGGCCACCGGGATCTCGGCCTTGATGCGCCCCGGGCGCGCGGTCATGAGCAGGACCCGGTCGCCGAGGTAGAGCGCCTCCTCGATGGAGTGGGTGACGAAGAGCACGGTCTTCCGGTAGGCGCGCCAGATGCGCAGCAGCTCCTGCTGCATCACGAACCGCGTCTGGGCGTCGAGCGCGCCGAAGGGCTCGTCCATCAGCAGGAGCATCGGGTCCACCGCCAGCGCGCGCGCGATGGACACGCGCTGCTTCATGCCGCCCGAGAGGTGGTGGGGGTACTTGGCGGCGAACTCGCCGAGGCCCACCGCCTTCAGGAGCTCGGCCGAGGCCGCGGCGCGGCGCGCGGGCGCGACGCCGCGGGCGGCGAGACCGAACTCCGCATTCTCGACCACGGTCATCCAGGGGAACAGCGCGTAGTCCTGGAACACCATGGCCCGGTCGGGCCCGGGCGCCGTCACCACCCGGCCGGCGATGCTGATCGTGCCGGAGCTGGCGGGAATCAGGCCGGCCACGATCTTGAGCAGCGTGGACTTGCCGCAGCCCGACGGGCCGAGCAGGCAGACGAACTCGCCCTCCCCGATGGTCGCGCTGATCCCGGAGAGGGCGAGGATGTCGGTGCCGCCGGCGGCGTACCGTTTCGACAGCGCCTCGATCCGGACCATGCCGCTACTTCTTCAGCTTCTCCCAGCCCGGATAGCCCGGGTAGCCGTCCTGGAACGAGAAGTCCGTGACCTCCTCGTACGTCACGTCCTTGTCGATGATCTTGCCCTTCTTCATCCAGGCCACCAGCGTCTCGATCCACACCTTCGGAGGCCTCTGGTACTGCCAGCCGCAGTTGTCGTAGCTGTCCTCGATCAGCTTCGGGTCCATCTTCGGGTTGTAATGCTTGAGGACCTCGATGCCGACCTTCTTGTCCTTGCGCATGACCTCGACGGCGTCCATGTGCGCCCACACGACCTTGCGCGCGAGGTCCGGGTGGTCCTTGATGAACTTCCGGTGCAGGACGAGGCCGTTGCGGAGCATGTCGCTCTGGATCTTCGTCTTGTCCACCATGTCCTTGGCGGCCAGCAGGAGCTTGGCGCCCTTGGCGAGGGCGTTGGTCCCGAACGGCTCGAAGGGAAACGCCGCCGCCGCCTCGCCGGTGACGATCGCCGTCGCCACCTCGGGCACCGGCACCAGCGCGAGCTGCACGTCCTTCTCGCTGAGCCCGTGGCGGGGCAGGATGTGCTCGACCATCGTCATCCACTGCACGTCGAACTTGGTGACCATGCCGATGCGCTTGCCCTTCAGGTCGGCCCACGACTTGACGCTCGGGTGCGCGATGATGATCGCGCAGTTCGCCGACGAGGAGCCCACCACGATGTTGGGGATCCCCGCCGCGTGGTAGCGGATCGCGTTGGCGAACTGGTTGTAGCCGGCGTCGAAGTCGCCGGTGGACATCATGTTGTTGGCGCGGATGTAGTTGCCGCCGACGAACTCGACCTTCACGCCGTACTTCTCCCAGAACCCCAGCTTCTCGGCCATGAACGGCTGGATGTGGTCGTAGCCGGGCGAGCCGGCCACCAGCTTCACCACGTGGGGCTCGTGGGCGGCGGCGACGGCGGGAGCGAGCGCGGCCAGCAGCGCGACGAGGAGCGCGAGTGTTCTCATTGGGGTAGCCCTCCGAATGACGGCGGGTATAGCACGGCGGCCC
>JACPCH010000138.1 GCA_016179875.1 Candidatus Rokuibacteriota bacterium | reverse complement strand
GGCGCCTTCGGCATGCCGACGATCGTGAACAACGTCGAGACCATCTGCCACGTGCCGCACATCATCACCCGCGGCGCCGCCTGGTTCGCCGCCCTCGGCACCAAGACCATGGGCGGGACGCGCATCTACTCGGTCTCCGGGCGTGTCGCGCGCCCCGGCATCTACGAGGCGCCGGTGTCGGTCACGCTGCGGCAGCTCGTCTACGATCTGGCGGGGGGCGTCACCGGCGGCGGGCGGCTCAAGGCCGTGGTGCCCGGCGGCTCGTCGGCGCCGATCCTTCGCGCCGACGAGATCGACGTCACCATGGACGTGGACGGGCTCCGGAACGCGGGCACGATGGCCGGCTCGGCCGGCGTCATCGTGCTGGACGAGAGCGTGTCCATCCCCGAGGCCCTCATGGTCGTCGCGCGCTTCTACGCCCACGAGAGCTGCGGCCAGTGCACGCCGTGCCGGGAGTCCACCGGCTGGATCTACAAGATGACGAGGCGCATCGTCGAGGGGCGCGGCCGCAAGGACGACCTCGACACGATCCTGGACGTGGCGCGGCGCGGGGCCGGCACCACGATCTGCGCCTTCTACGACGGCGCGGTCGGGCCCTACATCTCGTACATCGAGAAATTCCGCGCGGAGTTCGAGGCCCTGATCCCGCATGCCTAGGCTCACCATCAACGGCAACGAGGTGGAGGTCCCGCCGGGGACGAACCTGATCGAGGCGGCGCGCCGCGCCGGCGTCGAGGTCCCGCACTACTGCTACCATCCCGGGCTCTCGATCGCCGGCCAGTGCCGGCTCTGCATGGTGGACATCGAGAAGACGCCGCGGCCGACGATCGCGTGCAACACGCCGGCGGCCGACGGCATGGTGGTGTGGACCGAGACCGACCGCGTCAAGGAGACGCGCCGGTCGATCATGGAGTTCCACCTGATCAACCATCCGCTCGACTGCCCGGTGTGCGACCAGGCGGGCGAGTGCTGGCTGCAGATCTACTACATGCGGCACGGCCTCTACGAGCCGCGGATGACGGACGCGAAGGTCCACAAGCCGAAGGCGGTGCCGCTCGGGCCCCACGTCATCCTCGACGCCGAGCGCTGCATCCTCTGCTCGCGGTGCGTGCGGTTCTGCGACGAGGTCACCGGCGGAGGCGAGCTCGGCATCTTCCACCGCGGCGACCAGTCGGAGATCGGCCTGTTCCCGGGCACGGCCCTCGACAACAAGTACTCGGCGAACGTCGTGGACATCTGCCCGGTCGGGGCGCTGACCGACCGCGACTTCCGCTTCCAGGTCCGCGTGTGGTACCTCGACACCACGAAGTCGGTCTGCCCGGGCTGCGCGCGGGGCTGCAACGTCGAGGTCCACACGAACCGCCGGCGGCCCCACCACGCCGAGGGGCGCCGGGTGGCGCGCCTCAAGCCCCGCTTCAACGCCGACGTGAACCGCTGGTGGATCTGCGACGCCGGCCGCTACGGGTTCGCGCCGGTGGACGCCAAGGACCGGCTGCTCCTGCCCGGGCGGCGCGAGGGCCAGGCCGTCGCCGACGCCGGCTGGGACGACGCGCTGGCGGCCGTGGCCGGGCTGCTCGCCCGCCACGCGCCCGACCAGATCGGCGTCATCGCCTCGCCCCGGATGTCCAACGAGGACCTCTTCGCGCTGCGGAGGCTCCTCGAGCATCGCGGCATCCGGCGCGTCGCGTTCAGGGTCCCGCCGCGCCAGCCCGGCGACGAGGACGCGCTCCTCATCCGGAGCGACAAGCACCCGAACACGCGCGGCGCCGAGCTGCTCGGCCTGGACGGCGACGCTGCGCTGCTCCTGGCCGCCGCCCGCGCCCGCCAGGTGAAGGTGCTCTGGGTCTTCGGCCACGACCTCCTCGCCGCCGCGTGGCCCGAGGCCGAGACGGCCGCGGCCCTCGGCGCCCTCGAGGCCCTCGTGTTCACCGGCGCCAACGCCAACGCCACGAGCGAGCGGGCCCACTTCATCCTGCCGGCCGCGGCCTGGATCGAGCGCGAGGGGACGTGGACGAACTTCGAGGGCCGCGTGCAGCGCTTCCGCCAGGCGGCGGAGCCGCTCGGCCAGGCGCTCGCCGACTGGGATCTCCTCGGCCGCGTGCTGGCCGCCCTGGGCGCGCCGGTGGCCGCCACCCGCGCCGACCACTGGTTCAGGGAGCTGGCGGCGGCGGTGCCCGCGTTCGCCGGAATGACCTACCAGGCGCTCGGTGACAGCGGCGCCCGGGTGAACGCATGATCGCGGACCTCGGCATCGCCTTCGGCCGCGTCGCCTTCGTGATGATGTTCGTCCTGAACCTGGGCGGGATCCTCACGTGGGTGGAGCGCAAGCAGTCGGCCATCATGCAGGACCGGATCGGCGCCAACCGGGCCTCGATCTTCGGCCTCCGCCTGCTGGGGCTCTTCCACCCGCTGGCCGACGCGATCAAGATGCTGACCAAGGAGGACTTCCGGCCGGCCCGGGCCGACCGGTTCCTGTTCGGGCTGGCGCCGTTCGTGTCCGTCTTCTTCGCGCTGGTGGCGTTCGCCTCGATCCCGTTCGGCGACACCCTGCGCGTCGCCGGGCGCGAGATCCCGCTGCAGGCGGTGACGCTGAACGTCGGGATCCTCTACGTCTTCGCCATGCTCTCGCTCGGCGTGTACGGCGTGATGATGGCGGGCTGGTCGTCGGCCAACAACTACGCGCTGCTCGGCGGCCAGCGGGCGGCGGCGCTGATGATCTCGGCCGAGATCGCCATCGGCGCCTCGATCATGGGCGTGGTCATGGTCTACGGCTCGCTCGACATGATGGACATCGTGCGCGGGCAGGGCACGCTCTTGTGGGGCTGGCTCCCGGCCTGGGGGATCGTCACGCAGCCGCTCGCGTTCGTCCTCTTCCTCACCGCGGGCATCGCGGCGACCAAGCGCATCCCGTTCGACATGCCCGAGGGCGAGTCGGAGATCATCGGCTACTTCGTCGAGTACAGCGGCATGAAGTTCGGCATGTTCGCGATGGCCGACTTCCTCGAGACGGTCGTGATCGCCGGCATGACGACCTCGCTGTTCCTGGGGGGCTGGCAGGTCCCCTACCTGGCCGCGGAGGGCTTCCGGTTCCCGGGGGGCGCCGCCTGGGCCCTGCCGCACCTGGTGGTCGTGCCGCTCCAGGTCGGCGCGTTCGTCGGCAAGGTCTGCGCCGTGATCTTCTTCATGATGCTGGTCCGCTGGACGCTGCCCCGCTTCCGCTATGATCAGGCGATGCGGCTCGGCTGGCTCGGCCTCTTCCCGCTCTCCGTGCTGAACATCGTGCTCACCGGGCTCCTCCTGCTCGCGTGGGGGGCGGCGTGAGGCTGCTCCAGCGCTTCTACCTGGTCGAGGTGGTGTCGGGGCTCGCGCTCACCGCCGCCCACTTCTTCCGCAACATGGGGGCCCACGCCCGGCGGGCCCTCGGCCAGCGGAGCGCGTCCGGCGCGGTGACGATCCAGTACCCGGAGGAGCGGCGGCCGTACTCGCCGCGCCTGCGATCGCTCCACCGGCTGGTGCGCCGCGAGGACGGCTCGCCGCGCTGCGTCGCGTGCATGATGTGCGAGACGGTGTGCCCGGCCCACTGCATCTACATCGTCGCCGACGAGCACCCGAACCCCGACATCGAGAAGGTCCCGCGGCGCTTCGACATCGACCTGGGGAAATGCGTGTTCTGCGGCTATTGTGTGGAGGCGTGTCCGGAAGACGCCATCCGGATGGATACGGGCATTCTCGAGTTTTCTTCGTATACCCGTGCGGGCATGGTCTACACCAAGGAGATGCTCCTCGCGCTCGAGCCGGTGGGGCCCGACGGGCGCCCGCGGTCCCCGATCCCGATCCCGGCGGACCGGACGCCGTGATGGCGCGCGCGGCCTTCTTCGTCCTGGCGGCGCTCGCGACGGGGTCGGCCCTCGGGCTGATCCTCAAGAAGAACGCGATCCACGGCGCCCTGTTCCTCGTCGTGAACCTGGGCTCGATCGCCGTGCTGTACCTGATGCTCGGCGCGGAGTTCCTGGCGGCCGCCCAGGTCATCGTCTACGCCGGCGCGATCATGGTGCTCTTCGTCTTCGCCATCATGGTGCTGATCCCCGGCAAGGAGGAGACCGGCCCGGACCCGCGCCGCGCCTACCGGCTGCTGGCGCTGCCGCTCGGCGCCGCCCTGCTCCTCCTGCTGGGCGGCGTCGTCGCCGGCCGGCTCGGCGCGCCCGCGGCGGCCGGCGCCGCGGGAGACGCCGGCGCCCTCGGGCGACTCCTCTTCACCCGGTACCTCTTTCCCTTCGAGGTGACGTCGGTGCTGCTGCTGGCCGCGATGGTGGGCGTGCTCCTCCTCGCCCGGCGAGGGGCCTGAGCGATGGTCCCGGAGTCGTACTACACGGCGCTCTCGGCGGTCCTGTTCTCGATCGGCGTCGTCGGCGTCGTCATCCGCCGCAACCCGCTCGTGATCTTCATGTCCATCGAGCTCATGCTGAACGCGGCGAACCTCGCGCTGGTGGCCTTCGGGCACCGCTTCGGGAACCTCGACGGCCAGGCGCTCGTGCTCTTCGTCATGGCCGTCGCCGCCGCCGAGGTGGCCGTGGGCCTGGCGATCATCGTGGCGATCTTCCGCGTCCGCCGCCGGCTGTCGGTGGACGATCTCAGCCTGATGCGCTGGTAGCGGGAGGCCGGTCATGGCCAGGACGGTCACGCGCGACACGGCCCCGTCGGCCCCCGGCATGGACGCCGGGCTGGCGAAGCGGCTGCTGGGCGACATGCTCCTGATCCGCCGCTTCGAGGAGAAGGCCGCGGAGGCGTACACCCTCGGCAAGATCGGCGGGTTCCTCCACCTCTACATCGGCGAGGAGGCGGTGGCGGTCGGCGCCACCTCGGCCCTGCGCCCGGACGACTACGCGATCTCCGCCTATCGCGAGCACGGCCACTGCCTCGCCAAGGGCTCGGATCCCCGGCGGGTCATGGCCGAGCTCTTCGGCCGGCGGGACGGGCTCTCCAAGGGCAAGGGCGGCTCGATGCACCTCTTCGATCGGAGCGTGAACTTCCTCGGCGGCCACGCGATCGTCGGCTCGCATCTGCCGGTCGCCGCCGGCGTCGCCTTCGCGATCAAGTACGAGGCGCGCGACCAGGTGATCGTGTGCTATTTCGGCGACGGCGCGGTGCCGCAGGGCGAGTTCCACGAGTCGCTGAACCTCGCGGCGCTCTGGGGGCTGCCGGTGATCTACCTCTGCGAGAACAACCGCTACGCGATGGGCACCTCGACCGAGCGGGCGCTGGCCCAGACGGAGATCTGGAAGTTCGGCCAGACCTACGGCATCCCGGCGGAGAAGGTGGACGGGATGGACGTGCTCGCCATCCGCGAGGCGGTGGCCCGCGCCGCGGCGCGCGCGCGGAGGGACTCGACGCCCTCCCTCATCGAGGCCGACACCTATCGCTTCCGCGGCCACTCGATGCGCGACCCCGCCGGCGCCGTGTACCGGACGAAGGACGAGGTCGAGCACGAGAAGCAGCGCGACCCGATCGTGCTGTTCCGGGCCCGCGCGCTGCGCGAGGGCTGGCTCTCCGAGGAGGAGGCCCGGCTGATCGAGAGGGACGCCCACGACCGGGTGGAGGAGGCGGTGGCGTTCGCCGACGCCTCGCCCGAGCCGCCGGACGAATGGCTCTTCACCGACATCTACAAGGAGCCCTGAGATGGCGGTGATGACGTATCGCGAGGCCCTGAACGCGGCGCTCCGCGAGGAGATGCGGCGCGACCCGCGCGTGTTCGTGATCGGCGAGGAGGTCGGTCTCTACGACGGCGCCTACAAGGTGACGCAGGGGCTCCTCAAGGAGTTCGGCCCCCGGCGCGTGGTGGACACGCCGATCTGCGAGTCGGGGTTCACCGGGGTCGGGATCGGCGCCGCGATGACCGGCCTCCGCCCCGTCGTCGAGATGATGACGTTCAACTTCTCCCTGGTGGCGATCGACCAGATCGTCAACACGGCGGCGAAGCTCCACTACATGTCGGGCGGGCAGTTCAACCTGCCGATGGTCATCCGGGGGCCGGGCGGCCCGGCG
>JACPCH010000107.1 GCA_016179875.1 Candidatus Rokuibacteriota bacterium | reverse complement strand
CCGAAGGAATGTGCGAAACGACGAGATATTGCGTGACCCAGGCTCGTCGTCTCCGCTGGTCGCGGACAGAGGGCGCCACGGCCTCGCTTCGCCCACGACCAGATCGTCGGGCTACGCGTCGCCGTTGCCGGCGTGGCCGCGCGCGACCGGGTGAAGCAGGCCGGTGGGACATGGAATGGTCGCGCTCGACCTGAACGGCCGCATCGCCGACGAACCCGCATCCACCAGTGGAGCCCAGGGGTCGGGCGGCGAGAATCTCCATGCAGATACCCGGGCGACATCCAGGTAGAGATGCTCGCATCCACTGGTGGATGCCGGCATCCCGTCGCGGATGACGGTGTTGCAGTCGAATAGTGGTTGGGCGGACGAGCTCGTGGGCCGGATTGGATGGCGGTGGCTCGCGGCCGGTCAGGCCTCGTCGTCCGCAACCTCATCGGTCCCCAACAGCAGTGCAAGGCCCTTGAGGACATCGCGCATTTTGCCCGCCCCCAGAACGCCGACGCGGTCAACGAGTCGCGAGCGATCGATGGTTCGGATCTGCGAGACGTTTACGACACTCGCACGCGGAAGTCCTGCTGCACCTCGCCGCAAACGCACGTTGCCCGGCATGGCTCCAAGCCGAAGGTTCGACGTGACGGCTGCGACTACAGTGGTCGAGATGGCGCTTCGATTGAAGCGGTCGTGCTGCACGACGAGGGCGGGCCGGCGCCCGGCGGGTGCTGAGCCCTCAACCGGTCCGAAATGGAGCCAGTAGATTTCGCCCTGTCGGATCACCAGCGCTCGTCCGACCAATCGCTTCCGATGCGATCCAGCTCGGACGCTTCTCGCCTCTGTTGCCGCGCGAGCTCGGGCGTGGCGAAGAGCTCGTTTAGCCGCCGCGTGATCTCTGCGTCGCGGCGAGCCCGAACCGCGTGCCGCAACACGCATGTCACGAACCGATTCCGGGATTCGCGTCGCGCGCGGGCTACGCGGTCTACCGCAGCGAGTAGGTCATCGGGCACGGCTATCGCGGTCTTGCGGAGTGGCATTGGTATTCCTCCTGGTAGCGACCAACAGCATACCATGGCCGCGGGATCACCCGGACAGCGGGGCTTCGTCTGGCAGAGGCCGGACGTCCTCGGATCCCTTGAAGATGCCACCTTACTCGGTGTCCGCGACGCACACGGTGATCGCGGCGCACGCGATCAGCGTGTCGGCGCCGGGGACCCCGAGGCCGCCCTCGACGGCGCAGACGGTGACGTCCCCGACGGGAAGCTCGCGCTGCACCTGCGCGACGTCGACCGAGTCGGGATTCGGCACGCCGACCGTCACGTCGATGAGGATGCGGCCGCCGCCGTCGAGGTAGGTCCGCAGCAGCGGGAGGCTCGAGTGCCGGATGGCATCCGCGACCGCCCGGCAGGCCGCCTTGGTGCTGTCCCGCCCGTGGACGTCGACGCCCATCCCGAACTCGTGCACCAGCGCCTTCGCTCTCACGGGCTCTCCTCCGATCGACTCAGGATCTGCTGAGCCCCGGCATCATACTCCTCCTCAATTGGTCGCGCAGGACTCGCCGCGGCCCGGTAGGATGGCGTCTGGAGCGGCGCCATGCCCGCGAACCTGACGCCCGACTACAAGGCCGCCGAGGCCGCCTTCCGCAAGGCGCGCGACCCTGCCGAGCGCCTGCAGTGTCTCAGGGAGATGCTCCGCGTCATCCCCAAGCACAAGGGCACCGACCACCTCCAGGGCGACATCAAGCGGCGCCTCAAGGAGCTGTCGGAAGAGCTGGAGCGGCCCAAGCGGGGCGGCGCCCACGGCGGCCCGCCGCTGGCGATCCGCCCCGAGGGCGCTGCGCAGCTCCCGTTGCTCGGGCCGCCGAACGCCGGCAAGTCGTCCGTGCACGGCCGGCTCACGGGCTCCGAGGCGCGCGTCGCGCCCTACCCGCTCACGACCCAGTATCCCGAGCCCGGCATGATGCTGTACGAGGACATCCACTTCCAGCTCGTCGACCTGCCGGCCGTCGCCGCCGAGCACCCCGTCCCGTGGCTCGCCGGCACGCTCGAGACCGCGGACGCCTGTCTGCTGGTCATCGATCTCGCCGACCCCGCCTGCGTGGAGCAGACCGAGGCCGTGCACGCGCTGCTGCGCGCACGGCGCGTGACGCTCACCGACCGCTGGGAGCCCGCCGGCGCGCTCAGGGGCGGGGCGGCCGCGGGCGACGAGGATCCGTTCGCGCTGCGGCTTCCCACCTTGCTGCTGGCGAACAAGGCGGACAAGTTCCCGGACGCCGCCGCCGAGCTGCAAGCGTTCCTGGAAGTCACGGGGTTGCGGTATCCGGCCCTGCCCGTGTCGGCCACGACCGGGCAAGGCCTCGGCACGATCGGGCCCTGGCTGTTCACCCATCTGGGGATCGTCCGTGTCTACACCAAGGCGCCGGGCCGGCCGCCCAGCCGGGGCCGCCCGTTCGTCCTGCGACGCGGGCAGACCATCGAGGACGTCGCGCGGCTCGTGCACAAGGATCTGGCTCGCGCGCTCAAGTACGCGCGCGTGTGGGGGACGGCCGGATTCGACGGACAGCAGGTCGGGCGCGAGCATCCCGTCGCGGACGGCGACGTGGTGGAGCTTCACGCCTGAGGGCCCCCTCGACGGCGGCCCCACGATCCTCTACGATTCCGACACCATCGAGGAGGCGGCACCAAGCCAGGGAGGCGCACGATGAAGATCTGGTGGCAGAGCAGTACCGCGATCCACCGGCTGGACGACTATCGCGCCGCGCTGACGGCGCATCTGGAGGGCGTCAAGCGCCCGGAGACGGTCATCCACATCAACGGCGTCGACGACGGCTCGATGGACCTGCAGTACAACGCGGTGGTGGCCATCAACAGTTACGGCCCGGGCGGCGTCCTGAACAAGATCATCCAGGCGGCGGACCGGGGTTACGACGCGGTGGCGATCGGCTGCTTCCTCGACCCGGCCATGCAGGAGGCCCGGGAGGTGGTGCCGATCCCGGTACTGGGCCTGGGCGAAACCAGCATGCTGACGGCCTGCATGTACGGGCACAAGTTCTCGGGCGTCGCCTTCCACGCTAAGCAAGCGCAATACTACGACCGCAAGGCGTTCGAGTACGGGCTCGCGTCCCGGCACGTTCCGTTCGGTGACCTGGGCATCGACTTCACCGAGGTGCAGACCGCGTTCGCGAGCCCCGGCCGGATGACGGAGACGTTCGTCAAGGAAGCGCACCGCCTGGCCGCCCAGGGCGCCGAGGTCATTCTCGCCGCCTGCGCCACCGTCAATTCGATCATCCGCAGGGAGAAGATCTACGAGGTGGACGGCGCCCTGGTCATGGACTGCAACGCCGTGTTGCTCAAGACCACGGAGGGCATGGCGGAGCTGGCCGGCAGCGTCGGCCTGCGGGCGAGCCAGCGGCTGCTCTACCAGCCGCCGAGCCGGCGCTCCCTGGAGGACTGGATGAGGATCTACAACTTCCGGTGAGGAGGGACGGCGGAGATGCGCTCAGTCCGAGCAGCCCTGTTCGCGCCGGGCAACAAGGAGCGGATGCTCCACAAGGCCCTGGAGAGCGGGGCCGACGCCGTGATCTTCGATCTGGAGGATTCGGTCCCCATCGCCGCCAAGGTCGAAGCCCGCGCGCTGGTGGCGCAGGTGATCGCGGGGGTGGCGGCGGCGGGCGCGGCGGGTCCGCGGCCGGCGATCTGGGCCCGGGTGAACGGCACGGCGACCGGGCTGCTCGCCGATGATCTGGCCGCGGTGGCGCGGCCCGGCCTCGACGCGGTGCTCCTCCCCAAGGTGGAGCGCCCCGCGGAGGTCCAGGCCGTCGCCGCCGTCCTGGACCGGCGGGAGCCCGCGGTCGGGATGACGGCGGGCGCCGTCGAGATCGTCCTGCAGATCGAGAGCGCGCTCGGCGTGTATGCCTGCTTCGATCTCGTCAAGGCCTCGCCCCGGGTCGCCGGCGTCACCATCGGCACCGCCCGGGACGGCGATCTGCAGACGGATCTCGGCTGCGCGTGGTCCATCGAGGGGCCGGAGTTGCTGTATGCCCGGTCCAAGGTGCTCCTGGACGCCCGCGCAGCCGGGATCGTCAATCCCCTGGACGGGGTCTTCAGCGACCTGGGCGATGAGGAGGGCCTGATCAAGGACTCGCGGCTCTCCGCCCGCCTCGGCTATGTCGGGCGGACCGTGATCCATCCCCGGCAGATCGCCCCGGTCCGGCGGGCCTATGCGGTGCCCGAGGAGGAGCTGGCCTACTACCGACGGGTCGTGACCGAATTCGAGGCGGGGGAACGGGCGGGGACCGCGGCGATCACGGTGGATGGAAAGATGGTGGACTACGCCATGTACCAGCGAGCCCGGCGGGTCCTGGCGCTGGCCGACCCGGACGGGTGATGGTGATCGCGTATGGACTTCGCCTTCACGCCTGAGCAGGACACCCTGCGGGCCCACCTCCGATCGCTGCTGGATCAGGCGTGCCCCGCCGAGTACGCGGAGCGGTGCGACGACGAGGCGCGGCCCCCTCGCGAAGCGTACGAGGCGCTGGGGCGACACGGCTGGCTCGGCCTGATCGTCCCGACCGAGTACGGCGGCGGCGGCGGCTCGCCCATCGAGCTCGCGATCCTGCTGGAGGAGACGGGACGGCACTTCGAGGAGCTGGCCATGTGGGTGTTCCGCACGATCACCTATGGCGGTTATGCGGTGATGCGGCACGGGACCCCGGAGCAGCGGGCGGCCTTCCTGCCCAGAGTCGCGCGCGGGGACATCTCCGTCTGCTTCGGCCTGACCGAGCCGCAGTCGGGGTCCGACGCCGCCGCGCTGACCACGCGGGCCCGGGCGGACGAGGGCGGGTGGGTGATCGACGGGCGGAAGATCTTCACCTCCGGCATGGACATCAGCGACTACTGCCTGCTGGTCGCCCGGACCTCCACCGGCGCCAAGAAGCAGCAGGGCATCACCAACTTCCTGGTGGACACCAGGTCGCCGGGCATCGAGGTCCGGAAGGTCCGGACGCTCGGGCAGCGGGCGATCGGCACGACCGAGGTCGCGTACGTCGGCGTCCGAGTTCCGGCCACCGCCGTGCTGGGTCAGGTGGACCGCGGATGGGAGGCCGTGGACGCTTATCTCCTGTACGAGCGGCTGTGCCTGTCGGCGGCCCGGACCGGCGCGGCGTCCGCCGCCTTCGAGTACGCCCTCGAGTACGCCAAGACCCGCGCACAGTTCGGGCGGCCGATCGGAAAGTTCCAGGCGATCTCCCACAAGCTGGCCGACATGAAGATGATGCTCGACATTTCCCGGGTGCTCGTCTACCGGTTCGCCTGGCTGGTCTCCGAGGGCACGGCGACCCGCCACGACGCGGCGGTGCTGAAGCTGTATACCGGCGAGGCGTACAAGGCGGTCGCCGACCTCGGGCTCCAGATCCTGGGCGGGTACGGCTACTGCATGGAATATCCGCTCCAGCGGTTCTTCCGCGACTCCCGCCTGGCCGTCATCGGGGGCGGCACGTCGGAAATCCAGCGCAACATCATCGCCCGGGGCCTGGGGCTCTGAGCGTGAGCTCCCGAGAGATCGTCCAGCGAGACGCCCGGTCGGCGTACCCGCTGGACGGTGTACGAGTGCTCGAGCTGGGCCAGGTCATCGCCGGGACCTTCGGGGGGCAGGTGCTCGCCGACCTGGGGGCCGAGGTGATCAAGGTGGAATCCCCGGAGGGCGACCTGGGCCGAAACCCGTCCGTGGCGCCCTATCGGGGCCAGAGCGGACTCTTTCTGACCCTCAACCGGAACAAGAAGAGCGTGGTGCTCAATCTGAAGGCCGAGGCCGGCCGGAACCTCTTCTACGACCTGGCGCGGGTCTCCGACGTGGTCGTGGACAATTTCCGGCCCGGCGTGCTGGAGCGGCTGCAGATCGATTACCCGACGTTGAGTCGGATCAATCCACGCCTGATCCAGTGCTCGGTCACCGGCTTCGGCGCGACCGGAGCGTACAAGGATCACCCCGCGTTCGACGTGATCGTGCAGGCGATCAGCGGGCACATGGCCATCACCGGCGAGCCGGGGCGGCCGCCGGTGCGCGAGGGCATCCCGATGGCCGACCTCAGCGGGGGCCTCTTCGCCTGCCACGGAATCCTGGCGGCGCTCTTCGACCGCCAACGGACGGGCCGGGGCCGGCGGGTGGAGCTGTCCATGTTCGACGCGATGCTGAGTCTGCTCGGCTACGTCGGCACGATGTGGTTGACCAACGGCGAGTTACCCGAGCGGCCCGGCTCGGCCCACGAGTACATGGTCCCCTGGCAGGCGTTCGCCGCCGGGGACGGCTACGTCGTGGTCGCCACCCGGGAAGAGGGGTTCTGGCGGCGGTTGTGCGCCGCACTGGAGGCGCCCGGCCTGGCCGACGATCCCCGGTTCGCCACCAACGCCCGGCGTGTCGAGCACAAGGCCGTCCTCGTGCCGCACCTGGAGGGCATCTTCCGCACGCGGACGGTGGCGGAGTGGCTCGAGCGGCTCCGCGCCGCCGAGGTGCCGGCCGGACCGGTGAACCACCTCGACCGCGCCTTTGCCGAGCCGCCGGTGCAGGAGCGGCAGATGATCCTCGAATACGATCATCCCGATGTCGGCAAGGTGCGCGTCCCCGGGAATCCCATCAAGATGTCCGGCGTGTCAGGCGCGAGGTCCAACCCGGCGCCCCGACTCGGCGAGCATACGGAGGCGATCCTGACGCAGGTGCTGGCCCTGTCGGCCGCCGAGATCGCCCGCCTGCGTGAGCAAGGGGCCATCGCGTAACGGAACGAGGGGAGGGTTTTCGTGAGGGGACTGTACTGGGAAGACTGGGAGATCGGCGCCGAGCTCGAGAGCCCGGGCCGAACGGTCACCGAGACCGACATCGTCATGTTCGCGGGCCTGTCCGGCGACTACAACCCGCTGCACACCAACGAAGAGTTCGCCCGGCAGACGGACTTCGGCGGCCGGATCGCGCACGGCCCCCTCGTGTACGCCATCGCGGCCGGCCTCCTGTTCCAGCTTCATCTCTATGACGACACCCTCATCGCCTTTCTCGGATTCGAGGACCTGAGGTTCACCAAGCCCGTCCGGGCCGGCGATACGATCCATGCCCGGATCACGGTGCTGGAGAAGCGCGAGACGTCCCGTCCGGAGCGCGGGATCATGAAACGTCGGCTGCACGTGCTGAATCAGCGAGGGGAAGTCGTGCAGGAAGCGGTTCAGGCCTTCCTGCTGAAGCGCAAGCCGTCCTGAGCCGCGCTCGGGGTGACCCGCACGCGCCAGATCGCGACCACTCCCGCGGCGAGCGCCAGGACCACGAAGCCGAACGCCGGCAGGTAGCCGCCCGTCGCGTCGTAGATCCTGCCGCCGAGCCACGCGCCGAGCGCCTCGCCGGGCCCGATCGCGAGCGACAGCCATCCGTAGATCGCGCCGAACGACGCGCCGGCGAAGACGTCGGCGGCGCGCGCCGAGGCCACGATGCCGCTCGAGCCCTGGGCCAGCCCGTAGAACGCGACGTAGAGGACGAGCCACGCCGGCGAGCCGTTCACCGCGAGCAGGGAGAGGCACCCGACGCCCGCCGCCGCGCTCGCGTAGGCGAGCGTCAGCGTCGGCGCGCGCCCGAGCCGGTCCGAGAGCCAGCCGGTGGCGAGCCGGCCGGGGAGGCTCACCAGGCTCACCGCGCCGAGCGCCGTCGCCGCGGTGCCCGAGCCGATCCCCTGGTCCACGGCGTACGCGATCATGTGGACGTTCAGCAGCGGAAACGCGCAGGCGCCGAAGAAGCGCATCGTCGCCAGCCACCAGAAGGGCGCGGAGCGCAGCGCCCCCGCGAGCGTGAAGCCCGCGCGGGCGGACGCGCCGCCCGGGGCCGGCGCCTCCGGGGGCGGCAGGCGCTGGAAGGCGTTGAGCGGCACCACGATCAGCAGCAGCAGCGCCGCCCACACCAGGAGCGTGCCGCGCCAGCCGATGGCCGCGACCAGCCGGTCGCCCGCGAAGACGAGCCCGAACGCGCCGAGCCCGGTGCCGAGGTCGGCGACGGCGATCGCGCGCCCGCGCGCCCGCGGGTACCAGAGCGCGGCGACGACGAGGTTGGCCTGGCTGCCGAGCATGGCGAGCCCGAGGCCGCCGACCATCCCGTACACGACGAGGAAGAGCGCGAGCGAGTGGACGCGGCTCGCGACGACGAACGCCACCGCCACCAGCACGGCGGCGCCCTGGAACAGCCGGCGCGGCCCCAGGCGGTCGAAGGCCCAGCCGACCAGCGGGGAGCCGAAGCCACCGAGCAGAAACACGGCCGACTGCACCGCCGCCACCTCGCCGCGCGAGCCGCCGAACTCGTCCACGAGCGGCAGGTAGAAGACCGCGAACGCCATGACGACGCCGTTCTGGATGGCGAGCGTCACCGCCGCGATGGCGAGGCTCGTCCGGGCGCGGCGCGGGCCGGCGGCGCTCAGGTGGCGCGCCCCCGGAGGTACGCGGAGGCCGCCTCGGACACGATCACGACGCCGAGGATGACGACGAGGATCAGCCCGACGCGGCTCCACTCGAGCCCGAGGATCGCCTCGTTCAGCGCGAAGCCGATGCCGCCGGCGCCGACGAGCCCGAGCACGGTGGACTCGCGGATGTTGATGTCCCAGCGGTAGATGCAGACGCCGGCCAGCACGGGCCTGACTTGCGGCAGGACGCCGTAGACGAGGAGCTGGCCGCGGGTGGCGCCGGTGGCGGCGACCGCCTCGACCTGGCCGCGGTCGATCTCCTCGATGCCCTCCGCGAAGAGCTTCGACACGAACCCGACCGAGCGCATGGCGACGGCGAGCATGCCGGCGAGCGAGCCCGGGCCGACGACGATCACGAAGATCAGCGCCCAGATCAGCGTGTCCACCGACCGGCTCACGACCATGACGAAGCGCGCCAGCGCGTAGGCCCCGCGGTTCGGCGTCGTGTTGAGCGCCGCGCAGAACGCGACCGGCAGCGACAGGAAAACCGCCAGCGCCGTGCCGAGGGTCGCGATGTTCACCGTCTGGATCAGCGGGTCCACGAGCGCCGGCGCGAACGCCCACTCGGGCGGGAACATCCGCCCGAGCAGGTCACCGATCTGCGTCGGCGCGTCGGCCACCCACTCCCAGCGGACGCCCAGGCGCGCGAGCATCCACGCCACCACCGCCGCCAGCCCGAGCCGGGCGAGCGTGCGCGCCGCCGTCTGGCCCGGCGTGAAGCGGCGCCAGGCGCGGGGCGCCGTCATTGCACCCACCTCCGGGCGAGGGCGCTCACGGCCTCGCCCACCAGCACGATCGCCACGATGACGAGCAGGATCGCGAGCGCGAAGTCGTAGTCGTAGCGCGAGAACGCGTTGTAGAGGGTGGCGCCGATGCCCCCCGCGCCGACGATGCCGATGATCGTGGACTGGCGCAGGTGGATGTCCCACTGGTAGATCGTGAGGCCGACGAACCGCGGCAGCACCTGCGGCAGGACGCCGTAGAGCAGGACCGCGCCGCGCGAGGCGCCGGTGGCGCGGACGGCCTCGATCTGGCCGCGGTCGATCGTCTCGATCTGCTCGGCCAGGAGCTTGGCGAAGAACCCGACCGAGTTCACGGTGAGCGTGAGGATCCCGGCCAGCGGGCCGAAGCCGACGGCCTTGACGAACAGGATGGCGACGATCAGCTCGTGGAAGGTGCGGCCCAGCGTGATGGCCGCGCGCCCGCCCGCGTACACGGAGAGCGGCACGACGTTGCGCGCGGCCAGCGCCGCCACCGGCAGGCCCAGGAGCACGCCGAACACCGTCGAGAGCGTGGCGATCTCGATGGACTCGAGCATGCCGCTCGCCAGGAGGCCCGCGCGCGCGAAGTCGGGCGGGAACGCCCCGGCGGCGATCAGCGACAGCCGCGCCCACCCGCGGGCGACGCGCGCGGCGTCCACCTGGAGGCTCACGGCGTTCCAGAGGAGGAACGCGGCGACCGCGGCCCACGCCACGGGCCCCATCCACGGCCGCGGCCAGGGCGACGGCGGCCGCCAGCGCCTTCCGGCGTTCGCGCCGCTCACCGGGCGTCCTCGCCCAGCACGGCGCCGCCGTAGATCCGCGCGAGCGCCTCGTCGGTGAGGCCCTCCACGGGACCGTCGTACACGATCGCGCCCTCGCGCAGCCCGAGGATCCGCCGCGCGAAGGCGCGCGCCAGCGGCACGTCGTGGATGTTCACCAGCGCGGGGATCCGGTCCTCGGCGGCCAGGTCCACGATCAGCCGGAGCACGCTCTCGGAGGTGCGCGGGTCGAGGCTCGAGGTGGGCTCGTCGACGAGGAGGATCTTCGGCCGCTGCACCAGCGCGCGGGCGATCCCGACGCGCTGGCGCTGACCGCCCGACAGCTCGTCGGCGCGCTTGCCCTCGAAGCCCTCGAGACCCACGCGCGCCAGCGTGGCGAACGCCGCCTCGACGTCCTCGGGCGGGAACCGCCGGCGCCACGCCCGCCAGAGCGTGACGTAGCCGAGCCGGCCCGAGAGCACGTTCTCCATCACCGTGAGCCGCTCGACCAGGTTGAACTCCTGGAAGATCATGCCCATCTTCCGCCGCGCCGCCCGCAGCGCCGCGCCCTCGAGGGCGGTGATCTCCTCGCCGTCGAGGCGCACCGAGCCGCGGTCGGGCTCGACGAGGCGGTTGATGCAGCGGAGGAGCGTGGACTTGCCGGCGCCCGACGGCCCGATGACGAAGACGGGGTCGTTCCCCTCGACCGTGAACGAGACGGCGCGGAGCGCGTGGTCGCCGCCCGGGTAGGTCTTGTCGAGCGCCGTGACCTCGAGCACGGGGCGGGCGGGCTACTCGCGCCCGGGCTTCTGCAGCCTCTTGTAGTCCTCGGACTCCTTGGTGAACACGACGCCGTTGGCCTCGAGGACGCCCAGCACCGGCTCCCAGTCGCGCCGGTAGTCGAGCGGCATGAAGCCGACGCGCGGCTTGAACTCGCGCCCGACGCTCGTGCCCTCGAAGCTGAAGCTGAAGAACGCCTCCCTGAGCTTCTCGACGAGCCGGGGCTCGAGGGTGTGCGCGTACACGAAGCCGGCGGTGGGGAACACCGGCGACGTCCAGATCACCTTGAAGTCGCTCCGCTTGATGACGCCGCGGTTCACCATGCGGTCGAGCACCACGTCGGCGACGGCCGCCGCGTCGTAGTCGCCGTTGATCACGCCGAGCGCGCTGGTGTCGTGCTTGCCGGAGAAGACGACCTGGTAGTCCTTGCCGGGGACGATCCCCATCCGGCCGAAGAAGTACACGGGCGCCTGGTGGCCGGAGTTCGACGTCTGCGAGACGTGCGCGACCCGCTTGCCCCGGAGGTCGGCGACCGCGTTGACCTTGTCGTTCGTCGCCGCGGCGATCAGGGCCACGCGATAGCCGCTGAGCCCCTTGGGCTCCCGCATGATCGCGAACGGCACCGCGCCCGAGAGGTTCACCGCGTACGGCACGCTCCCGGTCGAGTAGGCGGCGACGTGCAGGCGCCCCGAGCGCATCGCCTCGATCTGGGCCGCGTAGTTCTGCAGGCCGAAGTACTTCACGCGCTTCCCGGTGGCCTTCTCGAGGTGCTTGAGGAAGTCGCTCCACGCGTTCTCGTACACGGCCGGATCCTCCACCGGCACGTACGAGAAGATCAGCGGGTCGGGGCTGACGAGCTTCGCCCGGTCCTTGGGCGGGTCGGCGATCAGGTCGCGGTTGTCGTCGCAGTAGAGCGGGTCGAGCGCGCCGCGGTGCGCGCACGGCTCGGCGGCGAGCGCGAGGGCGACCGCGGCGAGCAGCAGCAGCGGCGCGGCCGCCGCCGCGATGCTCCGTGGGCGTCGTCTGGTGATCATCTCCGCCTCCCCGCGCGCTCGGCGCCGCGCGGATTGTAGCACCCGGCGCGCGCCGGGGGCGCACTTGACACCGCCCCCCGCGTGGTCACAATAGCACCCACCTTTCCCGGCCCACGGTCACGAGGGAGGCCCCGATGAGCGACGTCACCCGACGCGAGATGCTGAAAGGCGCGGCGGCGCTCGGCGCCGCCGCCACGGTCCCCCACGGGCTCGCCGCGCCCGCCGCGGCCCAGACGACCCGGAAGCGCGAGCTGGTGGTCGCGCAGGGCGGCGACATCTCGAAGTTCGACCCGCACTTCAGCACCTCGTCCAACGACATCCGCGTGTCGTTCAACCTGTTCGACAACCTGGTGGCGCGGCACCCCGACGGCAAGCTGCACCCGGCGCTGGCGACCGAGTGGAAGCTCCAGGGGCCCACCACCTGGGTCTTCAAGATCCGCCAGGGCGTGCGCTGGCACAACGGGGACCCGTTCTCCTCGGCGGACGCGGCGTTCAGTCTCTCGCGCACGTGGGATCCGGCCGTCAGGACGCGCGTCAACACCGTGTTCACCACCATCGACCGGATCGAGGCGCCCGACGCCGCGACGCTCGTCATCCACACCAAGAAGCCGGACCCGCTGCTGCCGGCGCGGCTGGCCTTCTACGGCGGCCAGATCGTGCCGAAGAAATACCTCGAGGCGGCCGGGGGCGACGCCTTCAACGCGAAGCCCGTCGGGACCGGCCCGGTGCGCTTCGTCTCGTGGACGAAGGACGACAAGATCGTGCTCGAGGCCAACGGCGACTACTGGGGCGGCAAGCCCGACTTCGACCGGATGATCGTGCGGGCCATCCCCGAGCTGGCCCCGCGCATCGCCGCCCTCCTCAAGGGCGAGGTCGACATCATCACGCAGCTGCCGCCCGACCACGGCGACCGCGTCAACGCCAACCCCTCGACCCGCGTCGTCGGCGCCCTCTACGCCGGGCTGTACGTCCTCGCCGTCAACAGCAAGGTGCCGCCGCTCGACAACCCGCTGGTCAAGCAGGCGCTGTCGCTCGCGGTGGACCGCGAGCTGATCGTCAAGGAGCTGTGGCGCGGCCGCGGCATCGTCCCCAGCGGCCCCGTCGCCAGGGGCGACAACCACTTCGATACGGCGCTGCCGGCGCTCGCCTACAATCCGCGCGCGGCGCGCGAGCGCCTGAAGAAGGCCGGCTACCGCGGCGAGGAGATCGTGATCGAGACGACGAGCGGCTACACCGCCAACGACAAGCCGATGTCCGAGGCGATCCAGGGCATGTGGCGCGACGTCGGCGTCAACGCCAGGGTCGAGGTGCTCGAGTACTCGGTGCGGGCCCAGAAGAACCGCGACCGGACGTTCAAGGGCCTCTGGTGGTCCGATCCGACCTCGACGCTCAGCGACCCCGACGGGATGTTCTGGCGGCTGCTGTCGCCGGGCGGGCCCCAGGACTACTGGCGCCACCCGCGCTTCGACGAGCTGGGCGAGGCCGCGCGCTTCTCGGTGGACGAGAAATTCCGCGGCGAGGCCTACCGCGAGATGACGAAGATCTTCCTCGAGCACCTGCCGTGGATCCCGGTGATCCAGCCCTACGAGGACTACGGGCTCCAGAAGCACGTGGAGTGGACGGCGAACCCCAACCAGCAGTTCGAGATCCGCCGCTTCAACTTCCGCTTCCGCCGCGCCTGACGGGAGATCCGGGCGGGGCCGGATCGCCGGCCCCGCGCCTCCTCCATGCGCGCCCTCTTCGTCTTCGTCGGCCGCCGCCTCGCCCGGGCGCTGGTGACGGTGTGGCTCGTGTCCACCGTCGTCTTCGTCGTGATGCGCCTGTCCGGCGACCCGGTGCCGCTGCTGCTGCCGCCGGACGCGCCCCGCAGCGAGATCTTCCGCGTGCGCGCCGAGCTCGGCCTCGACCGGCCGCTGCCGGTCCAGTACGGGGTGTTCCTCGCCAACGTCGCGCGCGGCGACTTCGGCCGCTCGATCCACTTCCGCGAGCCGGCGATGCGGGTCGTCTGGGGCTACCTGCCGGCGACGCTCGAGCTCGGGCTGACCGCGTTCGGCCTCGCCGTCCTCGTCGCGGTCCCGGTCGGCCTGCTCTCGGCCGTCCGGCGCAACTCGCTCGTGGACCACGCGACGATGGGCCTGGCGCTGGTCGGGCAGTCGGCGCCGACCTTCTTTCTCGGGATCCTGTTCATCCTGCTCTTCTCGCTCAAGGCCGGGCTCCTGCCGACCTCGGGGCGCGGCGGCGCCGCCCACCTGGTGCTCCCCGCGCTCACGCTCGGCGCCTTCGCCATGGCGTCGGTCGCCCGGCTCACGCGCTCGGCCGTCCTCGAGGTGCTCGGCGCCGATTTCGTCCGCACCGCGCGCGCCAAGGGCCTCGCCGAGCGCGTCGTCGTCGTCAAGCACACGCTCAAGAACGCCGCGCTCCCGATCGTGACGATCACCGGGCTCCAGCTCGGCACGCTGCTCGGCGGCGCCGTCGTGACGGAGACGGTCTTCGCCTGGCCCGGCATCGGCCGGCTGGCGATCCAGTCCATCTACAACCGCGACTACCCGATCGTGCAGTGCGTGGTCTTCCTGTCGGCGCTGGTCTTCATCGTCGTCAACTTCTGCCTCGACCTCGTCTATGGCCTCGTCGATCCCCGCGCCCGTCCCCGCTGAGGCGGCGCGCGCCGGCCCGGCGCGGCGCCGGCGCGGCCCGTGGCTGGCGGCGGCCGGCGGCGCGTTCGTGGCCGCGCTCGTGCTGGCGGCGGTCGCCGCGCCGTGGCTCGCGCCGCGGGATCCGATCCGCCAGTCGCTGCGGGCCCGGCTGGCGGCGCCGGCGCTCGCGGCGCCGGACGGGCCGGCGCGCCTGCTCGGCACCGACCACCTCGGCCGCGACGTGCTCTCGCGGATGCTCTACGGCGCGCGCGTCTCGCTGGTGGTGGGCTTCGCCGCCGTGCTCCTCGGCGGGGTCGTGGGCGCCGCGCTCGGGCTCCTGGCCGGCTTCCGCGGCGGCTTCGCCGACACCGTGATCATGACGCTCGCCGACGCGCAGCTCGCCTTCCCGTTCATCCTGCTCGCGATCGGGATCATCGCCGTGCTCGGCCCGAGCTTCCCCACCCTGATCGTCGTCATCGGGCTCTCCGGCTGGGTGGGCTACGCGCGCGTGCTGCGCGCCCAGGTGCTCGTGCTCCGCTCGCGGGAGTTCGTGGACGCCATCTACGCCCTCGGCGGCTCGGCGGCGCGGATCGTGCTGCGCCACATCCTCCCCAACGTGACGTCGTCCATCGTCGTCATCGCGACGCTCGAGCTGGCGCGCGCGATCGTGCTCGAGGCCACGCTGTCGTTCCTCGGCCTCGGCGTCCAGCCGCCGACGCCCTCCTGGGGCGGGATGATTCACGAGGGGCGGGAGTACCTCGACTCGGCGTGGTGGATCTCGACCTGCCCGGGCCTCGCGCTGATGCTCACCTCGCTCGTGGTGAGCCGCACCGGGGACTGGCTCCGCGACCTGCTCGACCCGACGCTCCGCGGCGAGTGAGTTACGCCTCGTCCAGCCGCTTCATCGTCAGCGCGGTCTCGATCGCCTGCGCGAGGTAGGGGAAGTCGACGGGCTTCGTGACGTAGTCGAACGCGCCGTGGGCGAACGCGCTGCGCGAGAGCTCCTCGTCGCGGGTGCCGCTCACCATGATGACCTTGGTGTCCGGCGCGAGCGCGAAGATGGCGGGCAGCGCCCCGACACCGGAGAGCCCCGGCATCTCGATGTCGAGCAGCACGACGTCCGGCTTCCAGTCGAGGACCGCCCGCACGCCCTCCCGGCCGTCGGCGGCCCGGCGCGTCTCCCAGCCCTCGCCCCGGAGGAACTCCTCGAGGATCTCGCCGATCGTCGGCTCGTCGTCCACGATGAGCACGCGCCCCTTCGCCGGGCGCGCCTCGGGGGGCTCCGCCGCCGGCGCGGGGGGCGGGGCGGGCGCCGGCGGCGCGACCCGGCCGCCGAGCGCGGCGGCCAGGTCGGCCGCGACCACGGGCTTGGTGAAGACCGCGAGGGCGCCGAGCACGAGAGCCTGGCGGTGGAGCTCGACGTCCTGCACGCCCGTGACGACCACCACGCCGATGCCGGGATCGAAGGCGCGGATCCGGCGCAGCGCCTCGAGGCCTCCGAGGCGCGGCATCCGGAGGTCGAGCACGATGCCGTGCAGCCGGCGGCGCTTGACGGCGAGGAGCGCCTCGAGGCCGTTGCCGGCCTCCAGTACCTCGAACCCGTCGTCGCGGAGGTACTCGGCGAGGACCGCGCGCACCTCCGGCTCGTCGTCCACGATCAGCACCGTCCGCCGCTCCCTCATGGCCCGCCCTCCCCCCGGAGCCTCTGCCTAGGCGAAGAACGGCAGGAGCGCCAGCACGGCGCCCCCGGCCACCACCGAGGCGATCTGGCCGGCGGTGTTGGCTCCCGCCGCGTGCATGAGCAGATGGTTGTGCGGGTTGGCCTCGAGTCCCACCTTCTGGACGACGCGCGCGCACATCGGGAACGCGGAGATCCCGGCCGCCCCGATCAGGGGATTGATCTTCTTGCCGGAGGCGAGGTACATCACCTTGCCGAAGATCACGCCGGCGGCGGTCCCCACCGCGAAGGCCACGACCCCCATGACGTAGATCATGATCGTCTCCGGCCGCAGGAAGTCCCGCGCTTCCATCATGCCGCCCACGGTGAGCCCGAGCAGGATCGTGACGATGTTGGCCATCTCGTTCTGGGCCGCCTGCGAGAGCCGTTCCAGCACGCCCGACTCCCGCAGGAGGTTGCCGAACATGAGGGTGCCGATCAGCGGCGTGGCCTTGGGGGCGATGAGCCCCGTGACGAGGATCGTCACGATCGGGAACACGACGCGCGTGCGCCGGGACACCTTCGGGGCCCGCGCGGGCATCACGAGCCGCCGCTCGACGTCGGTCGTGAGCGCCCGCATGATGGGCGGCTGGATGATGGGCACCAGGGCCATGTAGGAGTACGCCGCCACCACGATGGAGGGCGCGTACTTGGTGCCGACGAGGGTGGCGACATAGATGGACGTGGGGCCGTCCGCCGAGCCGATGATGCCGATGGCGACCGCGTCCTTGAAGCTGAAGTCGAAGAGGCGGAGGCCGCCATCGCCCACGAAGTAGGCCAGGAAGAACGTGCCGAAGATCCCGAACTGGGCGGCCGCGCCCAGGAAGACGGTGTACGGACGCTGCAGCAGGGAGCCGAAATCGATCATGGCGCCCACTCCGATGAAGATCAGGAGCGGGAACAGCTCGGTGTCGATGCCGGCCCTCCTGAGCACGGCCAGGAGGCCCCCCGCGTCGGTGAGCCCGCCGAGGGGGATGTTCGCCAGGATGATTCCCGTGCCGATCGGAACGAGGAGCACGGGCTCCACCTGCTTCGCGATGCCCAGATAGATGAGGAGGCCGCCGAGCCCGAGCATGACGGCGGCCTGCCAGGTCAGGGCGAGAAGTCCGAGAAGCTCGCCTTCAGGCATCCCGGAGCCAGCGGTTGAGGGCGCTCATCACCAGCACGAGGAGGCTCAGCGTGGCGAAGACGATCCCCATGCCCGCCAGGACGAACCAGGTGGCGTTGAGCACGAGAGACTCCTGGGGCTACCCCTCGATGACGGCCAGCGGGTCCCCGGCCTCGACCGTCTGGCCGGGAGCGACGTGGAGCTTCGTGACCGTGCCGCCCACCGGGGCCACGATCGGAAGCTCCATCTTCAACGCCTCCATCATGCAGATGCGGTCGCCCTCGGCGACGGGCTTTCCCGCTTCGGCGTACACCTTCAAGATCTTCCCTGCCGCCGGCGCCTCCACGATCTCCTCGGCCACGTCGTCGCTCCTCTCGGTGAGACGCGGTACGCTACCACGCGCGGGTCCGGCGGGTCAAACGCGACGCCCTCGCAAGGCCCCGGTCGTTGGCCGAGCGCTGCCTGGGCCGATCACACGTGCCCGACCATCACCGTGCCAGCGCTTCGAGAACGGCGTGCCGCTCCGCTGAACCGGCTCCCCGCGCGGCCGAGGCAGGCGCCACGGCCGCGCGGGGCGGCGGCCATGAAGGGTCAGCGCGTCACGGCGTGCAGGAGTCGAAGCTCGCGTGGCCCGGCACCGAGAACTGGCAGCCGAACTTCGGATCGGCCACCGCCGCCGGGTTGAGGATGTCGTCGCCCGCCGGCGTGACGCCGTTCGTCACCCAGTTCACCAGGTCCGCAAACGCCGCCGCTTCCTCTTGCACCGCGAAGCCGCAGTGACCGTGGTCGCGGATGGCGCGGGTCACGAGGAGGTCAGCCGCGCCCTCGGCGGCGGCGCGCCGGGCGTAGATCTGCTCCATCGAGAAGGGGACGAACAGGTCGCCGATCGTGTGCAGGCTCAGCACGGGGATCGGCAGCCGGCCGGAGATCGGCGGGATGTTGGCGAGGCCGTTTGGATGGCGCCCCTGCGGGTCCTGGGTCACCCGGAGCACCGCGGCGTTGAGCGCGATCTCGGCCGACGAGAGCGCCGGGTTCGAGTCAATCTGATAGATCGTGTCGCTGTTGTCCTGGACGTTGCCGGGGGCGACGCCGATGTCGCCACCGGTCACGCCGACCGTGAAGAGGAAGTTGCCCCAGGCAGCGAAGGACGTGGCGAAGGCCGGCCGCGGGCCGCCCGAGATGTTCTGGGTGACTCCGGCGAGGGCGAGCCCCTGCGCGTTGAGGACGAAGGGATAGGCCGGACCGAGCGCGCCCTTGACGCCCGGCACCACCGCCGTCTGGTAGTTGGCGGGGAAGGGGAACTGCGCCGGGACGCCGGCCAGGGCCTGGGCGACGAGGTTGAAGTCGAGGAAGTAGTCGAACAGCTCGTTGTCGCCCATGACGCCGCACATCGGCAGCGCCGCTGCGTACGCCTGCGGGTACTGCTCGATGGCCACGCCCGTGATGTGCCCGCCCATGGAGTGGCCGGTGAGAAACTTGCGCCGCGGGTGACCGACCAGCCCGTTGAACCGCTCGCCGAGCGCGTGCGTGTCCTTCACGCCCTGCCGCACGTCGTAGCCGTTCTTGCTGTAGCTCGACGCCGCCCACGCGTAGCCGTTCGTCACGAGGTACTCGCGGATGCGCGGGTTGCTCACGGTCAGCTCGAGGCCGGTGCCCCGGAAGCCGTGGGCGTAGAGCACGAGGTCGCCGTTCCAGTTGTCGGGGACCTCGATCCGGTAGCCGGCGCCGCCGTGGACGCCCCAGTAGCGCGTGGTGCTGGTGTCGGGGAGCGCGGCGAACGGCAGCTTGCTCTCGTCCACGAAATAGGCCGGGGGCGGACCCGCCAGCGCGGTATTGCCGCCCAGGGCGAGGAGACCGAGGAAACCGAGGAGTGTCGCGAGCGCGAGGCGTTTGGCCATGACGTCCTCCTTATGGTGGGGGAGCCTAGTCCCGGGGGCGGGGCTCGTCAACGCCTTGCGCCGGCCGCCCTTGGCCGCCTCGGCGCTGACGCGCTCGTTGCCAACGCCCGGCAGGCTGCCGTACCATCGGTCGCGCGCCGCCGAGGAGGACATCCGCATGCGATTTGCCGTCGATACCGGAGGCACGTTCACCGACCTCGTCCTGGAAGACGACCGCGGCCGCCTGCACATGTTCAAGGCCCCCACCACCCCGGACGATCCGGTTCGCGGCATCCTGGACGTCGTCGGCACGGCGGCGGAGAGCTTCGGCGCGACGCCCGAGACCCTTCTCGGGCGCGGGGACCTCTTCATCCACGGCACGACCCACGCCACCAACGCGTGCGTGACCGGAACGACGGCCAGGACCGCGTTCCTCACGACCCACGGCCACCCCGACGTCATGGTCCTTCGCGAAGGCGGGCGCCTCCAGCCCTTCAACTTCCGGGTGCCGTTTCCCAAGCCGTACGTCCCGCGCTCCCTGACGTTCGAGATCCGCGAGCGGATCGCCGCGGACGGCAAGGTCCTCGAGCCCGTCGATGAAGAGAGCGTGCTCGAGATCATCGGGCGGCTCCGAGAGCGTCGAGTCGAGGCGGTGGCCGTGTGCCTGCTCTGGTCGACCGTCAATCCCCTGCACGAGCGGCGCGTGGGCGAGCTGCTGTCGCACCACCTGCCGGATGTCCCGTACACGCTGTCCCACGTCCTGAACCCCGTGCTCAGGGAGTACCGGAGGGCGTCCTCGGCGTGCATCGACGCCTCGCTGAAGCCGCTGATGTCCCGGTACCTCGGCAGTCTCGCCATCCGTCTGCGCAAGGCGGGGTTCCGCGGCCGGCTCCTCATGCTCACCGCCCAGGGCGGCGTGATGGACGCCGAGGACCTCGCGGCCGCCCCGATCCATGCCGTCGGCTCCGGTCCGTCGATGGCCCCCATCGCCGGTCGACACTTCGCGCGCCTGGACGTCCGCGGCGACACCGCGATCGTCGCCGACACGGGTGGCACGACGTACGACGTCAGCCTGGTGCGCCGCGGCTCCATCCCCATCACGCCCGAGACGTGGCTCGGACAGCGCTACCGCGGGCACATCCTGGGATTTCCGTCCGTCGACGTCCGGAGCATCGGGGCCGGTGGCGGCAGCATCGCGTGGGTGGACGAGGGCGGGCTGCTCCAGGTGGGGCCGATGAGCGCGGGAGCCGTCCCGGGGCCGGCCTCGTACGGCAAGGGCGGCACCCGGGCCACGGTGACGGACGCCGCGCTCGTGCTCGGCTACATCGACCCGGCCTATTTCCTGGGCGGCGCCATGAAGCTCGACGTCGCGCTCGCCCAGCAGGCCGTGGGACGGGACGTGGGTGGTCCCCTCGGCCTGGATCTGAACGGCGCCGCCGCCGCCATCGTGCGGGTCGCGACGGAGAACATGGTCGGCGCGATCGAGGAGATCACGGTCAACCAGGGGATCGATCCCCGCGGCGCGGTCCTCGTCGGCGGCGGCGGAGCCGCCGGGCTCAACTCGGTGGCCATCGCTCGTCGGCTCGGGTGCCGGGGGCTCGTCATCCCGGAGCTCGGGGCCGCGCTGTCGGCGGCCGGCGCGATCATGTCCGACCTCCACGCCGGCTATCGTGCGCTCCAGTTCACCGTGAGCGACGGCTTCGACCTCGCCGGGGTGAACATGACCCTCGCCGAGCTGCTCGGCCGGTGTCAGCGCTTCCTGGAAGGCCCCGGGAGCGGGGCGCTGGAGCACAGTGTCGACATCGTCGCGGAGGCCCGCTACCGCCACCAGATCTGGGAGATCGACGTCCCGATCCCGTTCCAGCGCTTCGAGGACGAGACCCACGTCGCCCGGGTGCGCGAGGCCTTTGACCGCGTCCACGAGGAGATCTTTGGCTTCGGGGATCCCGGCTCGGCCGTCGAGTTCGTCGGCTGGCGGGCCACCGTCCGCTGCCGGCTGCGCGGCCGCTCGCTCGGGCGGCTGGCGCGCGAGAAGGGCTCCCGCGTGAAGCTCGCGCCCACTCGGAAGGTCTACTTCGGCGACGCGGGGGTCGTGAGCGCCCGCATCGAGCTGTTCGAGACGCTGCGGCCGGAGCAGCCGTTGAAAGGGCCGGCCATCATCGAGTCACCGTTCACCACCGTGGTCATAGATCCGGGCGCCCGGGTGATGCGCAAGCGCAGCGGCAGTCTGGTGATCACGCCCTGAGAGGAGACACGATGCCACGCCGCCCCCTCGATCCGGTGACGCTCGCGGTCCTCAGCAAGCGGTTCGACTCCATCACCACCAAGATGGCCAACACCCTGTTGCGCACGGGACGCTCGGGGGTCCTGAACATGGCCAAGGACTTCTCGACGAGCATCGTCACCCGGGACTGCGAGCTGCTGACCGGGGCCGAGACGCTGCCCATCCACGTGCTGAGCGGCGCGGACCTCATGGCCCGGTCGATGATGGAGCTCCATCCCGTGCTCAGGCGCGGCGATGCCTTCCTGCACAACTCCCCCTACCACGGGTGCTCCCATCCGGCGGATCACACGATCCTCGTGCCGGTGATCGACGAGAAGGGGACGCATCACTTCACGATCTGGGTGAAGGCCCACCAGGCGGACATCGGCAACTCGCTGCCGACGACGTACATGGCCCAGGCGCGCGACGTGTACGAGGAAGGCGCCCTCATCTTCCCGTGCGTCAAGGTGCAGCAGGACGGCGAAGACATCACCGACATCATCCGCCTCTGCGAGATGCGCATCCGCGTTCCCGGGCAGTGGCGCGGGGACTATCTGGCCATGGTCGGCGCCGCCCGCATCGGGGAGCGCGAGGTCCTGGCCATGGCCGCGGAGTTCGGCTGGCAGACGCTGCACGCGTTCACGCGGGCGTGGTTCGACTACTGCGAGCAGCGGATGATCGCCGCCATCCGGCGCATGCCGAGCGGCGAGGCGCGGGCGACCAGCACCCACGACGCCGTGCGAGGGACGCCGCCGGATGGGATCACGATCACGGTCGGGCTGAAGGTCGACAGCGAGAACGCCATGATCGAGGTCGATCTCCGGAACAACCCGGACGCCATGCCATGCGGCCTGAACCTCAGCGAGGGCTGTGCCCGCACCGCGGCCATGATCGGGATCTTCAACAGCATCCCGGAATCCGTCCCCACCAGTGCCGGCAGCTTCCGGCGGATCAAGGTCCACATCCGCGAGGGCTCGGTCGCCGGCGGCGGCAAGCACCCCACGAGCATGTCGGTCGCCACGACGAACCTCGCTGACCGGGTCACGAACCCGGTGCAGGTCGCCTTCTCGATGATCCACGACGGCCTCGGGCTCGCGGAGTGCGGCCCCATCATGGGCGCGTCGCTCGCCGTGATCTCGGGCGTCGACCCCCGGAACGGCAACGAGCCGTTCGTGAACCAGATCTTCCTGCTCGACACCGGCGGCGCGGGGGCAGCGACGACCGACGCCTGGCTGACCATCTGTCACGCCGGCAACTCCGGCATGTGCTTCCTCGACAGCGTGGAGCTGGACGAGTTGCACTTCCCTCTGGTGGTCAAGCAGCGGCGGCTCGTGCCGGACACCGAGGGGGCCGGCCGAACGGTCGGCGCCCCCGCCGGGTATTGCGAGTACGGCCCGGTGGCCGGGGCCAATCTGGAGGTCGTGTACGTCGCGGACGGCGTCCGCAACCGCGCCCGGGGCACGCGTGGGGGCCTGAACGGCGCCCCGATCCGCAACTACCTCCGGAGCACGGAGGGCGAGCTGACGGAGCTGCCGGGCATCGCGGACGTCGTGCTCCGCCCGGGTGAGACCGTCGTCAGCAACTGCGCGGGCGGCGGCGGCTATGGCCCGCCGTGGGAACGGCCGGTCGAGAAGGTCAGGGAGGACGTCGAGGAGGGCTGGATCACGAGGCAACGCGCCCATGACGTGTACGGCGTGGTCTTGACCGACGGCGGCCAGGTCGACGTCGCCGCGACGGATGCCCGTCGCGCCGGTCTGGCCGCCGCGCAAGCGTGACGCGGATCGGGCCAGAGACACCGAAGGCCCGGGGAGGACACCGGAACATGAGACTCGAGGACAAGGTCGCCATCGTCACCGGAGGCTCCCAGGGCATCGGGCAGGCCATCTGCCACGCGTACGGCCGCGAGGGGGCGAAGGTCGCCGTCGTCAATGCGCGCAAGCCGGAGCTGGGCGCCGCGGTGGCCGAGAAGATCCGGGCGGGCGGCGGCACGGCCAGGGCGTACCAGTGCGACGTGTCCCGCCGGGACCAGGTCAGGAAGCTGGTCGAGGACGTGACCGGCGCGTGGGGCACCGTGGACATCCTGGTCTCCAATGCCGGGATCATGATCAACAAGCCGGTCGAGGACTACACCGAGGACGACTGGGACCGGACGGTCGACACCAATCTCAAAGGGGCCTTTCTCCTGGTTCAGGCCGTCCTGCCCGTCATGAAGGCGAAGCGCTCCGGGAAGATCGTCCTGATGGCGTCCATCGCGGCCACCCACGCCTTCCCGAACGCGGTCCCCTACTGCGCCAGCAAGGCCGGCGTGTGGATCATGGCGAAGGCCCTCTGTGCCGAGGTCGCCAAGTTCGGCATCAACGTGAACAGTATCTCTCCCGGCAACACGGCGACGCCGCTGAACGAGCACCTCCAGCGTGACCCGGAGTTCGTGAAGCTGATGCAGAGCTACACCCCGACCGGCCGGGCCTATCTCTCGACGGACGAGGTGGCGGGCGCCGCCGTGTTCCTCGCCTCCGAGGAGGCCCGGGCGATCCACGGCGCGGACGTGATCGTCGACGACGGTTGGTGCGCGATGTAGTGCGGCCCTCGCCGTTTGCCCTCGTGGTATTGTCTGGTGTTTGGAGGCGAGCGACATGCACTTCGAGCTGTCCGATGAGCTGAAGGCCCTCGTACAGGTCGCGCGGGAGTTCGCCGCCGAGAAGATCACGCCGTTCGTCGATCAGTGGGACACGGACCACTATTTCCCCTACCGCGAGGTCGTCAAGCCCATGGCGGAGCTGGGCTTCCTCGGCACGGTGATCCCCGAGGAGTACGGCGGCAACGACATGGGCTGGGTCGCGACCATGATCGTGACCGAGGAGATCGCGCGCGCCTGCAGCGCGCTCCGGGTCCAGATCAACATGGAGACCGTCGGCTGCGCGTTTCCGATCCTCCGCTACGGCTCCGAGGCGCTCAAGCGGAAGTACGTCCCGAAGCTGGTCAGCGCCGAGTATCTCGGCGGCTTCGCGATCACCGAGCCCACCGCGGGCTCCGACGTCGTGAGCATGAAGTCCCGGGCCGAGGACAAGGGCGACCACTGGCTCCTGAACGGCGCGAAGGCGTGGATCTCCAACGCGAGCCTCGCCGACGTGGTCATCTACTACGCGCACACGGACCGCGGCGCCCGGGGCCGGTCGCTCTCCGCGTTCGTCGTCGAGCTGAAGAACGTCGACGGGGTCCTCACGGAGGACTGGGACAAGCTGGGCGCGCATCTCTCACCCACCGGCGGGATCACGCTGGAGAACGTGCGCGTCTCCAAGGAGAACATCCTCGGCCAGCCGGGCGACGGCACCGGGATCGTGTTCGGCTCGCTCAACCAGACGCGCCTGCAGGCGGCCGCGGGGGCGGTGGGCCTCGCCCAGGCGTGCCTCGACCAGGTGACGAAGTACTGCAACGAGCGGGAGCAGTTCGGGCAGCCGATCGGCCAGTTCCAGATGAACCAGGACATGGTGGCGCAGATGGTCACCGAGATCGAGGCCGCGCGGCTCCTGGTGTACCGGGCGGCCTGGCAGAAGGACCAGGGCAACCTCGGGAACGTGCTCGAGGTCGCCCAGGCGAAGTACATGGCCGGCGAGGTGGTGGCGAAGGCCGCCGGCTACGCCATGCGCATCCTGGGCGCCTACGGCTACTCGACCGAGTCGCCCGTGGCCCGCTATTACCGGGACGCGCCGACGTACGTCATGGTCGAGGGCTCGGCCAACATCTGCAAGATGATCATCGCGCTCGATCAGCTCGGCTATCGCAAGGCAAATCGATAGAGGGAGACGGCGTATGCGCCCGTACTTCGAGAAGATGGACGCGCTCGGCAAGCCGCTCAAGCCGGCCGAGGTCGTGGAGATGTTCGACAACCGCGCGCAGATCGCGGCGGTGCTGAGCGCGCTGGACGCCGAGGTGAGCCGCGTGCAGAACGCCGGGCTGCCCGCCGAGAAGATCCGCGAGCGGGGCGAGATGACGGTCTGGGACCGGATCGAGTACCTCGCCGATCCCGGGACGTTCTGCCCGCTCCACACGCTCTACAATCCCCGCCAGACCGAGGAGGGCGTGACCGGCGTCGTTGATGGGCTGGCCCGGATCGGCGGCAAGTGGTGCGTCCTCGTCGGGTTCGACAACAAGGTCATGGCCGGGGCGTGGATCGCCGGGCAGGCCGAGAACCAGCTGCGAGTCGCCGACCTGGCCAAGCGTCTCCGGGTGCCTCTCGTCTGGCTGGTCAACTGCTCGGGGGTGAAGCTGACCCAGCAGGACGAGGTCTATCCCGACCGCCGGGGCGGCGGCACGATGTTCTTCCGGCACGCCGAGCTGGAGAAGCTCGGTGTGCCGATCATCGCCGGGATCTACGGGACGAATCCGGCCGGCGGGGGCTATCAAAGCATCAGCCCGACGATCCTGTTCGCCCACAAGAACGCCAACATGGCGGTCGGAGGCGGCGGGATCGTCAGCGGCATGAGCCCCAAGGGCGGCTTCGACGAGCCCGGCGCCGAGCAGATCATCGAGGCCGCGCGCCGGTTCAAGGAGGTTCCTCCGGGGAGCGCCCGCATCCACCACGACGCCACCGGGTTCTTCCGGGCCGTGTTCGAGAAGGAGACCGAGGTCCTCGACGCGCTCAAGGAGTGCGTGGCCCAGATCCCCGCGTACCACCCGAAGTTCTTCCGCGTCGCCGCACCGGCCGAGCCGAGGTATCCGCTCGCCGACCTCGCCTCGATCGTCCCCATGAATCCCAAGGCCGTCTACAGCTTCGAGGACGTGCTGGCCCGCCTGGTGGACGGCAGCGAGCACCTGGAGTTCCGGCCGGGCTTCGGCCCCGAGGTGTACACCGGCCTCGTCAAGGTGGACGGGCTCCTGGTCGGCGTGGTCGGCAACCGCCAGGGCCTCCTCGGCACCAACTACCCGGAGTACACGACCGACTACATCGGCATCGGCGGCAAGCTCTACCGGCAGGGCCTGATCAAGCTGAGCGAGTTCGTGACCCAGTGCGGGCGGGACCGGGTGCCGATCGTCTGGTTCCAG
>JACPCH010000137.1 GCA_016179875.1 Candidatus Rokuibacteriota bacterium | reverse complement strand
GAAGCCTACGTACAGGCGCTCTGCTTCCAGAGCGAGGACCACCGCGAAGGCCTACGGGCTTTCCGCGACAAGCGCGCGCCCGTCTTCCGCGGGCGCTGAGAGGACCCGCCATGCGGGCGGCGAGGTTCTACGCGGCGAAGGAGCCGCTGCGGATCGAGGAGGTCGAGGCCCTGCCGCCCGGCGACGGTGAAGTCAGGGTCGCCGTCGAAGCGTGCGGGATCTGCGGCACCGATCTCCACGTCGCGATCGAGGGGACGATCCAGCTCCCGCAGACGCCGATCATCCTCGGCCACGAGGCGGCGGGCGTGGTGGCGGCCGTAGGCGCCGGCGTCACGCGCTGGAAGGCGGGCGACCGCGTCACGATCTTCCCCAATGTCGCGTGCGGCAAGTGCTACGCCTGCCGCCGCGGGCGCGAGGTGCTGTGCCTCCAAGCGCAGGTGCTCGGGATCAGCCGGGAGGGCGCCTTTGCCGAGTCCGTCACGCTCCCCGCCTCGTGCCTGCTGCCCCTGCCCGCCGAGGTCTCCTTCCCGATCGGCGCGCTCGTCGCGGACGCGGTCTCCACGGCGTACCGAGCCCTCGCCCACCGGGGCGCCCTGCACACGGGCGAGAGCGTCGCCGTCTTCGGCTGCGGCGGCCTCGGCGTTCACGGGATCAAGATCGCGAAGCTCCTGGGCGCCTCCCGGATCATCGGCGTGGACGTGGCGCGCGGCGCGCTCCGGCGCGCGGAGGAGGCCGGCGCGACCCACGTCGTGGACGCTTCGGGCGGCGAGGCCGCGAAGCAGGTCCGGGCGCTCACCGCGGGCGACGGCGTAGACCTCGCCGTCGAGTTCGTGGGCCTCAAGGCCTCGGTCAGCGAGGCGATACGGAGCCTCAGGCGCGGCGGGCGCGTGGTGATCGCGGGCGTCGGCGGTGACCGCGTCGAGCTGCCGCCGCTCCGCGCCTTCGTCGGCGGCGAGCTGGCCGTGCTCGCCTCCATGGGCTTCGACCGCGAGGAGGTCGAGACGGTGCTCCGCTGGGTCGCCGAGGGCACGCTCGATCTCTCCTCCTCCGTGACCGACGTGATCCCGCTGGACGCCATCAACGAGGGCTTCCGCCGGGCCTTCACCAAGGAGGGCGACCCGATCCGCATCGTCGTGCGCCCGGGAGGCTAGGATGGAGTTCGCCTTCACGCCCGAGCAGGTCGAGTTCCGCCGGAGCGTCGCCGCCTTCTGCCAGCGCGAGATCGCCCCGATCGCTGGCGCGTGCGATGCGAGCGGCGAGTTCCCGATTCACCTCTTCAAGACGCTCGGCCGGCTCGGCTATCTCGGCGTGAAGTTTCCGCCGGAGTGGGGCGGCGCGGGCGAGGGCAACGTCACCTACGCGATCCTCGCCGAGGAGCTGGGCCGGGCCTCGGCGGGCATCGCGCTCGGCTTCTACGTCCACGTGGCGCTCGCCCTCACCGCGATCAGCGTCTTCGGCACGCCGGCGCAGAAGGAGCGCTACCTCCGTCCGGGGATCGCGGGCGAGAAGATCGGCGCCTGGTCCTTCGCCGAGCCGGGCGCGGGCTCCGATCCGGGCTCGATCGCCTGCCGCGCCGAGAAGACGGCGACGGGGTACCGGATCACGGGCACGAAGATGTTCACGACGAACGGCCCCTTCGCCGACTTCGTCGTCCTCACCGCCTCGACGGCGCCGGGCCAGGGCGTGAAGGGCCTCTCCCTCTTCCTCGTGGACCGCGGCCTGCCCGGCTTCACGGTGGGCCGCCGGATCGAGACGATGGGGATGCGCGCCGCCCAGACCGCGGAGCTGGTCTTCGACGGCTGCGAGGTCCCCGCCGCGGCCCTCCTCGGCGAGGAGAACCGCGGGGCCCTGACCGCGATGCAGACCCTGACGCTCGGCCGGATCACGGCCGCCGCCTACGCCGTGGGCACCGGCCGGGCCGCGCTCGAGGCGACGCTCGCCTATGTCAAGCAGCGCCAGCAGTTCGGCCAGCCCATCGGCAAGTTCCAGGGCGTCCAGTGGATGCTCGCCGACATGGCGACGGCGCTCGAGGCCGCCCGGCTCCTCACGTGCCAGGCCGCCTGGCTCGCCGACGCCGGGCTCCCCCACATAAAGGAAGCGTCCATGGCCAAGCTCTTCGCCACCGAGACGGCCACGCGCCTCGCGAACGACGCGCTCCAACTCCACGGGGGCTACGGCTATGTGAGCGAGTCGCCGATCCAGCGGCTCTACCGCGACGTGAAGCTCTTCGAGATCGGCGAGGGCACCTCGCAGATCCACCGGAACATCATCGCCCGCCAGCTCGGGCTCTGAGGAGCGCACCATGCAGAGGGGGGCGACCAGCGCCCACATCGTCGGCGTCGGCCACACCGATCTGGCGGTCTACCGCGGCCTCCACCTGCCGCTGGACGAGGCGTTGCGCCTGGAGCAGCTTCTGGCCGAGCCGGTACGTCAGAGCGAGGACGCCCAGGAAGGGCCGCGCGCGTTCCTGGAAAAGCGCGCGCCGGTCTTCAAAGGCCGATAATAGCCGCATGGGAACCGCGCATCGCAAGGTCCGCGAACGTCGGGCCCGGAAGCAGGCCATCCAGATGGCGGCCGTCCGTGTCTTCGCCGAGAAGGGGTTCTCGCGGGCCACGATGGAGGACATCGCCCGCCAGGCCGAGATCTCCGTCGGGACGATCTACCTCTACTATCGCTCCAAGGAAGACCTTTACGTCTCGCTGCTCTTCGAGAGCATGCAGCGCATGAGCGAGGCGATCGGGAAGATCATGACGTCGGGGCTCCCCCCCGACCGGCAGCTCCTGCGCGTGTGGAACTATTTCTACGACTACCACGCGCACTACCCCCAGTCGTACCGCGTGCTCGTCTTCCTCCAGCAGCCGGGGCTCACCGCCGGCATCTCGCGGAGAACGCTCCAGGAGATCAACGTTCGGTCCGCCCGGAACTTCTCGCTCGTGAGCCACATCGTGGCGGCGGCGATCGACAAGGGCATCTACCGCCCGCACGAGCCCCGCGAAGTGGTGGATCTCCTCTGGTCGCTCTTCCTCGGCCTCGTGCACCTCTCCGAGACGCGCAAGAACCTGGGCGTGACGATCTCGACCCTCAGGGACCTCCACCGGAAGGCGTTCGCATGGCTCGAAGAAGGGCTGCGGGTCGCAAGGCCGACGTCGCGCGGCGCTTGAACTCGGGCCAGAGCCGGCCCAGTCCCACGAGGAGCGCCAGCAGCGCGGCGTTGGCCACCACGTACGGCCACCAGGACTCGAACCACACGCCCAGGTGCTGGCGGACGATCGTCAGCACGAAGACCTGGTGGACGACGTAGAGCGCGAGCGCGTTCTGCCCGAGGACGACCAGCCAGCGCGCGTGGAGCCCCCGCAGCTCCACGAGGTAGTACGTCGCCGGCAGTGCCGTGAAGATCACGCCGAAGACCCAGAGCACGGTCACGCCGCCGGGACTCCAGTGCTGGTTCAGGATGAAGTCGTGGCGCGACGTGAGGCGCCACGCGTCGCCACGCGCGAGCTCGAGCGGGAGGAACGCCGCCAGGCACAGGACGCCGGCCGCCGCCATGCGGGTGACGTAGCGCGTCCGGTCGCCGCCGCGCTCGCCGAGGTCGGCCCACGCCCAGCCGAGGGCGCCGCCCAGGAGCACGATCGCGAACCACGGCCACAGCGGGAAGTCGGTGAACCAGACCTCGGCCACCACCGGATGGCGCGGCAGCCACGCCGTGAGCGCCGGGTGGGCGAGCGCGAACGTCGCGTAGACCGCGAGACCGGCGGCGAGCCCGAGCCCGCGCCACGCGGGGTGGCGCCCGAGCGGCACGAGCGGCGTCAGGAGCGCGATCGAGAGACCGATCGTCTGCAGCACGCCGCCGCTGAACACCGGCTCCGCGGGGAACACCAGGAAGGTGAGGGCCCAGCCGACCACCACCAGCCCGGCGCCGCGCCGGAGCGCGCGCCACACCACGCGGCCGTATCCGAGCCCGCGCGCGCGCGAGGCCCGGTACGAGAGCGGGAGGCAGAAGCCCACCAGGAAGAGGAAGATCGGCGCCGCCACCGTCATCGTGACGTACACCAGGTGATAGCGCGTCCAGCCCATCGAGCGCTCGAGCCACCAGCGGGCCGTGTGGTTCAGCACCATCGCGATCAGCGCGAATCCGCGGAACGCGTCGAGGAAGAGCTGTCGCCCGGATCCCGGCCCCGCCACCGGGTCCTACCCTACTCCGCGGGCGCGTCCTCCGCCATCGGGCAGCTGAACGGCTCGCCGTCGTCCGCGGCGACGGCGTCGGGGCCGGGCACCCGGCTCGGCGTCGCGCCGAGCGCGGCGATCTCCGCGTCCACCCACGCCGCCAGGAGCGAGGCGGCGGCGGTGTAGAACGCGACCGGCGTCGCCGCCTCGACGGCCGCGGCGAAGGCGGCGGCCCAGCGCCCGAGGTGGTCGGTGAGGAACTTCATCGCGGCCGCGCGCGTCACCTCGAGCGCCCCGGCCTCGCCCTCGGCGAGCGCCCAGGCCTCCTTCAGCGCGAGCGCACTCATGAACTCCAGCTCGGCGCCGACGTGGTCCTCCATGTCGGGCTGCGCCGCCGCCGGGGCGAGCCCGAACGCCGCGTAGAAGCCGGCGACGTCGGCCAGGCGCGCGCTCTTGTCGCCGAAGGGCGAGAGCCCGCTGTAGGCGCTCTCGTAGGGCGAGCAGCGCACCTGGCGGCCGAACAGGAAGACGTGCTCGTCGCCGAGAACGGCGGCGTCGGCCGCGCCGGCCGCGATCGCCAGGCGCGCGAGCTTGTCACGCAGGCGGCCCGTCGCCGCGGCGGCGGCCGTGGCCGCCGCCAGCGCGAGCGCGTCGAGCCGCGCCGGCGTCGGGTGGACGAAGGCGCCGGCGAGGACGCGGTACACGGCGGCGCGCCCGAGCGCCTGCTCGACCTGGGTCTCCAGGCCGATCGCGATCATCGCGCGATCACGAGCGGGGTCCACGGGGCCCACGCCTTGCGCGAGCCGACCTCGCGGTGGCCGCCCTCCCACACCGCGAAGCCGACGACCGTGCGGTCGCCGGGCTGGAGCGCGGGCGCGTTGAGGTCGTCGGAGACCAGCGGGCGCGTGATGACGACGCGCCAGGCGCCCGCCTTCCACACGCCCGAGCCGAGGGCGTGCTGGTCGGGCTTGACCGTCATCGTCCCCCACCCCTCGGCCATCTGGTCGAGCACGGGCGTGGCGCGGCCGCGCGAGATCGGGTTCTCGATCCCGAGCGCGCCCGCGTAGGGCCGCGCGTCGGCGGCGCCCAGCACCTCGTCGGGGTACACGTCGGCCCAGGCGTTCGGATAGAGGTCGCGCACGGTGGGCGGCGCGTAGTCGATGTCGCGCTGGAACGCCGCGCGCCACTGCATGATGTTCACGCGCCCGCCGGGGTTGCCCATCATCGGCGACGGCGCGGCGCCCTTCGGGTTGACCGGGAGCTGCACGGCCACCTGGTCGCCGAAGTTGTCGAGGATGACCTTGTTGGAGAGGCTCTCGTCCTTCCACTCGATCAGGAGCGCGAGCCAGCCGCCGTTGTGCACGGCGCGCACGACGAGCTCCTTCACCGCCGGGTCGGGCTTGTGCGGCAGCGTGACCGTCTGCGGCAGCATCGCGACCTTCACCGGCCGCGCCAGCCTCCAGGCGGGGCTGTCGGGATCGGTGATGGGTCCCGCGCCGCGCACGCGCACGGCGGTGAGCGGCGCCTGGGCCGAGGCGGAGGCGGCCAGCGCCAGGAGCGCGGTCAACGCGACGATCGTGAGACGGGCGCGCATGGTCAGGCCCCCCTACGTGATGTTGGTGCGATAGGCCTTGTGCTTGACGTCGTAGACCTCGCGGATCACCACCGGCTCCTTGAGCGGCACCCGGACGATCTCCGCCTGCTTGAAGTCGTACCCGATGACGTGGTCGCCGTCCACGCGGAAGTAGTGGGAGATCTCGGGCGTCGCCCCGAACAGCAGCAGCGCGCCGAGGAGCTTCCGGTCCTCGGCGGCCCGGCGGTACAGCGCGGCCGCCTGCTCGACGCCCCAGCCGAACCTTGATCAGGACCAGATAGTCGAGCGGGTTGTCGGCGTTCGGCTTGTCCGGCGCGCCCATGAAGCCCTGCAGGCGGATCTTGCCGATGCAGGTGATGGTGCACTGGGTCTGGCGCCCGCCCTCGACCGCCGGGTAGCAGCCGATGCACTTCTCGCTGACGCGCGTCTGGGCGTTGAAGTAGACCTTCTTGTAGGGGCAGGCCCTGACGCACTCGCGGTAGCCGCGGCAGCGGCTCTGGTCCAGCAGCACGATCCCGTCCTCGCGCCGCTTGTAGATGGACTGGCGCGGGCACGCCGAGAGACAGGCGGCGTAGGTGCAGTGGTTGCAGATGCGCGGCAGGTAGAACATCCAGTTCAGGTGCGGCAGATCGAGGTGCGCCCCCTGCCCCATGAGGCCGGTGCAGTCGTCCTCGCCGATGTTGGGGTGGGCGTAGTCGATGTCCTCGGGGAGGTAGCCCAGGATGACCTCGCCCGAGGGCGCCGCGTCGTAGAGGGTCTTGCCCTTGTAGACCGGGCCGTCCACGTCCTGGACGCCGAGCCGGTCGAGGATGTTCACGTCCCAGCCGAGCGGGTAGTAGCCGTACGGCTTGGTCTCGACGTTGTTCCAGTACATGTACTCCTGCCCGCGCCCGGGCGTCCACGTGGTCTTGCACGCGACGGTGCACGTCTGGCAGGCGATGCACTTGTTGGTATCGAAGATCATCGCGAACTGCCGCTCGGGGCGCTCCGCCTCGTACGGGTAGTCCATCTCCCGCCCCAGCTGCCAGTTGTAGACCTTGGCCATGGGTGATCCCCCCTCACGCTTTCCGGATCACGAACCCGCCGCCCAGGTACTGCTTCATGGCGGGGCTCTCGTTGGTCGGCTGGAGCCCGAGCTGCACCGGGCGCCAGAGGCCCTTGCCGCCGAGCCCGCCGTCCTCTGCCTTGAGCACCCGGCACATCGCCTCGCGCGGCGCGCCGGTCACGCAGTGGACGTCGGCCTGGAAGCCCTTCGTCACCTCGTGCGTGAAGTGGCGCCGCGTGATCAGCGAATTGGTCTGGTGCGTCGGCTTGAGCCACGAGCGGGTGAGCGACTGGTGGGACCCGTAGCGGAAGAAGGCCTGGTAGTTCGTCTCCGGGTTCTTGGCGAGCCCGTCGGGGCGCGTCTCGTGGCCGCGCACCGAGCCCGGGGTGGCCATGTAGCCGTTGTGCCACATGCGCATGATCCCCTTCGGCGTGCCCGGGTAGTAGCGGGCCCGGCACAGCAGCCGCGCCACGTGCGCCTCGGCCTCGCGCCCCTTGTCGTTCCAGCCCTTGAACGGGTTGTCGGCCGGATCGCCGTCCACCCAGACGTAATCGCCGTCGTTGATCCCCATCGCCTTGCCGTCGAGCGGGCTGAGGTCGAGGTAGGCCTCGCCCGTGTGCGGCGAGCGCTTGTCGCGCCGGTACATGTCGCCGAACGGCCCGAAGAAGTTCGACATGATGTCGGTGTCGATCGGCGTGGTGTGCGAGCC
>JACPCH010000136.1 GCA_016179875.1 Candidatus Rokuibacteriota bacterium | reverse complement strand
CCGACCGCGAGGCCCACCACCGCCTCGTGGACCGTGGCCCAGATGTGGGGGTAGATGAACCCGCTCGCGAACCAGCCGGCGATCGTCCGCGCGAGCTTGCTGGGAAGGCTCACGAAGAAGGGATCGATCAGGCCGGTGCGGGCGCCGGCCTCCCAGACCGCCAGGAGGGCGACGCGGGCGGCGGCGAGCCGGGCCACGTCAGATCCGCGTCGCGCGCGCATAGCTCTGCTGGACTTCATCCCGGAGGTCCTTCCAGATCTGCTCGTAGAGCCGCGCGAACCCCTCGCGGAACCGGATCTCGACGACGTTGCGCGGCCGGGCGAGCGGGATCGGGTAGCTCGCCTTGACCCGGCCCGGGCCCGCCGTGAGCACGACCACCTCGTCGGAGAGCGCGATCGCCTCCTCGAGGTCGTGGGTGACGAAGAGCACGGTGTTGCGCGTCTCCGCCCACAGGTCCAGCAGCTCGTTCTCCATGAGGTTCCGCGTCTGGACGTCGAGCGCGCTGAACGGCTCGTCCATCAGGAGCACGGCGGGCCCATAGATCAGCGTCGTGGCGAGGTTGACGCGCTTGCGCATCCCGCCCGAGAGCTGGTGCGGGTAGTAGCCCTCGAACCCGCTGAGGCCCACGCGCCGCATCCACTCGGTGGCCCGCGCGCGCGCCTCGGCCGGCGGTGTCCCGCGGATCGCGAGCGGCAGCGCCACGTTCTCCCGCGCCGTCTTCCACGGCAGGAGCGCGTCCCGCTGGAAGAGATAGCCGATGTCGGGCGGCACGCCATTCCCCACCGGCCGGTCCCCCAGCACGATGCGCCCCTCGCTGAGCGGCACGAGCCCGGCGATCATCCCGAGGAGCGTGGTCTTGCCGCACCCGGACGGCCCGACCAGGCTGACGAAGCGCCCGGGCGCGACGCTGAAGCTCACGTCGCGCACCGCCGTGAAGTCGCCGGCCGGCGTCTCGAAGGTCCGCGTCACCCGCTCGACCGTGATCACCGCCGCTACGCCATGATGTCGCCGCCGTTTGGACAGAGCGTCTGGCCCGCGTAGTAGCTGGAGTCGTCCGAGGCCAGGAAGACGGCCGTCGGCGCGACCTCCTCGGGCAGCCCCAGCCGGCGCAGGGCGAAGATGGCGCTCTTCTCGCGGCGGAACTCGTCGGTGATGGGCCCCATCAGGTCGGTCTCGATCGGCCCGGGGGCGATCGCGTTGACGTGGATGCCCCGCGGCCCCACCTCGCGGGCCAGCGCGCGGGTGAAGCCGATCACCCCCGCCTTGGCCGCGGCGTAGTGGGTATGGTTGGGCATCCCCTTCTGGCCGAGCTGCGAGGTGACGCTGATGATCTTGCCGCGGCCGCGGGCGAGCATCGCCGGCAGGACCGCGCGCGTGCATAGGAAGACCGAGCGGAGGTTGGTCGCGATCAGCCGGTCCCACACGTCTTCGGACATCTGATCGAGCGGCGTCGCGTCCGCGATCCCGGCGTTGTTCACGAGGACGTCGATGGGGCCGAGGCCGGCCACGGCGCGCTCGACCATCGCCCGCACCGCGGGCCCATCGGCGACGTCGGCCTGGACGGCCAGCGCCTTGCTCCCGGCGGCCTCGATCGCCGCCACCACCGCGGCCGCCTTCGCCTCGCTGCGGTGGTAGTTGACCGCGACCCGCGCGCCCTCGCGGCCGAAGGCGCGGGCGATGGCGGCGCCGATGCCACGGCTCGCTCCGGTGACCAGCGCGACGCGCCCGTCGAGCCGGCCCACCGGCTACGCCTCGGCGACGACGGGGTTCGAGAGGCTCCCGACGCCGCTGATGCGGACCTCGATCACGTCGCCCGGCTTCATCGGCCCGATGCCGGACGGGGTCCCCGTCGTGAGCACGTCGCCGGGCAGGAGGGTCATGATGTGCGACACCCACGAGATCTGCCGCGCCATCGAGAAGATGAAGTCGCGGGTCGAGCCCGCCTGCACCCGCCGGCCGTTCAGGTAGCCCTCGACCAGCACGTCGTCGGGATCGATCTCGTCGGTCAGGACCGGCCCGATCGGGCAGAAGGTGTCGTAGCCCTTGCCCCACGTCAGGTTGAGGAAATTCCCGCCGGCGAGCTGGATGTCGCGCGCCGTCACGTCGTTGAGGCAGGTGTAGCCGAGGACGTGGCGGAGGGCGTCCGCCTCGGAGACCCGGCGCGCGCGGGTCTTGATGACGCACGCCAGCTCGCACTCGTAGTCGAGGCGCGCCGAGCGGCGGGGATGGACGATCGCGTCGCCGGGCCCGATGATCGCGGTGGTCGGCTTGAGGAACATCGCCGGCTCGTCCGGCACCGGCAGCTTCGACTCGGCGGCGTGGGCGCGGTAGTTCAGCCCGAGGGCCACGACCTTGGTCGGCTTGCACGGGGGTAACAGCCGGAGCCCGGCCAGCGGGTGGCGCTCGCCGGTCGGCTCCCAGCGGTCAAAGAGGCTGCCGCGGATCGCGCGAGCATGGTCGCCCTCGAGCACGCCCCAGCGTGCGCCCTCGGGAGACTCGTAGCGGACGTATCGCATGTCGGGTGCCGGGATGATAGCGCAGTCCCGCCGCGCAACCAACGCGCGGCGCGTCGGCGGCCTCAGGCGGGCGGGAGCAGCCGGAGAGCCGCCACGAAGACGAGCAGCGCGAGACCGGTGCCGGCGGCGAACACGGCCAGATTCACCAGCGCCAGGCCGAGCGCGTTCCACCCGCGGCTCCGCGGCGCCAGCTCGTCCAGCAGCAGGGGGCACGCCCCGCCGACGCAGAACGCCATGCTCGCGCCCGGTGGGTAGCGCACGGCCCACAGGACCGCCGCCAGCGCGGCCCGCAAGATCCACACCGCGCCGCGCCCGCGCCGCGCGTACGCCCACAGGGCCGCGCCGGAGACGAGCGAGAGCAGGACGGTGGCGCCGAGGTCCGCGGCCTCGGGCGCGCGGTGGGCGCCCCGGCCGGCCGGGACCAGCGCCCGCCCCACGAGGACGTAGGCCACGACGGCGAGCGCGAGCCCGAGCTGACACGCGCCGATCCCGAAGCGCGCGGAGATCGAGCGCGCGGGCGGGGCGGGCCTCAGGGCTTCCGCCTGATCTCGTCGAGGTTCGACTCGATGCGGCGGCGGAACTCCTGGTTCACCTCCTGGTAGCGGGCGCGGGCGATCTTGTCGTCGTAGACGTTCTGGACGTCGAGGTCGAAGATCGAGCGGACGCCGCCCATGAACTCCACCGCCCGCTCCTCCACCGAGCCCGGGGGGCCCTGGAGCCGGTAGCCGGGGACGACGGAGTGGAGCCCGATCCCCATGAACGCGCGCTGGCCGGCCTCGGTCAGCATGAACTCCACGAAGGCCTGGGCCGCGCGGGGGTGCGGCGCCCCCGCGAGCACGCCCCAGACTTCCGGCGCGACGTAGGCGTTCTTCGCGAACACGAACCGGATCGGATGTCCGGCGAGGCGCTCGTCGAAGGCCCCGATGCTGGGCACCGCGAATCCGACGGCGAACTCGCCCCGCGCGACGACGTTGGGCACGTCGCGGCTCCGGGCCGTGAAGATGCCGGTCTGCGACGCCAGGCGCGTGAGCCACTGCCAGCCCCGCTCCTGGCCGAGCTCCTGGAGGAAGACTTCGTAGAGGGCGTGGCTCGAGCTGGAGCGGCTCGGCGCGCACTGGGCGACCAGGCCCTTGAGCTTGGGATGGAAGAGGTCGTCCCACTCCCGGGGGGGATTGAGGCCGAGCCGCTCGTAGAGGCGCTCGTTGTAGACGAGCCCCCAGACCTGCGCCGCGCTGCCGACCCAGAACCGCTTCGCGTCCTTGAGGGGGATCGGCTTGGGCTTGCCGATGTCCGCGGGAATCCGGTCCCAGACGGCGGCCGGCACCGCCAGGGGCACCAGCAGGCCCTTCGCCCCCAGGTCGTCGTAGAGCCCGCTCTCGCCGCCCCAGAAGACGTCCGCCTGTGGCCGGCCCTTCCACTCGACGATCCGGCCATACGCGATCGGCGTCCCCGCCGTGAGCGTGTGCACGGTGACCGAGAGCGACCAGCGCTCCCGCGCGTACGCCTTGAAGGCCACGATCGCGGCGTCACTCATGCGCTTCGGGATCGTCGCCAGGATCGTGAGCTCGGTCTCGATGGCCGGGCCGCCCTGGGCGGCGACCGCCGACGGGAAGAGTCCGAGGCCCAACGGCAGAACGGCGAGCCATGCCCAGCCGAGTGTTCTTCGCGTCACGTGAGCCCCCCGCTCGTGATGTGGCTAGTAGATGTGGAGTGTCAGCGCCGGCCGGTCGCGCACGTCCTCGAGGCAGGGCCGGCCGCCCACGACCCGCACCCGGCGATCGTGGCCCGGAATGATGAAGTCGGCGGAGGCGAGCAGCCGCTCGATGGACCGCGCGGCCGCCACCGGGTCGCAGGCGGCGCTCGGGTAGACCTGGCGGGTGATCAGCTCGCTCACCGACTTCGCCGAGTCCGAGGCCATGGCCACCCGCCCCGCCGCCGTATCGGCCAGCACGGACATCGCCCCCGGGGTGTGCCCCGGCGTGAAGAGGAGCCGCAGGTCGGGCGCGATCGCCGTCTCGCTCGCGACCAGCTCGGTGTGGAGCCGGCCCAGCATGCCCTCGGGATCGTCGATGACGTACGGATCCCCGTAGGGCTCCTGCCGGACCGCCCGCGCCGCGAACTCGTACTCGGCCTGGCTGACGAGCACCCGCGCTCGCGTGAAGAACCGGGCGTTGATGCAGTGGTCGAAGTGGAGATGGGTCAGCACGAGGACGTCGATCGCCTCGGGCGCCAGCTTCTTCAGCGCGAGCGCCTCGAAGAACTGGGTCCGGTCCGAGTATCCCGCACAGTCCACCAGGACCTTCGCCCCGCCGTCCGTCGTGACGAGCGTGCTCGACGCGTATCCCATCGAGTCGCGCGCGGTCCGGAGCGGATAGCCCGGCAGGAGGATCTCGACGACGGCCATGGCCCGGCAATCCTGCGCCAGCGCCGGCGACGCCGTCAAGTTGGTCTCGGCCTCCCGCCGCCGGTAGTGCTATTGGAGTGGTTCAGACTAGAATCCGGTCATGACCTACGCACTGTGGATCGTTCAGGGGCTGCTCGCGCTCCTCTTTCTGTGGGCCGGTGGAATGAAGCTGGTCCTGCCGCTCGAAAAGCTGACGGGGCCGCTGCCGCTGCCGGGCCTGTTCGTGCGGTTCATCGGCGTGGCCGAGGTGCTCGGCGCGCTCGGCCTGATCCTCCCCGGGCTCCTGCGCATCCGGCCGGGCCTGACACCGCTGGCCGCCGCCGGGCTGGTGATCATCATGATCGGCGCGACGGTGGTCACGCTGGCGGGCGGTGAGGTCGCACTGGCGCTGATCCCGCTGGCGGTGGGGCTCCTGTCGGCGTTCGTCGCCTACGGCCGCTTTCGGGCCTAAGATTGTGCGGCCCGGAGGCTCGGGCGACCAACGGAGCCACGGCCGTCTCGAACAGGGCACTTGCGTCTCAAGGCGGGCACGCGCTCCGTTTACAGGGAGACCGGCATGGATCTCGGGATTCGGGGCAGGGCGGCCGTCGTCACCGGCGGCTCCCATGGAATAGGGCGCGAGACCGCCAGGAAGCTCCTGGAGGCGGGCGCGCGCGTCACGATCTGCGCGCGGAGCCAGGCGCCGCTCACCGAGACCCGCGACGAGCTTCAGGCCAAGACCGGCGGCGAGGTGCACGCCGTCGTCGCGGACATGGCGGCCGCGGTCGACGTCGAGCGGCTCGTGCGCGCCGTCACGGAGCGCTTCGGCGCCGTGGACATCCTGGTCAACAACGCGGGCACGATGTACTCCGGCCGCTTCGAGGCGCTCACCGACCAGGGCCTCCGGGCCCAGCTCGACATCAAGCTGTTCGGCTTCATGCGGGCGATCCGCCTCGTCGCCCCCGGGATGGCGGCGCGGCGCTGGGGCCGGATCGTCAACATCATCGGCGGCGCCGGGAAGGAGCCCGATCCCTACATGCTCGGCAGCGGCATCACCAACAGCGCGCTCCTCAACCTGACCAAGGCGCTCTCGACCGAGCTCGGCGCCGACAACGTCCTCGTCAACGCCGTCTGCCCCGGCTGGGTGGACACCGGCCTCTGGCGCCGGAACGCCGCGGGCCTCGCCGCCGAGCTCGGCGCCGGCACCGAGGACGAGGCGCGCCGCCTGGCCGC
>JACPCH010000135.1 GCA_016179875.1 Candidatus Rokuibacteriota bacterium | reverse complement strand
CTCCGGGTGGCGGCGCGCGAGCTTCAGGGCGGCGGCGACGTTGCAGCCGGTCGAGATGCCGCAGAAGATCCCCTCCTCGCGGGAGAGCCGGCGGGCCATCTCGATGCTCTCCTCCGTCGTCGTCGTGATCACGCCGGTGAGTTGCGCGACGTCGAGGTTCGGCGGGATGAAGCCGTCGCCGATGCCCTCGATGCCGTGCGGGCCCCACTGCCGGCGCGCCAGGAGCGCGCACTCGGCGGGCTCGACAGCGTAGAGGCGGACCGCCGCATCGCGCTCGCGGAGGAAGCGGCCGACGCCGGTCAGCGTGCCGCCGCTGCCCTGCGCGTCCACGAAGGCGGCGACGTGCCCGCCGCACTGCTCCCAGATCTCGGGGCCGGTCGTCGCGTAGTGGGCCGCGACGTTGTCGGCGTTGTCGAACTGCCCGGGCACCCAGCAGGCCGCCGGAGCAGCGGCGCGGATCTCGGCGAGCCGCGCGAGCGCGAGGTCCACGTCGCTCTCGCCGCCCGGCGTGAAGACCAGCTCGGCGCCATAGGCGCGCATGATCTTCTTGCGCTCGTCGCTCATGCCCTCCGGCATCACGATCGTGCACGGGTAGCCCTTGACGGCGGCGACCCACGCGCACGCGATCCCGGCGTTGCCGGGTCGAGCACTCCAGGACGCGCATGCCGGGCGTGAGATCGCCGCGCGCCTCGGCGCGCTCGAACATGTGCAGGTAGATGCGGTCCTTGAGGCTGCCGGTGGCGCCGTACCACTCGAGCTTCAGGTGGATCGGGGGCGCGAGCCCCGCGGTCACGCGGTTCAACCGCACGAGCGGCGTGCGGCCGACGGCGTGGGCGATGGATGGCAGCGCGCTCCGGTAGGCGTCCCAGGCAATCGTCACGGGAATCGAATTGTACCCGAACGCGCGGCGTCACTCCATCCCGGTCGCGTCGAAGGCGGCGGGCAGGTGGCGGATGCGGCTCCGGCCGTCATCCTCGGCGGTCACCTCCACGACGTCGAACCGGCAGCGCACGCCGTCGAGCCGCTTCCACTTGAGCCAGTGCCGGGCCAGGCGCACGAGCCGGCGCTGCTTGCGCCACGAGACGGCGGCGCCGGGGGCGTCGCCCCAGGAGGCGCGGCGGCACTTCACCTCGACGAACACCCAGACGTCGCGCGCGCGGCAGACGAGATCCAGCTCGCCTTCGGCGAAGCGCACGTTGCGCGCGACGACCGCGAGGCCGGCGCCGGCGAGGAACGCGGCGGCGGCGTCCTCCGCGGCGCGGCCGAGCGTGTGGCGGGGATCGGCCATGGCGTCATGGTGCCGTGGGACGGCGGCGGTGGGAATGTCCAATCTTTCAGACAGCGTGAACGGGGGGCGCGGGCTCAGCCGCCGAGGTAGGCGCGGCGGACGTGGTCGTTGGCGAGCAGCTCCGCGGCGGGCCCCTCGAGTACGATACGTCCGGTCTCCATCACGTACCCGCGGTCGGCCATGCGGAGCGCCAGGTACGCGTTCTGCTCCACCATGAGCACGGTCGTGCCGCGCCGCCGGATGTCCGCGATGATCCCGAACGTGGTCTCGACGACCGTGGGCGCGAGGCCCAGCGACGGCTCGTCGAACAGCATGAGCCGCGGGCGCGCCATGAGCGCGCGGGCGATGGCCAGCATCTGCTGCTCGCCGCCCGAGAGCGTGCCCGCCATCTGGCGGCGCCGCTCGGCCAGGATCGGGAAGTGCTCGCAGACGCGCTCGAGGTCGTCCGTCACGGCGCGGCGGTCGCGACGGACGTAGGCGCCCATCGCGAGGTTCTCGTCCACGGTGAGGTGCGGGAACACCCGCCGGCCCTCCGGGCAGTGGGCGATCCCCGCGCGCAGGATCTCCGCCGGCTCGAGGCCGCCGATCTCACGCCCGTCGAAGACGATCCGCCCCCGCCCCGCCCGCAGGAGCCCCGAGATCGCGCGGAGCGTCGAGCTCTTGCCGGCGCCGTTGGCGCCGATCAGGCAGACGAGCTCGCCCGGCCGCACGGCGAGGTCGAGGCCGGCGAGCGCCGCGACGGGGCCGTAGGCGGCGTGGACGTCCTCGAGCGTGAGGAGGGCGGGCCCGTCAGGCGCGCTCACCCGTCGCTCCCAGATAGGCGCGGATGACCTCGGGATGCGCCTGGATCGCCGCCGGCGGCCCCTCGGCGATGACGCGCCCGTGGTGCAGGACGACCACGGTGTCGGAGATGCCCATGACCATGCGCATGTCGTGCTCGACGAGGAGCACGGTGATGCCCCGCCCGCGGATCGTCCGGATGAGCGCGCTCACCGTGGCCTTCTCGGCGCCCGTCATGCCGGCGCCCGGCTCGTCGAGCAGGAGCAGGCGCGGGCGCGCCGCGAGCGCCACCGCCAGCTCGACCAGCCGCTGCTCGCCGTAGGGCAGGCCGCTCGCCACCTCGCCCCGCCGGTGGCCGAGCCCGACCAGCTCGACGAGGGCGTCGGCCTCGGCGGCGAGGCGCCGCTCCTCCTCCCCGAGCCGCCGGCGGCCGAGCAGCACGGCGACGACCCCGGCGGTGCCGGAGAGGTGCAGGCCGATCATCACGTTGTCGGCCACCGAGAGCGTGGGGAACACGCTGGTCTTCTGGAACGTGCGCACGACGCCGCGCCGGGCGATCGCCGAGGGGCGCAGGCCCGCGAGCGACGCGCCGTCGTAGGTGATCGCGCCGCGCGTCGGCCGGAGGTAGCCGGTGATCGCGTTGAAGGCCGTCGTCTTGCCGCTTCCGTTCGGCCCGATGACGCTCGTGATCGTGCCCGGGCGCACCTCGAAGCTCACGCCGCCGAGCGCGGCCACGCCGCCGAACTGCACCGCGAGGTCGCGGACCGCGAGCGTCACGAGGCGCGGCGCCCGCGCAGCCCGCGCAGAGCCGGCACGATGCCGCGGGGCAGGAAGTACACGAGCAGCAGCAGGAGCACGCCGTAGGCCAGCATCTGCCACTGCCACGACGTGGCCAGCCTCAGCGCCTCGGGCAGCGCCGTGAACAGGAGCGCGCCGACCAGCGGCCCGGCGAGCGTGCCCTTGCCGCCGGCGACGACCATGATGACCATCGTCACCGTGTAGGTGAACAGGAAGACCTCCGGGCTCACGAAGCGCGTGTAGTGGGCGTAGAGGCTCCCGCCGAGGCCCGCCAGGCCGGCGCTCACCACGGCGGCGAGCACGAGGTAGTGCGTCACGTCCACGCCGACCGACTCGGCGAGCGGCTCGTTCTCGCGCAGCGCGAGGAACGCGCGGCCGATCCGCGAGTTGACCAGCCGCGCGCAGACCAGGTACGAGAGCGCCACCGCGGCCAGCACCAGGTAGTAGTACGCGGTCTTGGTGCGGAGCGACCAGGGGCCCAGCGCGGGCGCCGGCACCCCGGGCAGGCCGAGCGGGCCGTTGGTCAGCTCCATCCAGTTGACGCTCACCAGCGAGACGACGCCGGCGAAGCTGATCGTCACCAGGACGAAGTACGCGCCGCGGAGCTTGAGCGCGAGGCGCCCGATGATCCAGCCCGAGAGGGCCGTCAGCGCCACCGCGGCGAGCATCGCGGGCCAGACGGGCCACGCGAGGCTGAGCGTGAGGAGCGCGGAGGTGTAGGCGCCGATGCCGAAGAAGGCGGCGTGGCCGAGCGAGAGCTGGCCCGTGTAGCCGAGCAGGAGGTTCAGCGAGAGCGACAGCACGCCGAAGATCCCGGCCATGATCACCACGTGCAGGTAGTAGGGATTCTGCAGCCAGAACGGCAGCGTCAGCGCGAGGAGCGCGCCGAGCACCCGGGCGGCTCGCGTCATCCGATCCGCTCCTGCCGGGCGAAGAGGCCGGAGGGCCGGAAGAGCAGCACGACGATGATGATCACGAAGCCGACCGCGTCGCGGTAGCCCGAGGACACGTAGCCGGCGCCCAGCTCCTCGGCGATCCCGAGGAGGAGCCCGCCCAGCGTCGCGCCCGGCAGGTTGCCGAGGCCGCCGAGGATGACGACCGAGAAGGCCTTCAGCGCCGCCAGGTCGCCCATCGAGGGGTACGCCAGGAAGACCGGTCCCAGCAGGGCTCCCGCCGCGGCGGCGAGCCCGGAGCCAAAGGCAAACGTGACGGTATGGATCCGCGCGATCTTCACGCCCATCAGCGCCGCCGTCTCGGCGTCCTGGAACGTGGCGCGCATGGCGCGGCCGAGCTTGGTGCGGTGGATCAGGAGGTACGAGGCGGCGATGAGGCCCGCCGCCAGCGCCATCACGAACAGGCGCAGCGGGGCGATCGCGACGGGACCGAGGACGAGCGGCTCGGTCGGGAAGGGGTGGGGGATGGACTTCGCCACGCCGCCCCAGACCAGCAGCTCGGCGTTCTGCATGGCGATCCACACGCCGATCATCACGAGCATCGTCGTGTCGATGGACTCGCCCCTGAGCGGCCGCAGGAGCACCCGCTCCGTGAGGCCGCCCAGCAGCGCGCCGCAGACGATGGCCCCGAGCACGGCGGCGACGAAGCCGCCGCCGAGGCCCGCGAGGGTGGCGAACGCCGCGTACGCCCCCAGCGTGTAGAACTCGCCGTGGGCGAAGTTCACGACGTTCATGAGCCCGAAGATCAGGGTGAGCCCGATGCCCAGCAGGGCGTACGTCCCGCCGAGCACCAGGCCGTTCACCAGGTGCTGAAGGAGCTGGTCTACCAGGGCAAGGCGACCTTGCCGTTCTTGACCTGGACGACGAAGATGCTGGGCTTCGACTGCCCGCTCTCCTTGCCGGCCGGGCCGTCCTTCTCGAACTTGATCGGCCCGTTGACGCCCATGAGGCTCACCTTCCAGAGCGCCTCGCGGATCGCCTTCGGCTCGTCCTTGCCGGCCACCCTGACGGCCTCGGCGATCGTCGCGATGCCGTCGTGGCCGCGGAAGCCCTCGGTGAGGCCCTCGAAGGGATGGCCGCGCTTGCCCCACTCGTCCACGAACGCCTTGGCGAGCCGGCCGTCGGGCATCGCCTCGGGGAACCACGGCATGAAGAAGACGATGTGGTAGCTGCCCTCGGCGGCGGCGCCGGCCTGCTTGATGAGCTGGGTCGGCGACGAGCTGCCGCCCGTGGTGACGATCTTGCGCCCGAGGCGCTGCTCCTGCGACTGCTTGAGCACGAGCGTGATCTGCTCGACCGCCGTCGTCAGGAAGAGCGTGTCGCCGCCGGTCGCCTTGATCTTGGTGATCTGGGCGTTCATGTCGGTGGCGGCCTGGTCCATGAACTCGGCGGCCCCGACGGCGGCGCCCCGCTTCTTCAGCATGTCGCCGAAGGCGCCGACGGCGCCGCGGCCCCAGTCGGTGTTCACGGCGAGGAAGTCGGCCCGCTTCACGCCGAGCTTGTCGAGGTGCCGCTCGAGGCCGAGCGCCTCCATCTCCGACGGCGGGCTGATGCGGAAGATCCACGGGTTGCCGCGCCTGGTGACGGAGGCGGCGCTGGAGGTCTCGACGACCATCGGCACGCCGTACTCCTCGAGCTTCGGCATCGCGGCCAGCGTCATCGAGCTGCCCCAGGCGCCCATGATCGCCGGCACCTTGTCGCGCACGATCAGCTTCTCGGCGGCGCTCGCGGCCTCCTTGGGGTCGGACTTGTTGTCCTCGATCACCAGCTCGAGCTTGCGGCCGTTGACGCCGCCCCTGGCGTTGATCCAGTCGCGCGCGATCTCGGCGCCCATGCGCACGTAGTTGCCCGACGCGGCCACCGGGCCGGAGAGCGGCTGGATCACGCCGATCTTGACCGGCGCCTGCGCCTCGACCAGCGCCGAGGCCGCCAGCAGCGCGGCCGCGACGAGCGTTGCCGGGACTGCCCACCGTTTCGTCATCGGAAGCCTCCTGCGGGGTGGTGAAGGATGCCAGGGAGGATAGCGCAGGAGTCGGCAGGGGGGAAGCGGGTGTATAGTCGCGTGCTGGTGACGGCCTGATGGGCGCGAAATACTTCGGCGCGGCGGTGAAGCGGCGCGAGGACCCGCGGTTCCTCAGGGGCGAGGGCCGCTTCGTCGACGACGTCACGCTGCCAGGGATGCTCCACGCCGCGTTCCTGCGCTCGCCCCACGCCCACGCGCGGATCAGGCGGATCGACACCAGGGGCGCGTCCGCGCTCACGGGCGTCGTCGCCGTCTTCACGTTCGCCGACCTCGAGCGCTGGATGAAGCCGCTGCCGCTCTTCGGCGCCGTGCCGCCGGGGCTCGGCGCCGCGATCGCGTTCGACGTGCGCCAGGCGCCGCAGTTCGCGCTGTGTCGCGACCGCGCGCGCTACGTGGGCGAGGTCGTCGCGATGGTCGTGGCCGGGAGCCGCGCGCTCGCCGAGGACGCCGTCGAGCGGCTCGCGGTCGAGTGGGAGCCGCTCCCGCCCGTCGTGGACATGCGGCGCGCGGCCGAGGCGGGCGCGCCGCTCATCCATCCCGAGTGGGGGACGAACGTCGCCGTCGGCTTCACCCACGCGATCGGCGATCCCGACGCGGCGTTCGCCCGGGCCGGCGTGGTCCTGAGCGAGACCTTCCACATCCAGCGCTACGCCGGCATGCCGATCGAGTGCCGCGGCGTGGTCGCGGCGTGGGATCGGCGCGACGGGACGCTCACGACGTGGAACAGCACGCAGGTGTCGCACTTCGTCCAGCAGGGGCTCACGGCCGCGCTCGGGCTGCCGCCCCACAAGATCCGCGTGATCGCGCCCGACCTCGGGGGCGGCTTCGGCACCAAGGCCTCCGGCTACGCCGAGGACGCGCTGGTGCCGGTCGCCGCGATCGCGCTCAACCGCCCCGTGAAGTGGATCGAGGACCGGCGCGAGCACATGGCGAGCGCGGGCCACGCGCGTCACCAG
>JACPCH010000134.1 GCA_016179875.1 Candidatus Rokuibacteriota bacterium | reverse complement strand
CTCCTGCGGCGACGGCGGGCCCTGACCCCGCCGCTGCCCGCCCAAGCGGCACCCCGTCCGTTCGCTGTGCACGAAGTCGGCAGGCTCCGCCGCGCGCCGGGGCCCGTCCGCGGACGCTAAGTAACGGCCGAGCCTGAGTTTTCCGCCGGCGCGTCCGCGCTGGCACGCCCGCTGCATCCTTTCATCGCTAGCGCGGGTCCATGGCGGATCACGCGAAGGCAAGCGATGGCGCTTGCGCCTCGAGTCGAGGCGCGGCGCCTTTTCTTTTTTGAGGAGGGACGGATGGCGGTCACGCGACGGGAGTTCCTGAGGACGACGGCGGCGGGCGCGCTCCTGGCGGGCCTGCCGGCGGGCTGGGCGGGCGGCGCCTACGCGGGCGACGCGCCCGAGAGCCCGAAGGTGCGGATCGGGATCATCGCGCTCACCGACTGCTCCTCGATCGTCATGGCCCACGAGCTGGGGCTCTTCAAGAAGCACGGCATCGAGTCCACGATCTCCAAGGAGGCCTCGTGGGCCGTCATCCGCGACCGGCTCACGCTCGGCGAGAACCAGGCGACCCACATGCTGCTCGGCATGCCCTACGCCTCGACGCTGGGGCTCCTGGGCTCGCCGGTGAAGCCGATGGTCATCCCGTGCTACCTGAACCGGAACGGCCAGGCGATCACGCTCACGAAGTCGCTCCTCGAGAAGGGCGTGAAGACGCCGCAGCAGCTCAAGCCCTTCGCGCTGGAGGCCAAGGCCAAGGGCTCGCCGATGGCCTTCGCCATGACGTATCCGCCCGGCACCCACGCCATGTGGATGCGCTACTGGCTCGCGGCCGGCGGGATCAACCCCGACCGGGACGTGTCGCTCATCACCATCCCGCCGCCGCAGATGGTCGCCAACATGAAGGTCGGCAAGATGGACGGCTTCTGCGTGGGCGAGCCGTGGAACGCGCGGGCGATCGCCGACCGGATCGGGTTCACGGCGGTCACCACCCAGCAGATGTGGAGGGACCACCCCGAGAAGGTGCTGGCGTTCACCGAGGAGTTCGCGGCGAAGAACCCGAGGACGGTGAAGGCGCTGGTCCGCGCGATCGTCGAGGCGGGGCAGTGGATCGACAAGCTCGAGAACCGGCCCCGGATGGCCGAGGTCGTCTCGCAGCCCCAGTACATCAACACGTCGAAGGAGATCATCCTCGGGCGCATGCTGGGCGACTACGACTACGGCGACGGGCGCAAGGAGAAGGACAAGCACTACATGACCTTCTTCGACCGCCAGACCACCTTCCCGATGAAGTCCCACGGCGTGTGGTGGCTCAGCCAGTTCCGGCGCTGGGGGATGCTGAAGGCGCCGCCCGACTACAAGGCGGTCGTGGACCGCGTGCACCGGCCCGACCTCTACCGGGAGGTGGCGAAGCAGATGGGGGTCGAGACGCCGCGCGAGGACATGAAGAAGGAGACCCTGTTCGACGGCGTGACGTTCGACCCGGCCGAGCCCGAGAAGTACGCCAGGGGCTTCGCCGTCAACTCGATGGCGTGAGGGGGACCATGACGCACGCCACCGTGAAGAAGATCGTGCTCCCGCTGCTCGGCGTGATCGCCGTCCTCTCGCTGTGGACGGTCCTGAGCCAGACCGTCGCGACGGACCTGCCGTCGCCCGCGCGGACGTGGCGCGAGTCGCGCCGCTACGTGCTCGAGCCGTTCTTCAAGGACGGCGAGATGAACCAGGGGATCGGGCGGCTCGCGTTCTACTCGCTGGTCCGCGTCGGCAAGGGATTCGCGCTGGCCCTCCTGCTCGGCACGCCCGTCGGGTTCCTGCTCGGGCTCTCGCGCGCGTTCCACCAGTCCTTCGACCCGATCGTCCAGTTCCTCCGCCCGATCTCGCCGCTGGCGTGGCTGCCGCTCGGCCTCGTCATCTTCCAGAAGTCGGAGCCGGCGGCGATCTTCACGATCGCGCTCTGCGCCATGTGGCCGACGGTCATCAACACCGCCGTCGGCGTCCGCTCGATCAGCCAGGACTACCTGAACGTCGGCCGGGTCCTCAGGCTCTCGCGCTGGAAGATGCTGACCAAGATCGTCGTCCCCGCGTCGCTGCCGTACGTGTTCACCGGCTACCGCCTCTCGCTCGGCCTGGCCTGGCTCGTCATCGTCGCGGCCGAGATGCTCACCGGCACTCCGGGCGTCGGCGGGTTCCTCTGGCAGGAGTACAACAGCCTCGTCTACTCGCACATCATCCTGAGCGTCGTCACGATCGGCGTCATCGGCTTCCTGCTCGACCGGCTCATGGGCGTGGTCGAGCGGCGCGTCCGGGTGGCCTGATGGCCTACCTGGAGGTGCTCGGGCTCCGCAAGGCGTACGCGACGGCGCGCGGCCGGACCGAGGTGCTCGGCGGCGTGGACCTGGCGGTCGACGAGGGCGAGTTCGTGGCCGTCGTCGGCTACTCGGGCTCGGGGAAGACGACGCTGGTGTCGCTCGTCGCCGGCCTCATCGCCCCCGACGCCGGGGAGATCGTGCTCGACGGGGCGCCGGTGACCGGGCCCGGCCCCGAGCGCGGCATCGTCTTCCAGCAGTACTCGCTGCTGCCGTGGCTGAGCGTGCACGACAACGTCGCCCTCGCGGTGGACGCGGTGAACCCCGGGCGCCCCGCCCGCGAGCGGCGGCGGCTCACCGAGGAGCTGATCGCGCTCGTCAACCTCACGCCCGCCGCCGGGAAGCGGCCGGCGCAGCTCTCGGGCGGCATGCGCCAGCGGGTGGCGGTGGCGCGCGGGCTGGCGATGCAGCCGAAGGTGCTCCTGATGGACGAGCCCTTCAGCGCCCTCGACGCGCTGACGCGGGCGAGCTGTCAGGATCACCTGCTGCGGATCTGGGGCGAGCGCCGCACCACGGTCATCCTCATCACCAACGACGTGGACGAGGCGATTCTGCTCGCCGACCGGATCTACCCGATGACGCCGGGCCCGGGCGCCGTGCTCGGCCCGGCCATCGAGGTCGGGCTGCCGCGCCCGCGCGCGCGGCGCCACCTGAGCCTCGAGCCCGCCTACCAGAAGGCCCGCCAGGCCATCGTGGACTTCCTGCGCGCCAACCGGCGGGTGGCGTAGCCGTGCGCGCGTTCCTCGAGATCGCCGAGCTCGGCAAGACCTACCCGACACCGTCGGGGCCGGCGGTGATCGTCCGCGACGTGAGCCTCTACGTGGACGAGGGCGAGTTCGTGTGCCTGCTCGGCCACTCCGGCTGCGGCAAGACCACCGTGCTCTCGATCCTGATGGGGCTCACGCCGCCGACGACGGGCGGCGTCGTCATCGCCGGGCGCGAGATCGACGGGCCGGGGACCGACCGCGGCGTCGTCTTCCAGTCGGCGACGCTCCTGCCCTGGATGTCAGTGGAGGCCAACGTGCGCCTGGCCCTCTGCCAGGTGGGCGCCGGCGGGCGGCGCGCCGAGACGTACCTGGCGGCGGTCGGGCTTGCGGGTCTCGGCGACCGCGCGCCCCGCGAGCTGTCGGCGGGCATGCAGCAGCGCGTCGGCATCGCCCGCGCCTTCGCCCTCGAGCCGCGCCTGCTGCTGCTCGACGAGCCGTTCTCGCTCCTCGACGCGCTCACGCGGATGGAGCTGCAGGACGAGCTGGTCGCGCTCTGGGAGGCCGAGCGGAAGACCGTCGTCATGGTGACCCACGACGTGGACGAGGCGCTGCTGCTGGCCGACCGCATCGTGCTGATGACCAACGGGCCCGCCGCCACGATCGGCCGCATCCTCGACGTGCCCTTCCCGCGGCCGCGCGACCGCGAGCAGCTCCTGGCCCGTCCCGACTACTTCTGGCTGCGCGACACGGTGGTCGGCTTTCTCGAGGAGCAGGCCCACGTCCCGGCCTGACGCGCGCACGCTGTGCCCGTACTGCGGCGTCGGCTGCGGCCTCCTGGTCGAGGTGCGCGACGGCGCGGTGACGCGCGTGAAGGGCGACCCCGCGCACCCCGCCAACTTCGGCGACGTGTGCGCCAAGGCCGTCCACCTGCCGCCGGCGCTGCGCGCGCCCGGGCGGCTGCTCCACCCGATGGCGCGCGCGCGCCGCGGCGCGCCGCTCGAGCGCGTGCCGTGGGAGCTGGCGCTCCGGACCGTGGCCGAGCGCTTCCGCGAGATCCTGGCCGCGCACGGCCCGGACGCGATCGCGTTCTACGCCTCGGGCCAGCTCCTGACCGAGGAGTACTACGTGGCCGGCAAGCTCGCGAAGGGCTTCGTGGGCACCAACAATCTCGATACGAATTCCCGACTGTGCATGGCGTCGGCGGCGGCCGGCTACGCGCGCTCGCTCGGCGCGGACGGCCCGCCCGCCGCCTGGGAGGACATCGAGCGCGCCGACTGCTTCCTGCTCGTCGGCACCAACACCGCCGACTGCCACCCGGTCGCCTTCAAGCGCATCCGGCGGCGCAAGCGGGAGGCGCCCGAGGACGTGTCGGTGATCGTCGTGGACCCGCGCTGGACGGAGACGGCGGATCTCGCCGACCTCCACCTGCCGCTGCGCCCGGGCTCGGACATCGCGCTCCTCAACGGGATGCTGCACGTCCTCCGGCGCGAGGGCCTGCTCGACGCGGGCTTCGTCGCCGCGCGCACCTCGGGCTGGGACGCCCTGCGCGCTGTGCTCGAGCGCTACCCGCCCGAGCGCGCCGCCGTGCTCACCGGCCTCTCGGCCGAGAGCATCGTGGCCGCGGCGCTCCGGTTCGGCCGGGCGCGCGCCGCGCTCAGCCTCTGGTCCATGGGCGTGAACCAGAGCCACGTCGGCACCGACAAGAACGCGGCGATCATCAACCTGCACCTGGCGACGGGCCAGATCGGCCGTCCGGGCGCGGGCCCGTTCTCGCTGACCGGCCAGCCGAACGCGATGGGCGGCCGCGAGACCGGCGGCCTCGCGCACCTCCTGCCGGGCTACCGCCTCGTGGCCGACGCCGCCGCGCGCGCGGCCGTGGAGCGCCACTGGGGCCTGCCGGCGGGCGCGATCGCCGCGACGCCCGGGCGCCCGGCGCTCGAGATCTTCGAGGGGCTCGCCGCCGGCGAGGTGCGCGCGATCTGGATCCTCTGCACGAACCCGGCCGCCTCGCTGCCGGACCTCGACCTCGTCGAGAAGGCGCTGCGCCAGGCCGACCTGGTCGTGGTGCAGGACGCCTACGATCCGACGGAGACGACGCGCTTCGCCGACGTCCTGCTGCCGGCCGCGCAGTGGCCCGAGAAGGCGGGCGTCATGACCAGCTCCGAGCGGCGGCTCACGTACCTGCCGAAGCTCGTGGAGCCGCCGGGCGAGGCGCGGCCGGACGCCGAGATCCTGACGCGCTTCGCCCACGAGATGGGCTGGAAGGCCGCGTTCCCCTACGAGAGCCCCGCCGAGATCTTCGACGAGTTCGCGACGCTCACGGCGGGCACGGTGTGCGACTGCTCGGGCGTGAGCCACGCGCGGCTGGCCGCGGAGGGGCCGCTCCAGTGGCCGGTGCCGGCGGCGGACCACCCGGGGACGGCGCGCCTCTACGCCGACGGCCGGTTCCCCACGCCCGACGGCCGGGCGCGCTTCGTTCCCGTCGAGCACGACGAGCCGGTCGAGCCGCCCGACGCCGCGTTCCCGCTGACGCTCACCACCGGGCGGGTGCGCGACCACTGGCACACGATGACGCGCACGGCCCGGGCGCCCGCGCTCGTCGCGCGCACGCCCGAGCCCGTGCTGGAGGTGAACCTGCACGACGCGCGGCGCGCCGGGATCCAGGACGGCGACTTCGTGGAGATCACCTCGCGGCGGGGCAAGGCGATCGCGCAGTGCCGGGTGAGCGCCGCCATCCGCGAGGGCACCTGCTTCCTGCCGTTCCACTGGGGGCGGCGGGCCGGCTTCTACAAGAGCGCCAACAACCTGACGCTCGCGGCGCGCGACCCGCTGTCGCGCCAGCCCGAGCTGAAGGCGTGCGCGGTGCGGCTCCGGCGGGCCGCGGGAGGGCCGGCGTGAACCGGATCGAGGCGCTCAAGGCCGAGAAGGACGGTCTCGAGGTGTGCGAGGACCTGGTGCGCTTCGCGCGCGAGGGCTGGAAGACGATCGCCGACGACGACAAGGAGCGGCTCAAGTGGGTCGGCGTCTTCCACCGCAAGCCGACGCCGGGCCACTTCATGATGCGGATCCGGATGCCGAACGGCGTCGTCACCGCCGCGCAGG
>JACPCH010000133.1 GCA_016179875.1 Candidatus Rokuibacteriota bacterium | reverse complement strand
GAAGCGGCTCTCCTTGCCGTACAGGAGCAGGGTGGGGCAGGCGATCCGCGACCACAGGAGCTGGATGTCGCGGCCGCTCATGTCGTACGGCGGCCAGGCGCGCACGTAGTTGTCGAACTTCCAGCTGTACGTGCCGTCCTCGTTCTGGTTGACGCCGTGGGCGGTCAGGTGCCGCGCCTGCTCGGCGGTGAGATGCGGGTTCTCCTCCTGCATGCGGTGGAACGCGTCCTCGATCGACGGATAGCGTCGGGGGAGCCGGCCCGCGAGCCCGCGCTGCTCGCGGATCCACTCGTCCATGCGCTCGGCGATCGTCTTCGTCGCGCGCTCGGCCAGCATCTGCGGCGAGGGGCCGAGCCCCTCGAGGGCGCCCAGCCTGGCGACCGCGTCGGGGTAGACGCCGGCGTACCGGAGGGCGATGTTGCCGCCGAGCGAGTGCGCGATGATCGTGATCGGCGCCAGCCGCTGCTGGTGGATGAGCTGCGCGAGGTCGTAGATGTAGCCGGCCATCGTGTAACTGCCATCCGGCGACCACTGGCTGTCGCCGTGCCCCCTGAGATCCGGCGCGATGACGTGCCAGTCGTCCCGGAGCGCGGCGGCGGTCCAGTCCCAGTTGCGGCAGTGGTCGCGCCCGCCGTGGATCAGGAGGAGCGGCGGCTTGCCGGGATTGCCCCAGTCCACGTAGTGCAGCCGCAGCCGCTGGGAGAAGTACGTGCGGGATGTCGGCCCCGGCGCGCCGTCGGTCATCGGCTCACTCCGAGAGCCCGGCCGGGAAGCCCCGCGGGCTATGCGCGAGAGCCTAGGACGATCGCGGGCGGCAAGTCAAGCGCCGCGGCCGCCGATCCCTGGCCCGCTGGGGCACGGCCGCCCCCAGGGCGCGGGCGCCGAGGGGAAGGAGCGCCCCACTGGGGTCGCCGCGGGACATCGCGCGATCGGGATGCGCTCGTAACGCCCCGAAATCCGGCTGGCTGTCACTGGCACTCCATATGCTCGGAGTCCAGCCGCCATGCACAGCTCCTTCGACCAGCTCGGCCTCAGCAAGCCCATCCTGGCTCGACGCCCCCTCTGACGGACATGCCCAGCGGAAATGCCGCACGCTACTCCGTCGTCTGCACGAGCTGCCTGTATCAGCGCTCGTACCCCGCGCGCTGGGAGGCGGAGATCGACGCCGCGGCGCATCGCCAGGACAACCCGACGCACTCGGTGAGGGTCGTGGAGGAACCACAAGGAGAGGCGCGGACGTTCTGAGATGGGCCACACGCGCCCGGTGGTGATGATCACCGGGGCCGGCCGTGGGATCGGCCGCGCCACGGCCCTGGCGTTCGCCGTCGCGGAATACACGGTCGTTCTCGCCGAGCTCCGGCGGACCCTCGGACGCCGCGCGGAGCGGATGCTCCGAAGAGAGGGAGCGACCGCGCAGTTCCTCCAGACCGATGTCGCCCGCGGCGCATCGGTGGCGCGCGCGACCCGCGCGGTTCTCCGCCGCTTCGGCCGGCTCGATTGTGTGGTGAACAACGCGGGGGTGCTCGAGGTCGGATCGCTCGTGGATCTCCCGGTCACCCACATGGACCGCATGCTGTCGGTGAACTTGCGCGGCCCGCTGCTGGTGACGCGGGCCGTGCTTCCCGCACTGCTGCGCCGGGGCGCCGGCTCGATCATCAACGTGGCCTCGCAGCTCGGGAAGTACGGTGCGGCCGAGTACGCGACCTATTGCGCCACCAAGTTCGGCGTCGTGGGCTTCACCCAAGCCCTCGCCGCCGAGCTCGCCGGGACGGGCGTGCGGACCTGGGCGGTCTGCCCCGGGTTGGTGGATACCGCGATGGCGCGGCGGGCGGTCGGCGTCGGCCCACGCGAGCGCGCGGCGCTGCTCAGGCCCGAAGCGGTGGCGCGCGTCATCGTCGATCTGGCGACCGGGCGGCGCCGGGTGGCGAGCGGGGCGGCGGTGGACGTGGGTCGGTAGGGCGACGTTCACGTCACCGCGAGGGTCCGGATGCGCCCGCAGCGCCTCCTCGCCTATCTTCCGCCTGCCCCGCGCGCCCTCTATCAGCGTGAGGACCATCGGGGCGACGCGCGAGCCGCCTGGAGTGTATCCTTCTGGGGACTTCCCGGCGGGGGTCGGGATCAGTTATAGGCTCGTCGATGAGGCGGGCCGAGGACGGACGGGGAGGACACCGATGGCGGTCGAGGTGGTGGTGGCGCGACGACTCTTCACCCGCGAGGAGTACCACCGGATGGGCGAGGCGGGCATCCTCAGGCCGACCGACCGGGTCGAACTGATCCAGCTCCTGATCGTGCGCCTGGCCGGTCGCGCCATCGTCGCGGTCCAGGGGCCCATCGTCCTCGCCGCCGACACCGAGCCCGAGCCCGATGTCGCGATCATCCGCCGCCGCCGCCCGGTGCTCTACAAGGAGCGCGAGGCCCACGCGGAGGACGCGCTCCTGCTGATCGAGGTGGCCGAGAGCTCGCTGGCCTACGACCGATCGACCAAGCTTCGGCTCTACGCCGCGGCGGTCGCCCCGCAGGTATTTCCCGGCGTCGCGCTGACGCTCGCAGAGATCTTCGCGTAGGCGGCCGTATAATCGCCCTGATGCGACGTGGAGCGCCGCTTCCCGCGGACATCGACCACCGGCTGGCCACGCTCGGCACGGTCCTCGACGGACAGCCGGCCGTCCGCTTCGCCTACGTGTTCGGTGGAGCTGGACGCCGGGAGCTTCGCCCCCTCAGCGACGTCGACGTGGCGGTGTATCTCGACGAGGCGGTGGACCCGGTGCAGGCGCGCCTCGACCTGATCGGCGTGGTGACGAAGCACCTGGGCACCGATGAGGTCGATCTCGTCATCCTGAACCAGGCGCCGACCGCGTTGCTCGGCCGCGTCCTTCAATCCCGACGGGTGATCGTCGAAAGGGACCCGTTCCTGCGACACCGCTTCGAGTCGCTGGCGCTCCGGAAGTTCCTGGACTTCCGCATCTTCGAGCGGCGCACCCTGGACGCCCGGTTCGCCGGTGGTTGACCGCGACCTGCTTCGCCGGAAGCTCGCGGAGCTCGCGGAGTACGTGACCCAGGCTTCCGAGTACCGCGATCTCACGGTCGAGCGCTACCGCGTCGACTGGAAGACGCAGCGCATCGTCGAGCGGACCCTGCAGATCGCGATCGAGGCATGTCTCGACGTCGCGAGCCACGTGCTCGCCGATCGCGGCCTGCGCGCTCCATCGACGTACGCGGAGACGTTCGAGATCCTCGTGCAGGCGGGCCTGATGTCGCCAGACCTCGGCCGGATGTTGATCGAGATGACCGGATTCCGAAACGTCGTGGTCCACGAGTACACGCGCATCGATGCGGAAGTGGTGATCCGGATCCTTCGGGAGCACCTGGAGGACTTCCGCCGGTTCGAGACCGAAGCGCTGCGCTGGCTGTAACCTAGGGAGACGGTCATGAGCGAGCGTGAGCTGACGTACGGTGAAGCGGTCCGCGAGGCGATCGCGGAAGAGATGCGGCGCGACCCGCGCGTGTTCCTCATCGGCGAGGACGTGGCGGAGGCCGGCCATCCGTTCAAGACGCTGGTCGGGCTGGTGCAGGAGTTCGGCACCGAGCGCATCATCGACACGCCGATCTCCGAGCCTGGCTACGCCGGCATCGGCGTCGGCGCGGCCATGACCGGCATGCGGCCCATCGTGGACGTGATGTTCGGCGACTTCATCACGCTGACCATGGACCAGATGGTGAACCAGGCCGCCAAGGCGCACTACATGTCGGGCGGCAAGATCAAGGTGCCCATCGTCTTCCGCACCACGCTCGGGGCCACACGCCGCTCGGCCGCCCAGCACTCGCAGTCGCTACACGCCTGGGTGAGCCACATCCCGGGCCTCAAGGTCGCGCTGCCGTCCGGCCCGTACGAGGCCAAGGGGCTCATGAAGACGGCCATTCGCGACGACAGTCCGGTGGTCATCTTCGAGGACAAGATGATGTACCGGGTCAAGGGCCCGGTGCCGGCCGAGGACTACACGATCCCGTTCGGCGTGGCGGAGGTGAAGCGCGCCGGCACGGACGTCACCATCGTCGCCACCAGCAGCATGGTCGCGGTCGCCCTCGGCGCCGCGAAGATGCTGGAGGAGACCGGCATCAGCGCCGAGGTGATCGACCCGCGCACGACCTGGCCGCTCGACAAGCAGGCGCTGATCGACTCGGCGAAGAAGACCTCGCGCGCCCTCGTGGTGGACGAGGGCTACGAGCGCTACGGCGTCACCGCCGAGATCGCGTCGGTCATCGCCGAGGGCGCCTTCTATCACCTCGACGCGCCGGTCAAGCGCATCGGCGCCATGGACGTGCCGGTGCCGTTCTCGCCGGTGCTCGAGGACCTCACCGTGCCGTCGGAGAAGACCGTGTTCGAGGCCGCGAAGACGCTCTGCGGGAAGGCCTGAGGCGTTTCAGGCGATGCCCACTAACGTCATCATGCCCGCGCTCGAGATGGCGCAGGAGACCGGCAAAGTCTTGAAGTGGCTCAAGGTCCCCGGCGACAGCGTGACGAAGGGCGAGCTGCTCGTCGAGATCGAGACCGACAAGGTCACCGTCGAGATCGAGGCGCCGGCCTCGGGAATCTTGCGTGACGTGACAGCGCGGGCGGGGGACGTCGTGCCGGTGGGCCAGACGATCGCGCTGATCTTCGCGCCGGGCGAAGCGGGCGCGCCCGCCCCGGCGCCCAGCGCCGCGCCAGCGCCCGCGGCGGTCAAGGCGGCGCCCGACGTCCTCGCCCATGTCGCGCGCCAGGCGACCACCGCCCGCGCCGCCGCGTCGCCGAAGGCGCGGCGCCTGGCCGCCGAGCGCGGCCTCGACATCAGAGTGCTCCACGGCTCGGGTCCCGGCGGCGCCATCCTCGCGGCAGACGTCGCCGGGGCGCCGAGCGCGGCGCGGCCGGAAGCACACGGCGTCGGCACCGTCTGGCGCATCATGGCCGAGCGCATGACCGCGAGCTGGACCACGGCGCCGCATTTCTATCTCGTCCGCGAGGTCACCGTGAGCCGCCTCGTCTCCTGGCTCCCGCAGGCGCGCAAGCAGACCGGCGCCCGGATCACCTACACCGATCTGCTGGTGAGACTGGTCGCGGCGACCCTGGCGCGACACCCGGGCGTGAACGCCTCGTGGAAGGACGGCGCCATCGTGCGGAACGCCGACATCAACATCGGCCTGGCCGTCGCCATCGACGACGGCCTCGTCGTCCCCGTCCTCCACCGCGCCGACACCCTGAGCCTCGCCGAGCTCGCCGCCCGCCGCGGAGACCTCGTGACCCGCGCCCAGGCCGGCAAGCTGCGCCCCGCCGACATCCAGGGCGGCGGCTTCACCATCAGCAACCTCGGTATGCTCGGCGTGGACGCCTTCAACGCCATCGTCAACCCGCCCCAGGCCGCCATCCTCGCCGTCGGCCGCATCGCCGACCGCGTCGTCGCCCTCAACGGCCAGCCGGCCGTCCAGCCGACCCTGGTGCTGACGCTCTCCTGCGACCACCGCGCCCTCGACGGCGCGCGGGGCGCGCAGTTCCTCGGCGCGCTCGCCGAGCTGATCGAGGAGCCGCTGGCGCTACTGGTGTGAGGTTGGGGGTGTCCAGCGTCGCCGACGGTGCCTCCGCGAAAACGATTCTGCTGAAGGGGACTTTCTTTCGATCCTTTTCGGTGCTCCGGATCGACTAAGGCGGAAGGCGGCAGAAGATGGAGGACGAGGAGCATGGGATGGTTCAGGCGAGGTCGCGATGACGAAGAGTTGAAACAGGTTGCGATTAGAATTGCCACCAACCTTCAACGGGTCCGTTCCATCCACTTCAGACGCTGCGTGCAGCGCCTCGAACAGCTGCCGAACGAAGAACGCACTGAAAGGGTCAGAGTGGTGAATCGCTCACTCGGCACAAATACGGAGCTTGCGATGGCGGCGTTTCAGTTGAGGCATCTGAATGCCGATTCACTCGCAGCTTTCTCACGAAGTGACCTCCGTCGCCTCCTCGGATTTGTGCAGACGCGCCGGCTCGGCCTCGTATCACGCCTGGCGGCTCTGACCTCGACGACTCGCACGCCCAGTCGAACTCCTCCGGGTCAGCGAGCAGCCGGATCGAGGACCGCGCAGACGATGTAGAGGCCGGTCTTCTCGAAGATCTGGGCGGCGCGCTCGGCGAGTGCCATCTCGATCCGGTCCTCCTCCTCGTCGGATACACCTTGGGGAGGGAACATCTCCACCCGCCCATCCTCGTCTTCGTACTGGATGGCGCTGGCCTCGACCGCGGCCGCTGGGCAGAGCTCCTTGGCGAACAGAGCCAACTCGGTCAGCTTCGCGTCGAGGAGCGCGCGGCGGGCGTCCGTGCTAGCTCTTGGGTCCATGCGTGGTGCCCTCCTGGACGGTCGAAACGAAGGCAGCGGCCCGTCGAACCATGCGGTGCGCCACTTTCCGGCTGACGCCCGCCCGCCCGTAGTCGGCGGCCTGTCGCACGCCGAGCTCGACAGAGAGATGGTCACGAAGAGCTGCGGGGTAGGTCTTGCGGCGGTGGATCAGCTCGGCGGTGAAGGTGGCCTGGAGAGCCGGATGGCTCCACTGGGCACGGGCGACGCCTGCGGCCTCCAGGGCGACCTGCGCGGCCTGGAACATCGCATAGTAGGCGCGGCTGGCCGCAGAGTTCACGAGTTGAGCCTCGAGGCACAACTCGGCGGCTCGGAGGGACTCCTGTGCGCGCTCGAGCAGCATGTCAGCAGCGTAGCCTCCGTGCCCGCGAGCTGTCAAAGGCACCGTGGCCGTGGCCACTACTCGTGTGACGGGCTGCGCCGCAGCGCGGCCAGGATCGTCTCCGCCCGCAGCGGGATCTGCGTCAGCTCGACCGGGCCGCCGAGCGCGTCCGCCACGGCGTTGGCGATGGCGGCCGGGCCGGGAACCGCGGAGCCCTCACCGGTGCCCTTCACGCCCAGCGCGTTCAGCGGCGAGGGCGAGTCCACGCTGGCCACGTCGATGCCCGGCACGCTGTCCGCGCGCGCCAGCGCGTAGTCCATCAGGGTGCCGGTGAGCGCCTGGCCGGACTCGTCGTAGACGATCTCCTCGGCGAGCGCCATGCCGATGCCCTGCACGGCCCCGCCCTGGGTCTGGCCCGCGACGATGAGCGGGTTGATCTCGTGGCCGGCGTCGTGGACCGCGAGGTAGGACAGCAGCGTCACCGCGCCCGTCTCCCGGTCCACCTCCACCGTGGCCACGTGGATGCCCGAGGCCCAGGTGACGCAGTCCGGGCTGTGGTAGCGCGTGGCGCCGAGGCCGGGCTCGCCCAGCGCGCGCACCACGTCGGGGCGGTGCGAGAGCGCGTGGAGCGCGGCGAGCTCGACGAACGGCGCGGGCGCGCCGCGCACGTGGGCGCGCCCGCCGTCGAGGACGACGTCGTCGGGGTCGCATTCGAGCGCGCGGCCGGCCACGCGGTGGACCTGCTCGCGCACGGCCTCGGCGGCCTTGGCGACGGCGTTGCCGACGACGACCGTCACGCGGCTGGCGTAGGTGCCGTTGCTGGCGGGAAAGCGCGCGGTGTCGCCGCCCACGACGCTGACCGCGGCGAGCGGCACGCCGAGGCGCTCGGCGCAGATCTGTCCCAGCGTCGTCTCGTGGCCCTGGCCCTGCGAGGGCACGCCGACGGTCACGCGCACCGCGCCGGCGGGATCCACCTCGACGTGCGCGCCCTCGTGCGGGCCGATCCCCGTCGCCTCGTTGTAGGCCGCGACGCCGATGCCGAG
>JACPCH010000132.1 GCA_016179875.1 Candidatus Rokuibacteriota bacterium | reverse complement strand
CGCTTGAACTGGGCGTCGAGCACGAGGAACGGGACGCCGCCGAAGTGGTCGCCGTGCAGATGGGACAGCACGACGCACGCGATCCCCTGCGGGTCCAGGCCGAAGCGCCGCATGGCGACGAGCGAGGTCGCCCCGCAGTCCACGAGCACGCTCCCGCCGGCGGCGCCCAGGTGGATGCACGTCTGGAAGCGGCCGCCGCTCCCGAACGCGTCGCCCGACCCGAGGAAGCGGACGGCGAGGCTCACGGCCGCTATGATATCGTGCCGGGCATGAGCGCCACCACCCGGCTCGCCGAGTTCGTCGTCAAGACCTCGCTCGAGGACGTCCCCGCCGCCGGGATCGGCCTCGTGCGCCGCGCCGCCCTGGACACGCTCGGCGTGATGCTCGCCGGGGCCGCCGAGCCCGCGGCCGCCATCGTGCGCCGCCTGGCCCGCGCCGAGGGCGGCGCCCCGCTCGCCACCGTCGTCGGCACCCGCCTCGTGACCGCGCCCGGCTGGGCGGCGCTCGCCAACGGCGTCGCCGGCCACGCCCACGACTTCGACGACACGAACTTCGCGCTCATGGGCCACCCGAGCGTGCCGCTCCTGTCGGCGGGCCTCGCCGCCACCGAGGCCGAGACGGCCGACGGCCGCGCGCTGGTCACCGCGTACGTCGTGGGCTTCGAGGTGAGCGCGGCGCTCGGCCTCGCGCTGAACCCCGCGCACTACACGCGGGGCTGGCACGCCACGGTGTCCATCGGCACCCTCGGCTGCGCGGCCGCGGCGGCCCGGCTCCTGGGGCTCGACGTCGCGCAGACGGGCCACGCGCTCGGCATCGCGGCCTCGCACGCCTCGGGGCTCAAGGAGAACTTCGGCTCGATGACCAAGCCCTACCACGCCGGCCACGCGGCGATGAGCGGCGTGCGCGCCGCGCAGCTCGCCCGCGAGGGCCTGACGGCGTCCGAGACCGCGCTCGAGGGCCGGCAGGGCTACGCCGCCGCCTTCGGCGCCTCTCACCCGCTCGACGCCGCGCTCGACGCGCTCGGGCGTCGCTGGCAGCTCCTCGCGTCGGGCATCGCCGTGAAGCCCTACCCCTCGTGCGCGCTGACCCACGCCGCCATCGACGCCCTCATCGAGCTGCGCGCCGCGCACGCGCTCCAGCCCGGGCAGATCGCCGCCATCGAGGTCGGCGTGAACCGCGTGGTGCCGGATGTGCTGGCCCATACGAAGCCCGGAACGGCGCTCGAGCGGAAGTTCTCGATGCAGTTCTGCGCCGCCGCCGCGGCCGCCGAGGGCCGCGTGGATCTCGCGTCGTTCGAGGACGGCGAGGTCCGGAGCCCCGCCGTGCGCGACCTGATGGGACGCGTGACGATGGTCGTGGACCCGTCGCTGCCCGACGGCCTCGAGCAGCACGCCTGGAGCCGCGTGACGCTGCGGCTCGCCGACGGGCGCACGCTCGCGAGCCCGCCGCGGGGCGCCCAGGGCCACCCCGACACGCCGCTGTCCGCCGAGGCGCTCCGCGCCAAGTTCCTCGCGTGCGCGACGCGCGTGCTCGCGCCGGACGAGGCCCTCGGCGTGGCGGAGCAGCTCGAGCACCTCGAGGACATCCCCGACCTCCGCGCGCTCACCTCGCGGCTCGCCGGCGACCTCGACTGACGCGATCCGACACGACGTTCAACCACCGCTGAGGAGAGTCCGATGGGTGTGCTCGACGGGATCAAGATTCTCGAGCTGGCGCGGGTGCCGCCGGCCGAAATGCCGGGGATGCTGCTGGCCGACATGGGCGCCGACGTCCTCAAGATCGAGACGCCGGAGCCCGACCGGCCCGCGGGCCCCGAGTGGGTGCGCCGCACGCTCCACGCCTTCACGAACCGCAACAAGCGCTCGATGACGCTCAATCTGAAATCGCCCGAGGGCCAGGCGATCTTCCGGAGGCTCGCCGCCGGCGCCGACGTCCTCGTCGAGGGCTTCCGCCCCGGCGTGATGAAGCGGCTCGGGGCCGACTACGCGGCGCTCGCGCAGGCGAACCCGCGGCTCGTCTACTGCTCGCTCTCGGGCTTCGGCCAGGACGGCCCGTACAAGAGCTACCCCGCGCACGACATGAACTACCTGTCGCTGGCCGGCGTTCTCGGCTTGATCGGCGAAGCGGACCGCAAGCCGGCGATCCCGCTCAACCTGGTCGCCGACTACGCGGGGGCGAGCCTGCACGGCGCGCTCGGCATCATGCTGGCGCTGTTCGCGCGCGAGCGCACGGGCCGGGGCCAGCACGTGGACGTCGCCTACCTCGACACCACCGTGTCGCTGCTGGCCGCCACCCCCAACATGCGGTTCTTCTTCAGCGACGGCATGGCGCCCCGGCGGGGCGAGGGCTTCCTCGGCGGCTCCTATCCCTACTACGCGATCTACGAGACGCGCGACGGTAAGCTCCTCACGATCGGCTGCACCGAGCCCTGGCTCTGGGAGAACTTCTGCAAGGCGATCGGCCGGCCCGACCTCGCGCGCTTCGCGCGGCAGCCCGACCAGTTCGTGCGCGCCGCCAACACCGAAGAGGAGGCGGCCCGCCGCGAGATCGAGGCGATCATCCGGACGCGCGACCGCGACGAGTGGTACGAGCTGCTGGTGAAGGCCGACGTGTGCGTGGGCAAGGTCTACGACGTCGAGGAGATGGTGCGCGACCCCCAGATCACCCACCGGCAGATGATCGTGGACGTCCAGCACCCGGTCCACGGCCCCGTCCGCCAGGTCGGCGTCGCCATCAAGCTCTCCGATACGCCCGGCTCGGTCCGCAGCGCGGCGCCGCTCGCCAGCGAGCACACCGACGCGGTCCTGAAGGACCTCGGCGTCGGCCCGGGCGAGATCGCGCAACTCCGCGAGAAGGGCGTCATCGAATAGTCGCCGGCCCGTGCCCACCGCCTCGCGGCAGCTCGCGCTCCTCTCCGTCGTCGAGCTGCTGGTCCTCGGGCTCTGGTTCAGCGCCTCGGCGGTCCTGCCCGCGCTCCGGCACGAGTGGGCGCTCGGGGATGCCGGCAGCGCCGGCCTCACGATCGCGGTCCAGCTCGGCTTCATCGCCGGCACGCTGGCCAGCGCGCTCGCCAACCTGCCCGACGTCTGCCCGCCGCGGCTCGTCCTGGTCTGGAGCGCGGTGCTCGGCGCCGCCGCCAATGGCGCGGTGGGGCTCTGGGTCGAGAGCCTCGCGCCCGCGCTGGCGCTCCGCTTCGTGACGGGCGTCGCGATGGCGGGCGCCTATCCGCCGGCCATGAAGATCATGGCGACGTGGTTCCGCGAGGGGCGCGGCCTGGCCATCGGCATCCTCGTCGGCGCCCTCACCGTCGGCTCGGCGACGCCCCATCTCATCCGCGGCGTCGGCCTGCCGTGGCGGGGCACGCTCCTCGCCGCCTCCGCGCTGGCCCTCGCCGGCGCCGCCCTCGCGTGGCGCTGCGTGCACGAGGGCCCCCACCGGTTCCCCGCGCCGCGCTTCGACGTCCGGATGGCGTTCGCCGTGTTCAGGGAGCGCGGCGCGCGGCTGGCCTGCTTCGGCTACCTCGGCCACATGTGGGAGCTCTACGCGATGTGGGCGTGGATCGGCGTGTTCCTCGCCGAGAGCCTCGAGGCCCGGGGCGGCGGGAGTTACGCCGGGCTCAACCCGGCGGGCGCGACGTTCCTGGTGATCGCCTCGGGCGCGCTCGGCTGCTGGGCCGGCGGCGGCGTCTCGGACCGCTGGGGGCGCACCACCCTCACGATGGCGGCGATGGCGCTCTCCGGCGCCTGCGCCGCCCTGACCGGCTTCACCTTCGCGGGCCCGCCGCTCCTGACGCTCCTGCTGGCCCTCGTCTGGGGCGTCACGATCGTCGCCGACTCGGCGCAGTTCTCGACCGCGATCACCGAGCTGTCGCCGCCGGCCTACGTCGGCACCGCCCTCACGACGCAGACCTGCGCCGGCTTCGCCCTCACGATGCTCTCGATCTGGCTGGTGCCGCCGCTGGTGCGCCGGGCCGGCTGGGGCTGGACGTTCTTCGCGCTCGCGGCCGGGCCCGCCCTCGGCGTCCTGGCGATGGGGCGGTTGCGGACACTGCCCGAATCGCGCAGACTCGCAGGCGGCCGACGCTAGGAGCCCCCCAGGTGGAGCGCTACGACCTCGTCGTCATCGGCTCGGGTCCGGCGGGCGAGAAGGGCGCCGCCCAGGCGGCGTACTTCGGCAAGCGGGTCGCGCTCGCCGAGCGCGCGCCGCACGTCGGCGGCGCCGGCATCAACACCGGCACCGTCCCCTCGAAGACGCTGCGCGAGACGGCGCTCTACTTCTCCGGCCTCCAGCAGCGCGGCCTCTACGGCGTCGATTACATGGTCAAGCCCGACCTCACCGTGCGCGACTTCATGTACCGCGAGCAGGAGGTGGTGAAGTCGCTCCGCGAGGTCGTGCGCCAGAACATCGAGCGCCACCGGATCGACCTGATCCGGGGCGAGGCGAGCTTCGAGGACGCCCACACCATCGCCGTCGCGCCGCCCGACGCCGACTTCGTGCGCCGGATCCAGGGCGACATCGTCCTGATCGCGACGGGCTCGGTGCCGGCGCGGCCCCGGGACATCCCGTTCGACGACCCGCGCGTCTACGACAGCGACGAGATCCTCCACATGGAGCGGCTGCCGCACACGATGGCCGTCGTCGGGGCGGGGGTCATCGGCTGCGAGTACACGACCATCTTCGCGGCGCTCGGCATCCGCGTCACGCTCCTCGACGGCCGCGACCGGCTCCTGCCCTTCCTCGACGCCGAGATCGCGGACCGGTTGCGTCTGCAGATGGAGTTCCTGGGCGTGGACGTGCGGCTCGGCGACGGCGTCGCCCGCGTGGACCCCCGGGCCGACGTGATCCACCTCGACACCAGGCGCGGCGACCTGCTCGCGGTGGACGCCGTCCTGTTCGCCGCCGGCCGGCACGGCAACACGCGGGGCCTCGGCCTCGAGAAGGCCGGCATTCCCGTCGGCGACCGCGGCCTCCTCGAGGTCAACGAGCACTACCAGACGGCGGTGCCCCACGTCTACGCGGCCGGCGACGTCATCGGGTTCCCCGCCCTCGCCGCGACGTCCATGGAGCAGGCGCGCGTCGCCATGTGCCACGCCTTCGACCTCAAGTACAAGACGCGCGTGGCGCCGATCTTCCCGCTGGCGGTCTACACGATTCCCGAGATCGCGATGGTCGGCGAGACCGAGGAGTCGTGCCGGGAGAAAGGGATCGACTACTGCGTCGGCCGCGCGCTCTACCGCCAGAACGCGCGGGGCCAGATCATCGGCGACCTCGCCGGCGAGCTGAAGCTCGTCTTCCGCGCGCCCGACAAGACGCTCCTGGGCGTCCACGTGATCGGCGAGGCGGCCGCGGAGCTGGTCCACGTGGGGCTCATGGTGCTGCTGGCCGGCGGGACGATCGACACCTTCATCAACGCGGTCTTCAACTACCCGACCCTCGGCGACGCCTACAAGTACGCCGCCTACGACGGGCTCGGGAACCTCGCGCGGCGGAGCTAGACCGCGAGCGGGTGGAGCGGCGGGAGCAGCTGCTCGAGCAGCGCCCCGCCGCCGCCGGCGCCCGCGAGCCACTCCCGGGTGGACTCGTAGCCGTAGCGCAGCGCCGCGCGGCTCGCCTCGAAGCCCATGGACGGCCCGAACATCGCCGCCGCCGAGCGCGGCGGCTGGAGCAGGAAGAACTCCGTGCGCGGATGCTTGACGCGCAGGCTCGCCAGGCCGAGCTGCAGGAGGTTCTGGCTGTAGATGCGGCCGGCCTGCTCCATGATCGAGTAGAGCCCGCGGTTGCGGAGCGGCACGACGCCGCCTTCGCTGTTGGGCACGAGCGGGTTGATGACGAGCACGACGCGCGCGCCCGCCTCGGCCGCGAGGTCGGCGTGGCCGGAGAAGCCCACGCCGCCGTCCACGTAGTCGCGGCCGGCGATCGCGTACGGCTCGAAGAAGCCGGGGATCGCGGACGACGCCGCGACCGCCTGGCTGATCGGCACCTCCGCGAGGTCGCCCCGGCCGAAGACGACGCGCTCGCCGCGCTCCAGGTCCACGGCCGGGATCAGGAGCCGCCTCGGGAGCGCGCCGAACGCGTTCTGGAGCGCGCGCTTCTCGAACGCCTCGCGCATGAAGCGCTCGAGCGCGCCGAGGTCGAAGAAGCCCGCGGGCAGGTCGCGCTCGGCGTGGGC